>NZ_RHJM01000015.1:0-358501 GCF_004212315.1 Escherichia sp. E10V5
GCCGCCGGTTTTCCGCTCATTTCTCATCCTTGTTTTATCGGGTTATTTGTCTGCTGACAGGCAAAACCCTACAGATTTATAAGAAAGACTTAAGTGAGATATCCGTCAGATAGCGACTATTAGGAAAATATTTATATACATTTCATGAATATATATTTCGATTGGTATAACGGTGTCTAAATATTCCTCTGAACATCTTCCTGATACAAAAAAACCGCCAGCGTTTCCGCTGGCGGTTTTCAATGTATTCAGAACTCAACAATCAATAAAAATCACCAGTTGCCTTTTCGGCCTGATCCATCCACACCGGTTTATCGCTGGTTTTCGACCAGACGCGGTGCAGGTAGCTGTAAAAGCGGGCGCGGTCTTTCCAGAAAAGCATGAAAGGCAGCGCCAGAACGCCCGCTGCAACCGCATAAGTACGGCGTAAAAAGATAAGCCATGCAGGATATTCTCTGTAGAGTTCCATACTTTTCTCCCCCTTTTGTACCTACCCGGTGAATGGCACCGGAAAAATGAATTTGTTTATCTGATGAAAATAGTACCGCCTTTTGTGTAATTTTGCTACTCATCCGACCACTTATTTTTGCTTATTGATGGTTTATTTACATTCAACATGTAATTAAGTTACATAAAAGTTAAATTAATACTAATCATTAGTTAAGTCATGGCTTTTGCCATTTTTATACTTTTTTTACACCCCGTCCGCAGATTTTTGCGAAATCTTTGCAGCCAGAATTCTACCCTTCCGGTATCACTTTTAGGCCACTGGAGGTGCACTGTGAGTGCAGGCGTGATAGCCGGCGTGTTGCTGGTGTTTTTATTACTGGGTTATCTGGTTTATGCCCTGATCAATGCGGAGGCGTTCTGATGGCTGCGCAAGGGTTCTTACTGATCGCCACATTTTTACTGGTGTTAATGGTGCTGGCGCGCCCTTTAGGCAGCGGGCTGGCGCGGCTGATTAATGATATTCCTCTTCCCGGTACAGCGGGCGTTGAACGCGTACTCTTTCGTGTACTTGGCGTCTCTGACCGTGAGATGAACTGGAAGCAATATCTCTCTGCCATTCTCGGCCTGAACATGCTGGGGCTGGCGGTGCTGTTTTTTATATTGCTCGGCCAGCACTATCTGCCACTTAATCCACAACAGTTGCCGGGGCTGTCGTGGGATCTGGCGCTGAATACCGCCGTCAGCTTTGTCACTAACACCAACTGGCAATCTTATAGCGGTGAAACCACGTTGAGCTATTTCAGCCAGATGGCGGGCTTAACGGTGCAAAACTTTCTTTCTGCCGCCAGCGGGATTGCGGTGATTTTTGCCCTTATCCGCGCGTTTACCCGCCAGAGCATGAGCACACTCGGGAATGCCTGGGTCGATCTGCTACGCATCACGTTATGGGTGTTAGCCCCTGTGGCGTTGTTGATCGCACTGTTTTTTATTCAACAAGGTGCGTTGCAAAACTTTCAGCCTTATCAGGCCGTGACGACCATTGAAGGAGCGCAACAGCTGTTACCCATGGGGCCAGTAGCTTCTCAGGAAGCGATCAAGATGCTCGGTACTAACGGCGGTGGCTTCTTTAATGCCAACTCGTCGCATCCGTTTGAAAACCCAACCGCACTGACCAACTTCGTGCAGATGCTGGCGATCTTTTTGATCCCAACAGCGCTGTGCTTTGCCTTTGGTGAAGTGGCGGGCGATCGCCGTCAGGGGCGCATGTTGCTGTGGGCGATGTCGGTGATTTTTGTTATCTGCGTAGGCGTGGTGATGTGGGCAGAAGTTCAGGGTAATCCGCATCTGCTGGCACTGGGCGCGGACAGCAGCATCAATATGGAAGGTAAAGAGAGCCGTTTCGGCGTGCTGGTCAGTAGCCTGTTTGCGGTCGTGACTACGGCGGCTTCCTGTGGCGCGGTGATTGCGATGCATGATTCGTTTACCGCTCTCGGTGGCATGGTGCCGATGTGGTTGATGCAAATTGGTGAAGTGGTATTCGGCGGTGTCGGTTCTGGCCTTTACGGCATGATGCTGTTTGTCCTGCTGGCGGTGTTTATTGCCGGGCTGATGATTGGTCGTACACCGGAATATCTGGGTAAAAAAATCGATGTACGCGAGATGAAATTGACCGCGCTGGCGATTCTGGTCACCCCGACGCTGGTGCTGATGGGCGCGGCGCTGGCAATGATGACCGACGCCGGACGTAGCGCCATGCTCAACCCTGGCCCGCATGGTTTTAGCGAAGTGCTGTACGCCGTGTCATCCGCCGCTAACAACAACGGCAGCGCCTTTGCCGGATTAAGCGCCAACTCTCCGTTCTGGAACTGTTTGCTGGCGTTGTGCATGTTTGTCGGTCGCTTCGGGGTGATTATCCCGGTGATGGCAATTGCCGGTTCGCTGGTGAGTAAAAAGAGCCAACCCGCCAGCTCCGGCACGCTGCCAACGCACGGCCCGCTGTTTGTTGGACTATTAATCGGCACCGTGTTGCTGGTTGGCGCACTGACCTTTATCCCTGCCCTGGCGCTTGGTCCGGTGGCGGAATATCTCTCCTGATGATATTGAGTGAGCACTGAATATGAGTCGTAAACAACTGGCGCTATTCGAACCAACACTTGTCGTTCAGGCGCTGAAAGAAGCGGTGAAAAAATTAAACCCGCAGGCGCAATGGCGCAATCCGGTGATGTTTATCGTCTGGATCGGCAGTTTGCTGACCACCTGTATTAGCATCGCGATGGCAAGCGGCGCGATGCCTGGCAATGCGCTGTTTAGCGCGGCAATTAGCGGCTGGCTGTGGGTCACCGTACTGTTCGCTAATTTCGCCGAGGCGCTGGCTGAAGGCCGCAGTAAAGCGCAGGCCAACAGTCTGAAAGGGGTGAAAAAAACTGCCTTTGCCCGCAAGCTGCGTGAGCCGAAATATGGCGCTGCGGCGGACAAAGTTCCCGCCGATCAACTGCGTAAAGGCGATATCGTGCTAGTAGAAGCAGGCGATATTATCCCCTGCGATGGTGAAGTCATTGAAGGGGGCGCATCGGTCGATGAAAGCGCCATCACCGGGGAATCGGCACCGGTGATCCGTGAATCTGGCGGTGATTTTGCCTCCGTCACCGGCGGCACGCGTATTCTTTCTGACTGGCTGGTGATTGAGTGCAGCGTTAACCCCGGCGAGACGTTTCTGGATCGGATGATCGCGATGGTGGAAGGCGCACAGCGACGTAAAACGCCGAACGAGATTGCCCTGACCATTCTGCTGATTGCCCTGACTATCGTCTTTTTACTGGCAACCGCCACGCTGTGGCCGTTTTCCGCGTGGGGCGGTAATGCAGTCAGTGTTACGGTACTGGTGGCGCTGCTGGTTTGTCTGATCCCAACGACTATTGGCGGCCTGCTGTCGGCGATCGGCGTCGCCGGGATGAGCCGGATGCTGGGCGCGAATGTGATTGCCACCAGCGGACGTGCAGTTGAAGCGGCAGGTGACGTTGACGTCCTGCTGCTGGATAAAACCGGCACCATCACACTGGGTAACCGTCAGGCATCGGAGTTTATCCCCGCGCAGGGCGTAGAGGAAAAAACGCTGGCCGATGCCGCACAACTGGCTTCGCTGGCTGATGAAACGCCGGAAGGCCGCAGTATTGTGATCCTCGCCAAGCAGCGTTTTAACCTGCGCGAGCGCGATGTGCAGTCGCTCCATGCCACCTTTGTACCGTTTACTGCGCAAAGCCGGATGAGCGGGATCAACATCGACAACCGCATGATCCGTAAAGGTTCTGTCGATGCCATTCGCCGCCATGTTGAGGCTAACGGCGGTCACTTCCCTGCCGATGTTGATCAAAAAGTCGATCAGGTTGCGCGTCAGGGAGCCACGCCGCTGGTGGTGGTGGAAGGTGCTCGTGTGCTGGGCGTTATTGCGCTGAAAGATATCGTCAAAGGCGGCATTAAAGAGCGTTTCGCCCAGCTGCGCCAAATGGGCATTAAAACAGTGATGATTACCGGAGATAACCGTCTGACTGCCGCCGCCATTGCTGCGGAAGCGGGCGTCGATGATTTCCTCGCCGAAGCGACACCGGAGGCCAAGCTGGCATTGATCCGTCAGTATCAGGCGGAAGGCCGTTTGGTGGCGATGACCGGCGACGGCACCAACGATGCTCCGGCGCTGGCGCAGGCAGATGTCGCGGTGGCGATGAACTCCGGCACCCAGGCGGCGAAAGAAGCGGGCAATATGGTGGATCTCGACTCTAACCCGACCAAGTTGATCGAGGTGGTGCATATTGGCAAACAGATGCTGATGACCCGTGGCTCGCTGACCACCTTCAGCATTGCCAACGATGTGGCGAAATACTTCGCCATTATTCCGGCGGCGTTCGCGGCAACGTATCCGCAGTTAAATGCGCTGAATATCATGCGCCTGCATTCGCCCGACTCCGCCATTCTCAGTGCGGTCATTTTCAACGCCTTGATTATCGTCTTTTTGATTCCCCTGGCGTTAAAAGGCGTGAGTTATAAACCGCTTACCGCTTCTGCCATGTTGCGCCGTAACTTATGGATTTACGGTCTGGGTGGGCTGCTGGTGCCGTTTATTGGTATCAAAGTCATTGATTTACTGCTGACCGTTTGCGGTCTGGTGTGAGGTTTACCATGCGTGGATTACGTCCGGGATTATCGACATTTATCTTTCTGTTATTGATTACTGGCGGCGTTTACCCGCTGCTGACCACCGCGCTGGGGCAATGGTGGTTTCCCTGGCAGGCCAACGGTTCGTTGATCCGTGAAGGTGATATGGTGCGTGGCTCGGCATTAATCGGGCAGAATTTTACCGGCAACGGCTATTTTCAGGGTCGCCCGTCGGCAACGGCAGAAATGCCCTATAATCCACAGGCTTCTGGCGGGAGCAATCTGGCAGTCAGTAACCCGGAGCTGGATAAACAGATAGCCACACGCGTTGCTGCATTACGGGCCGCTAACCCGGATGCCAGCACGAACGTTCCGGTTGAACTGGTGACGGCGTCGGCAAGCGGGCTGGACAATAACATCACCCCGCAAGCGGCGGCCTGGCAGATCCCACGTATCGCGAAAGCGCGTAATCTCAGCGTTGAACAGCTCACTCAGCTGATCGCAAAATACAGCCAACAACCGCTGGTGAAATATATCGGCCAGCCGGTCGTCAACATTGTCGAACTCAATCTGGCGCTGGATAAACTTGATGAATAACGAACCCTTACGTCCCGACCCCGATCGTCTGCTGGAACAAACTGCCGCGCCGCATCGGGGGAAGCTGAAAGTTTTCTTCGGTGCCTGTGCTGGCGTTGGGAAGACCTGGGCGATGCTGGCAGAAGCCCAGCGACTGCGGGCGCAAGGGCTGGATATTGTGGTTGGCGTGGTAGAAACCCACGGGCGGAAAGATACCGCCGCAATGCTGGAAGGGCTGGCTGTTCTGCCGTTAAAACGCCAGGCGTACCGTGGGCGGCATATCAGCGAGTTTGATCTCGATGCCGCCCTCGCCCGCCGTCCGGCGCTGATCTTAATGGACGAACTGGCGCACAGTAATGCGCCAGGTTCCCGTCATCCTAAACGCTGGCAGGATATTGAAGAGCTGCTGGAAGCGGGCATTGATGTTTTCACTACCGTCAACGTTCAGCATCTGGAAAGCCTGAACGATGTGGTCAGCGGCGTCACCGGAATTCAGGTACGGGAAACCGTGCCCGATCCTTTTTTCGATGCCGCCGACGACGTGGTTCTGGTGGACTTGCCCCCGGACGATCTGCGCCAGCGGCTGAAAGAAGGCAAAGTCTATATTGCCGGGCAGGCGGAGCGCGCCATTGAACATTTTTTCCGCAAAGGCAATCTAATCGCCCTGCGCGAGCTGGCACTGCGCCGTACTGCCGATCGCGTAGATGAACAAATGCGCGCCTGGAGGGGGCATCCTGGCGAAGAGAAAGTCTGGCACACGCGCGACGCGATCCTTTTATGCATCGGACATAACACCGGCAGTGAGAAACTGGTCCGCGCGGCGGCGCGGCTGGCGTCGCGCCTGGGCAGCGTCTGGCACGCGGTGTATGTTGAACCCCCTGCCCTGCACCGCTTACCGGAGAAAAAACGTCGGGCAATTCTCAGCGCCTTACGTCTGGCGCAGGAGCTGGGCGCAGAGACGGCAACACTCTCTGATCCAGCGGAAGAAAAAGCGGTAGTGCGTTATGCCCGTGAACATAATCTCGGCAAGATTATTCTCGGTCGCCCGGCCTCGCGCCGCTGGTGGCGTCGGGAAACGTTTGCTGACCGACTGGCGCGCATCGCCCCCGATCTCGATCAGGTGCTGGTCGCGCTTGATGAACCACGTGCCCGAACGATTAACAACGCGCCGGATAGCCGCTCTTTTAAAGACAAGTGGCGGGTACAGATTCAGGGATGCGTGGTTGCCGCCGCGTTATGCGCCGTTATCACCTTAATTGCCATGCAGTGGCTGATGACGTTTGATGCCGCCAACCTGGTGATGCTGTATCTGCTTGGCGTGGTGGTGGTGGCGCTATTTTATGGACGCTGGCCTTCGGTGGTTGCCACCGTCATTAATGTGGTGAGTTTTGATCTCTTTTTTATCGCCCCACGCGGCACGCTCGCCGTCTCTGATGTGCAATATCTGCTGACCTTCGCGGTGATGTTAACCGTTGGGCTGGTGATCGGGAACCTTACTGCTGGCGTGCGTTATCAGGCGCGGGTAGCCCGTTACCGCGAGCAACGCACACGGCACTTATATGAAATGTCCAAAGCTCTGGCTGTGGGCCGCAGTCCGCAGGACATCGCCGCCACCAGCGAACAATTTATTGCCTCCACGTTTCATGCCCGCAGTCAGGTGTTGTTGCCCGATGACAACGGTAAATTGCAGACGTTAACACATCCGCAAGGAATGACGCCGTGGGACGATGCCATCGCGCAATGGAGCTTTGATAAGGGCCTGCCCGCGGGCGCAGGTACTGACACTTTACCCGGCGTACCGTACCAGATTTTGCCGCTAAAAAGCGGCGAGAAAACCTACGGACTGGTGGTGGTGGAACCGGGGAATCTGCGCCAGTTGATGATCCCGGAACAACAGCGCCTGCTGGAGACATTTACGTTGTTAGTCGCCAATGCCCTTGAGCGGCTGACGCTGACCGCCAGCGAAGAACAGGCGCGGATGGCAAGCGAACGTGAACAGATCCGCAACGCCCTGCTGGCGGCGCTTTCGCATGATTTACGCACTCCGCTTACGGTGCTGTTCGGTCAGGCAGAAATCTTAACGCTCGATCTGGCAAGCGAAGGATCGCCTCACGCCCGCCAGGCCAGCGAAATTCGTCAGCATGTGCTGAACACTACCCGACTGGTGAATAATCTACTGGATATGGCGCGAATTCAGTCCGGCGGCTTTAATTTGAAGAAAGAGTGGTTAACGCTGGAAGAAGTGGTCGGCAGTGCGCTGCAAATGCTGGAACCAGGTTTATCGTCGCCCATCAATCTTTCTCTGCCAGAACCGCTGACCTTAATCCACGTTGACGGGCCACTCTTTGAACGGGTGCTGATTAATCTGCTGGAGAACGCGGTGAAATACGCGGGTGCGCAGGCCGAAATTGGTATCGATGCCCACGTTGAGGGCGAAAATCTACAACTGGATGTCTGGGATAACGGCCCCGGTCTTCCACCAGGCCAGGAGCAGACGATTTTCGATAAGTTTGCTCGCGGGAATAAAGAGTCGGCGGTACCAGGTGTAGGGCTTGGACTGGCAATTTGTCGGGCGATTGTGGATGTACACGGCGGCACCATTACCGCGTTCAACCGACCGGAAGGTGGTGCTTGTTTTCGTGTTACACTTCCCCAGCAAACTGCCCCTGAACTTGAAGAATTTCATGAGGATATGTGACAAACGTTCTGATTGTTGAAGATGAACAGGCTATTCGTCGCTTTCTGCGCACGGCGCTGGAGGGCGACGGTATGCGCGTCTTTGAAGCCGAAACGCTGCAACGGGGGCTGCTGGAAGCGGCGACTCGTAAGCCAGATTTGATTATTCTCGATCTCGGCCTGCCCGATGGCGATGGAATTGAGTTTATCCGCGACCTGCGCCAGTGGAGCGCGGTGCCGGTGATTGTGCTTTCCGCACGTAGCGAAGAGAGCGACAAAATCGCCGCGCTGGATGCCGGAGCGGATGATTATCTGAGTAAGCCGTTTGGCATTGGCGAATTGCAGGCCCGTCTGCGCGTCGCGTTACGCCGCCACTCAGCTACCACCGCGCCCGAGCCAGTGGTGAAATTTTCCGATGTTACCGTCGATTTAGCCGCCCGCGTGATTCACCGTGGTGAGGAAGAAGTACATCTCACGCCTATTGAGTTCCGTCTGCTGGCCGTGCTGCTCAACAATGCCGGAAAAGTGCTCACCCAGCGCCAGTTACTCAACCAGGTATGGGGACCAAACGCGGTCGAACACAGCCACTATTTGCGTATTTATATGGGACATCTGCGACAAAAACTGGAACAGGATCCCGCTCGCCCCCGCCATTTCATTACTGAAACCGGGATTGGGTATCGGTTTATGCTTTAGGGGTCTGAATTGCCGGATGCGGCGTAAACGCTTTATATGGCCTACAAAATCGCGCAAATTCAATACATTGTACCATCCGCGTAGGCCTGATAAGCGTAGCGCATCAGGCAGTCATAAGTAAAAAAGGGCGATCTTCCGACCGCCCTTTTTCTTATTTAATGTGATTACGCGTTTTTCAGAACTTCGCTAACAATCTCAACCGCTTCTTTCTCGATCTGCTTGCGATGTTCTTCACCGAGGAAGCTTTCGCAGTAGATCTTGTATGCGTCTTCCGTACCTGACGGACGCGCGGCGAACCAGCCGTTGTCAGTCATCACTTTCAGGCCGCCGATAGAAGCACCGTTGCCAGGCGCTGCGGTCAGGCGCGCTGTGATCGGGTCGCCTGCCAGGGTGCTGGCGCTCACCATTTCCGGAGACAGCTTAGACAATGCCGCTTTTTGTGCGGAAGTCGCAGCTGCCTGCAAACGGTTGTAGCTCGGCGCACCAAAGCGTTTTGCCAATTCGTTGTAGTGTTCCTGCGGGTTCTTACCGGTGACAGCAGTGATTTCCGCCGCCAGCAGACACATAATGATGCCGTCTTTATCGGTGGACCACGGCGTGCCGTCGAAACGCAGGAAGGAAGCGCCTGCACTCTCTTCGCCGCCAAAGCCGAAGCTGCCATCAAACAGACCATCAACAAACCATTTGAAACCTACCGGCACTTCTACCAGCTTACGGCCCAAGTCATTGACCACACGGTCGATCATCGCAGATGAAACCAGCGTTTTACCGACGGCAACATCTTTGGCCCACTGCGGACGATGTTGGAACAGGTAGTTGATCGCCACCGCCAGGTAGTGGTTCGGGTTCATCAAACCAGCCGGAGTGACGATACCGTGACGGTCATAATCCGGGTCATTGGCAAACGCCAGATCAAACTTATCACGCAGCGCCAGCAGGCCCGCCATCGCACACTCGGAGGAACAGTCCATACGGATTGCGCCGTCTTTATCGAGGTGCATAAAGCGGAAGGTTTGATCGACCTGATCGTTAACAATGGTCAGGTTGAGGTTGTAATACTCGCCAATGCGCTTCCAGTATTCGATACCGGAACCGCCCAACGGATCAACACCCAGCGTCAGGCCAGCTTTCTGAATCGCTGCCATATCAACGATATCGGCCAGACCTTCTACGAACGGTTGCACAAGATCTTGCTCTTTCACATGACCAGATGCCATCGCTTCGTCGAGGGAGATACGCTTCACGCCTTTCAGGCCATCGGCCATCAGCGCGTTGGCCCTGTCTTCCACCACTTTAGTGACGTTGGTATCTGCCGGACCACCATTTGGCGGGTTGTACTTGATACCACCGTCTTCCGGCGGGTTATGGGACGGCGTAATCACGATACCATCTGCCAGCGGTCCACCTTTTTTATTGTGAACCAGAATGGCATTAGAGACGGCCGGTGTTGGAGTGAAGCCATTGTTTTCCTGCACAATAACGTCTACCCCGTTCGCTGCCAGCACTTCCAGTACAGAAATAAACGCAGGTTCGGACAGGGCGTGAGTATCTTTACCCACATAGCAAGGGCCAGTGATGCCGTTTTTCGCCCGTTCTTCGGCAATCGCCTGAGCAATAGCCAGAATATGCGGCTCGTTAAAGCTATGGCGCGCTGCACTGCCACGGTGACCGGAAGTACCGAATTTCACCGCGTGCTCCGCATTCCCTGCTTCTGGTTTCAGTACATAATATTGCGCCGTCAGTTGGGCGACGTTTATCAAATCACTCTGCTGTGCAGGTTGGCCTGCACGATTGTGGATTGCCATTGCTTTGTCCTTTATCTGCAACGTTGTTTTAAATTGTCCCGCAAACCTTTTCAATCAATTCCACCGGGAATTGCATCGACTGCATGATGTGTTCAATCATGCTGCATTTACGGCCAGTGTTAGTGTTGGTGATCACCCAATACGGCGTGCCTGGCACATGCTTCGGCTTGGTCTGATTACCATTTTTCAGCAGCGTCTGTTCATCTGCTGCAAAGTAAACGCGCGTGCGGCCGTGCAACGATTCCGTTGCCTCGGCAAACGCCTGGGCGTCAAGAGAATATAGTGTAGACAACAGCAGCATAAAGCGATTGACCGCTCGCTTTTGCTCTGCGTATTCATCGGAAAGCAAAAGTTCACGCATCGCGCGCACTTTGTCTTTCACCGTTTTGATCGGCTTCGCTTCGACGATAGCAGGTGACGCAATGCGAACCTCTTTCGTCACCGGAGCAACAGGCTGTGATGCGGCGGAAAACTTCAACATACGCCGTAAAATGTCGGATGCGCTCTCGCCGATATGCTTAGTGTGGCTGGCAATATAGCTGTAGAGTTCATCATCAACTTCAATCGTTTTCATCTTAATCCAGTGCGGTGTCTTAGCTGAATACAAGTCGCCAGGAGTATATGAATAAATCCCGGCAGCGGATAGCGTCAAGCCTGGCTTGCAGAAAAAATCGGATTAAACCTTATTTGTTGCAGCCCTGTGGCACAATGGTCAACATAATACCCTAACCCAACTACACGAAAAAAAGAACTTTGCCATGAAATTGAATATCCGCGCGCAATCTGCACAAAATCAGCATAATAATTCTCCCATCGTCCTCGTCCACGGGTTGTTTGGTAGCCTTGACAACCTCGGCGTGCTGGCGCGCGACCTGGTAAACGATCACAATATCATCCTGGTTGATATGCGTAACCACGGACTTTCGCCACGAGATCCACACATGAATTACCCGGCGATGGCCCAGGATCTTGTTGATACTCTGAATGCGCTGCAGATCGATAAGGCGACATTTATTGGTCACTCAATGGGTGGTAAAGCTGTGATGGCACTGACCGCGTTGGCGCCCGATCGCATCGAGAAACTGGTAGCGATCGATATCGCGCCGGTGGACTATCACGTACGCCGTCATGATGAAATTTTCGCAGCTATCAACGCGGTCAGTGGATCCGACGCGCAAACGCGCCAACAGGCCGCTGTAGTGATGCGCCAATATATTAATGAAGAGGGCGTGATTCAATTCCTGCTGAAATCTTTTGTTGACGGTGAGTGGCGTTTTAACGTGCCAGTATTATGGGATCAGTATCCACATATTGTTGGCTGGGAGAAGATTCCGGCATGGAACCACCCTGCTCTGTTTATTCCTGGCGGCAATTCCCCGTATGTTACTGAACAGTATCGTGATGATTTGCTGGCACAATTCCCACAAGCACGGGCGCATGTCATTGCAGGCGCGGGGCATTGGGTACACGCAGAAAAACCGGATGCTGTGCTGCGGGCTATCCGTCGCTATCTTAATGATTAACGCAACTGATTAAAAACCCAGCGTCCGCGCGGCATTCCGCGCGTGGGCGTTGGCGAGATTCCTCACGCTGTTGTATTATGGCGGGCTATCCATCCGGGCAGGCGCCTGGCTGATTGTTTCCCCCGAAGTCACCAAGATCATGGCCAAAGAACAAACGGACCGTACGACATTAGATCTGTTCGCGCACGAGCGTCGACCGGGACGACCGAAAACCAATCCGCTTTCGCGCGATGAACAGCTGCGTATTAATAAACGCAACCAGCTAAAACGCGACAAAGTACGTGGCCTTAAGCGTGTCGAACTGAAGCTGAACGCGGAAGCTGTCGAGGCGCTGAACGAGCTGGCGGAGTCGCGCAATATGAGCCGTAGCGAACTGATCGAAGAGATATTGATGCAGCAACTGGCGGCGCTGCGTAATCAGGGCATCGTTTAAATATCCACTTTCGTGTAGCACAGTGTGCAGTCCTGCTCGTTTGCTGATTCCGCAAGACTGCCTGTTCTGCTATGATTGCCTTTATCCGTGGGCAATTTGCCACCCCCATTTCAATAAGTTTCAAGAGGTTATTTCACTCATGGCTATCACTGGCATCTTTTTCGGCAGCGACACCGGTAATACCGAAAATATCGCAAAAATGATTCAAAAACAGCTTGGTAAAGACGTTGCCGATGTCCATGACATTGCAAAAAGCAGCAAAGAAGATCTGGAAGCTTATGACATTCTTCTGCTGGGCATCCCAACCTGGTACTATGGCGAAGCACAGTGTGACTGGGACGACTTCTTCCCGACTCTCGAAGAGATTGATTTCAATGGTAAACTGGTTGCGCTGTTTGGCTGTGGCGACCAGGAAGATTACGCAGAATATTTCTGCGACGCCTTAGGCACCATTCGTGACATTATTGAACCGCGCGGCGCGACCATCGTCGGTCACTGGCCAACTGCGGGCTATCATTTCGAAGCATCAAAAGGTCTGGCGGATGATGACCACTTTGTCGGCCTGGCTATCGACGAAGACCGTCAGCCAGAACTGACCGCCGAACGTGTAGAAAAATGGGTAAAACAAATTTCTGAAGAACTGCATCTCGACGAAATTATCAATGCCTGATGTACTGCGGCGTAGACTCATGTCTACGCCGTATTAATAGATAATGCCAATCAAAATAATTGCTACAAATTTGTAACTTTTGCCGTAGTACCTGTACAATGTTCCAGTATTGAAGTGGCCTTACCGATGTAAATGTAAGCTAAGCCACGTTTTTATTAACAATATTTGCCAGGGACTTGTAGTTTTCATTTAGGCATGGCAAATCTATAATGATACGCATTATCTCAAGAGCAAATTCTGTCACTTCTTTTAATGAAGTGAACCGCTTAGTAACAGGACAGATTCCGCATGACTGATAACAATACCGCCCTAAAGAAAGCTGGCCTGAAAGTAACGCTTCCTCGCTTAAAAATCCTGGAAGTTCTTCAGGAGCCGGACAACCATCACGTCAGTGCGGAAGATTTATACAAACGTCTGATCGATATGGGTGAAGAAATTGGTCTGGCTACGGTATATCGTGTACTGAACCAGTTTGACGACGCCGGTATCGTCACCCGCCACAATTTTGAAGGCGGTAAATCCGTATTTGAACTGACTCAACAACATCACCACGATCATCTGATCTGCCTCGACTGCGGAAAGGTTATCGAATTTAGTGATGAATCTATCGAAGCGCGTCAGCGTGAAATTGCCGCGAAGCATGGCATTCGCCTGACTAACCATAGTCTCTATCTTTACGGTCACTGTGCCGAAGGCGATTGCCGCGAAGATGAGCACGCGCACGAAGGCAAATAAGCCAGCCTGAACGAAAAAAGCCAACCTGCGGGTTGGCTTTTTTATACAAGGGAAATAAGAAAAGCGAGAGTTACAGCCCTCACTTATTTGTTATTACTGCGAATTTCCTGCCAGACCTTATCACAATCGGCTTTCACTGCCTGGTCATTACCGGTTTGCGTTGCCTGGATGCACTGCTGATAATCCAGCACGCGGACACTTTCCTGCTCGGCAAATTGCTGATGTTGTTTCTCTTTCTTCAGCACGTTTAACACGCTCTGACAGGCTTCAATTTTTTCCGGCGAACCTTGCGCGGTATTGATACAGGCGCTGTACGCCTCTTTCAGACGACTGTCTTCCTGTGGCGCGGTTGATTGCGCACAAGCCACCAGCCCCGATGCCATCATGGCGATGAGAATCAGTTTTTTCATAGCGAATTCCTCAAATGTGCGGCAGGCACAAAACCTGCCGCGTCGGGCATCAGAAGATGGTGAATGGTGCGATTACCATGAATTTCACGTCGCGCTCATCCTGGAAGATGTTACCGTAACCGCCGCCCCAGCTTGGGATGTCGGAGTGGTTGTCGTATTCGGTGAAGTGCAGTTTGAACATCGTGCCCTTGGCACGACCGTCCTGAATGGTGTAGACCGCATCCAGGCTGTATGCAGACTCTTCAATAGTCCGGTTCTTGTCGTAGTACGCATCCGGGTTGCTCTGCCAGGTCGCAGGTTTAGCATCCCATGCATAAACGTAGGAAGCGCCGATGGCGAAGCCTGGAAGATTCCAGTTTTTCAGGTCATACATCGCGCCGAAGAAGACCGCTTTTTCGCCGTTGGCGTTAAAGTCAGAACGGTTATCCCACCAGATATCCAGGCGACCGTTCGAGGAAGCGTAGGTTGGCGTCATACGTTGCAGGAAGTATCCCTGCTGACCGTCAGCTTTAACCCAGGTGCCTTCCAGACGCAAATCCACCACGTCAGCCGCCCGGTAACCAAAGGTCAACGCTTGCAGCCAGGCGGTGCCATCATAAAGATCGTTGACGCTACGATCGTCAACTTTATCGCGCGTACCGTAGAACTGGTAGCTGGCGGTTAGCGGGCTACCGGCGATATCAAATTTATAGCTGGCTTTGGCAAAATACTGATCGATATACCCTTCCGCCTGACCAAACGCCGCTTCCAGCACGAAGTTATTTTTGAAGTCGTATTTCGCACCGATGGAGTGCAGATAATCAACTTTAGTGGTCTTATCGTTCTGATAAAACTCATCCATTTCCAGATGCCACGGCGCTTTGTATTCGTTGGTCCACATGTAGGAGAAACTCAACGCACCAGCATCGCCGTAATCAAAATTGGCCCCGGCTTCCGCGCCCTGATAGGTACCCGGCATAAAGCTCCAGTGCGGCGCTAACAGCGTTTGACCAGTTGGCTGAATGTAACCTGCCCTCGCCCACACAGGACCGTATTTAAATTTGGCCGCTGCTTTATACAGGCTTATACCGCTTTTATCGCCGGACCAGTCTTCGTCATAGGCTTTATTACTTTTCGAAAACGCGATTTCGTTCGGGTGTGAGCTGTCGCCGTTTTCCGCCATTTCAATCGCCGTAAACGCGGCAATATCAAGGCCGAACATATCAGCAGCATAACCGGACTGAAAATCGAGGTTGGCATTCCAGGTGGAGTGAGAAAGGTTGGTTTTGTATTTGTCGCCGTCGGTAACATCTTTACGGTCGCGTTCACGCTGCCAGTAATAGATACCGCCGGTTAAGGTTGAATCGTCGATGAATCCTTCGGCGCGAGCCTCCGGCATTGCCACCAGGCCCGACATTGCTGTAACACCGGCGATAGCCAGCGCCAGCGTACTACGTTTGCCACTAAACGTACGCATGGGTTAATCCTCTTTGACGTATAAATTGCTGCACCACAGGTGAACAGCGAAAAAAATAAAAATTAAAAAAGTAGCGTTGAGAAAAATCTCGCTGACTACAGGAATAGACTATTTTTCGCGACGCGAATTATCAATCTCTTTCTGTAACGAGAATGTAAGAACATGAGCAACCGCACATATTTTGATGATTTTTGTTACAAGGTTTAAATGTGTACCAGGCGAGCGGGTAGAAGAAAAAATATGTGGCTTTCCAGTAAGATGAAAGCGGTTATATTTAAATTAATTATAATTTGTGATTTTAAATTTGTTGCATGAATAGATTGCGAAGCGAAATTAATTCGCGAAGAAAAGCAGAAAAAAACGCCGCTGAACGCGGCGTTTTGGATTGTTTGCATGTTTCTTGCCGGATGCGGTGTGAACGCCTCACCCGGCCTGGTAGAACTTAAAATTACTCGCCTACTTTCGCCCAGGTATCACGCAGCCCAACGGTGCGGTTAAATACCGGTTTTTCCGCTGTGGAATGGCGGCTGTCGAGGCAGAAGTAGCCTTCACGCTCAAACTGGAATGCTTTACCTGCCACCGCATCTTTCAGAGACGGTTCAGCAAAGCCCTGTTTGATGACCAGAGAATCCTGGTTAATCACCGACAGGAAATCATCCGCAGCGCCGGGATTCGGTACACTGAACAGACGATCGTACAGGCGGATTTCAACCGGCAGCGCATGTGCCGCGCTTACCCAGTGAATAACGCCTTTGACTTTACGACCATCAGCCGGATCTTTGCTTAAGGTGTCGGCGTCATAAGTACAGAAGATGGTGGTGATATTGCCTTCGGCATCTTTCTCCACGCGTTCCGCTTTAATCACGTAAGCATTACGCAGACGCACTTCTTTACCCAGCACCAGACGTTTGTACTGCTTGTTAGCTTCTTCGCGGAAATCGGCGCGATCGATCCAAATCTCACCGCTAAACGGTACCTGACGGCTGCCCATTTCCGGTTTATTCGGATGGTTCGGCATGGTGACCATTTCGCCTTCGCCCTGATAGTTTTCGATAACCAGTTTCACCGGATCGATAACTGCCATTGCACGCGGCGCGTTCTCGTTGAGGTCTTCACGAATGCAGGATTCCAGCGACGCCATCTCAATGGTGTTGTCCTGCTTGGTCACGCCAATGCGTTTACAGAACTCACGAATAGAAGCCGCAGTGTAACCACGACGACGCAGACCGGAAATGGTCGGCATACGTGGATCATCCCAACCTTCTACGTGCTTGTCGGTGACCAGTTGGTTCAGCTTACGCTTGGACATCACGGTGTATTCCAGATTCAGGCGCGAGAATTCGTACTGGCGCGGATGAACAGGAATGGTGATGTTGTCCAGTACCCAGTCGTACAGACGACGGTTATCCTGGAACTCCAGCGTACACAGAGAGTGCGTAATGCCTTCCAGCGCATCGCTGATGCAGTGGGTGAAGTCGTACATCGGGTAGATGCACCACTTGTTGCCGGTCTGGTGGTGTTCAGCAAACTTAATGCGGTACAGCACCGGATCGCGCATCACGATAAACGGCGACGCCATGTCGATTTTCGCACGCAGGCAGGCTTTACCTTCTTCAAAACCGCCGGTACGCATTTTCTCGAACAGCGCCAGGTTCTCTTCAACGCTGCGGTCGCGGTACGGGCTGTTTTTACCCGGCTGTGTCAGGGTGCCACGGTATTCGCGGATCTGTTCCGGCGTCAGTTCATCAACGTACGCCAGGCCTTTATTGATCAGTTCGATCGCATAGGCGTGGAGCTGATCAAAATAATCGGAGGAGTAACGGACGTTACCAGACCAGTGAAAACCTAACCACTCAACGTCGTTTTTGATCGACTCGACGTACTCAATATCTTCTTTTACCGGGTTAGTGTCGTCGAAACGCAGGTTGCACTGGCCTTTATAGTCCTGGGCGATCCCGAAGTTCAGGCAGATAGATTTCGCATGGCCAATATGCAGATAGCCATTCGGCTCCGGCGGGAAACGGGTGTGTACTGTGGTGTGCTTACCACTGGCCAGATCTTCATCGATGATCTGACGAATAAAGTTAGTCGGGCGGGCTTCTGCCTCACTCATCGTGGATTCCTCAAAGCGTAAACAACGTATAACGGCGTATGATCTTATAAGCGGGACAGGCTGACAACTGTTAGTTAGAGAAAATCGAAAAATCTAACAGAGATTATGGGGATAGTTGATGAAAAAAAAAGCGGCGAAGATGGTATCCGCCGCTTTTACCAGTCAGAAGTCATTGTTGGATGCGACGCTTATGCGTCTTATCCAACCTACACAGCGCTTTTGTAGGCCTGATAAGACGCGTCAAACGTCGCATCAGGCATAAAGCAGATTACTTTTTGATTTCATACAGCGGTGTTTGACCCGCCACAACATGGCCCTGAGCTTTAATGATCAAGCCGCTGAAATCGTCGATATTGCTGCAAACCACCGGGCTAATCATCGAGCGGGCGTTAGCGTTCAGGTAATCCAGATCCATTTCCAGAATCGGTTGCCCTGCGCTTACCTGCGCGCCCTCTTCCACCAGACGTTTAAAGCCTTTACCTTCCAGCGCTACGGTGTCGATACCCATGTGGACGACGATCTCTGCGCCCTTTTCAGTTTCAAGGCAGAACGCGTGGTTGGTGTTGAAGATTTTCACGATGGTTCCCGCCGCTGGTGATACAACGATTTTATCCGTCGGTTTCACCGCCACACCGTCGCCCACAGCTTTGCTGGCGAACGCTTCGTCTGGCACCTGATCCAGTGCGACAACATCACCGGTAATTGGCGATACCAGCTCAGCGATAGACACTGCGTTTGGTACAGCCTGCGGTTTCGCTACCGGAGCGGCAGTTGCCGGTGCAGCTTCAGCAGAAGCAGCGGCTACCGGGCCACGAGCAACGACTTTCTTCATCGCATCGCCGATGGATTCTGCTTTCGCGCCGACAATCACCTGGATGGTCTGTTTGTTCAGTTTCACCACCCCAGAAGCACCCAGACGTTTACACATCGCATCGTTGACACGAGCAGAGTCAGCCACAGTCAAGCGCAGACGAGTAATACAGGCGTCAATCGCTTTCAGGTTGTCACTACCGCCAACCGCAGCAATATAGTTGGTTGCCAGTTGAGTTAAGCCTTCTTCGGTATTGCTGTTCGCTTCTTCAGTAACGATCTCGTCATCTTTATCTTCACGACCTGGCGTTTTCAGGTTGAACATACGGATAACCGCACTGAACACCACAAAGTAGATAGCGAAGAAAACAACGCCCATCACCAACAGCATCCAGACGTTCTGGCTGGCTGCTGGCAGGTTGTACATCAACGCGTAGTCGATAGCGCCCGCAGAGAAGGAGAAGCCCGCGTGGATCCCCAGCAACGTTGCCACAAACAGACTGATACCCGTCAGCAGTGCGTGCAGGAGGTACAGCAGAGGAGCAAGGAACATAAACAGGAATTCCAGCGGCTCAGTCACACCGGTCAGGAACGCGGTGATAGCAACAGAAAGCAGCATCCCGCCAACCATCGGGCGACGCTCTTTCGGTGCTGCGAAGTACATCGCCAGCGCCGCACCCGGCAGACCGAACATCATGATCGGGAAGAAGCCGGACATGAACATCCCCGCAGTGCCGTCACCGGCATAGAAGCGGTTGATGTCGCCGTGGAAAACCGTACCCGCAGCGTTGGTGAATTCACCAATCTGGAACCAGGCGATGGTGTTCAGTACCTGATGCAGACCGGTTGGGATCAGCAGACGGTTGATGAAACCAAAGATACCGGAACCCAGCGCGCCCGCAGAAACGATCCACTCGCCGCCTGCATGGATAGCGTGCTGTACCGGCGGCCAGACGTAACCAAAAATGGCTGCCAGCACCAGGCAGAAGAAGCCGGTGGCGATCGGCACAAAACGTTTGCCGCCGAAGAAGCTCAGGAAGTCCGGCAGTTTAATATCAGACCAACGGTTATAGACTGCACCACCGACCAGACCGGTAATGATACCTGCCAGAACCCCCATGTTAATTTCTGGGTTGATGGTCACCATCGCTTTAGTTAACACAAAGTAACCAACCGCACCCGCCAACGCAGCTGCACCTGCACTGTCTTTGGACCAGCTGGAGGCCACGCCGATCGCAAAGATCAACGCCAGGTTATCAAAAATCGCGCCACCTGCCTGGGCAATAAACGCAACATTAAGTAAATCTGGCTGGCCGAATCGCAGCAACAGTGCCGCCACCGGCAGCACCGCGATAGGGAGCTGTAACGCCCTACCGAGTCGCTGGAAAAAACCTAAAATATTCATCTTATTCCCCCTATGAAACCCCTATTTGGCTTGTTTAAAGCCGTTTTTTTATTTTGCTACCGTTTTTACTGCCGATGGTCTGAGTTCAGATTATTAGATAATCTACCTCAGAGTTTGTGAAAATTTAATTCGTATCGCAAATTAAAAGCGTGCCTTTTGTGAGTTTTGTCACCAAATATCGTTATCACCACTCCCATTTACTGGCTAAATCAGAAAACTTATTTTATCATTCAAAAAATCAGGTCGGATTGACGCCTGTCTGCGCAAATCCAGGTTACGCTTAAAGATGCCTAATCCGCCAACGGCTTACTTTTTACTTACTTGAGGTGAATAATGAGACTGATCCCCCTGACTACCGCTGAACAGGTCGGCAAATGGGCTGCTCGCCATATCGTTAATCGTATTAATGCGTTCAAACCGACAGCCGATCGTCCGTTTGTGCTTGGCCTGCCGACTGGCGGCACGCCGATGACCACTTACAAGGCGTTAGTCGAAATGCATAAAGCAGGCCAGGTCAGCTTTAAGCACGTTGTCACCTTCAACATGGACGAATATGTCGGTCTGCCGAAAGAGCATCCGGAAAGCTACTACAGTTTTATGCACCGTAACTTCTTCGATCACGTTGATATTCCAGTAGAAAATATCAACCTTCTCAACGGTAATGCCCCGGATATCGACGCCGAATGCCGCCAATATGAAGAAAAAATCCGATCTTACGGTAAAATCCACCTGTTTATGGGCGGTGTAGGTAACGACGGTCATATCGCATTTAACGAACCGGCCTCTTCTCTTGCCTCTCGCACCCGTATCAAAACCCTGACACATGACACTCGCGTCGCAAACTCTCGTTTCTTTGATAACGATGTTAATCAGGTGCCAAAATATGCGCTGACCGTAGGTGTGGGTACACTGCTGGATGCCGAAGAAGTGATGATTCTGGTGCTGGGCAGCCAGAAAGCACTGGCACTGCAGGCTGCCGTTGAAGGTTGCGTTAACCACATGTGGACCATCAGCTGTCTGCAACTGCATCCGAAAGCCATCATGGTGTGCGATGAACCTTCCACCATGGAGCTGAAAGTTAAGACTTTAAGATATTTCAACGAATTAGAAGCAGAAAATATCAAAGGTCTGTAATTGTTATCCCTGCCCTGACGCCTTGCTCAGGGCATTATTATTTTTGAAATCGGGGGTCGGAATGTATGCATTAACCCAGGGCCGGATCTTTACCGGTCATGAATTTCTTGATGACCATGCAGTTGTTATCGCTGATGGCCTGATTAAAAGCGTCTGCCCAATAGCGGAACTGCCGCCAGAGATTGAACAACGTTCACTGAACGGGGCCATTCTCTCCCCCGGTTTTATCGATGTGCAGTTAAACGGCTGCGGCGGCGTGCAGTTCAACGATACCGCTGAAGCGGTCAGCGTGGAAACGCTGGAAATCATGCAGAAAGCCAATGAGAAATCAGGCTGCACTAACTATTTGCCGACGCTTATCACCACCAGCGATGACCTGATGAAACAGGGCGTTCGCGTGATGCGTGAGTACCTGGCAAAACATCCGAATCAGGCATTAGGTTTACACCTGGAAGGCCCGTGGCTGAATCTGGTAAAAAAAGGCACCCATAATCCGAATTTTGTGCGCAAACCTGATGCCGCGCTGGTCGATTTCCTGTGTGAAAATGCCGATGTCATTACCAAAGTGACGCTGGCACCGGAAATGGTTCCAGCAGAAGTGATCAGCAAACTGGCAAATGCCGGGATTGTGGTGTCTGCCGGTCACTCCAATGCAACGTTGAAAGAAGCGAAAGCCGGTTTCCGCGCGGGGATTACCTTTGCCACCCATCTGTACAACGCGATGCCGTATATTACGGGCCGTGAACCGGGCCTGGCGGGCGCGATCCTCGACGAAGCTGACATTTATTGCGGTATTATCGCTGATGGCCTGCATGTTGATTACGCTAACATTCGCAACGCCAAGCGTCTGAAAGGCGACAAACTGTGTCTGGTTACCGACGCCACCGCGCCAGCCGGGGCCAACATTGAACAGTTCATTTTTGCGGGTAAAACAATATACTACCGCAACGGACTTTGTGTGGATGAGAATGGTACGTTAAGTGGTTCATCCTTAACCATGATTGAAGGCGTGCGTAATCTGGTTGAACATTGCGGTATCGCACTGGATGAAGTGCTGCGTATGGCAACGCTCTATCCGGCTCGTGCGATTGGCGTTGAAAAACGTCTCGGCACGCTCGCCGCAGGTAAAGTGGCCAACCTGACCGCATTCACACCTGATTTTAAAATCACCAGGACCATCGTTAACGGTAACGAGGTCGTAACCCAATAAGAGAAAGTATGACACCAGGCGGACAAGCTCAGATAGGTAATGTTGATCTCGTAAAACAGCTTAACAGCGCGGCGGTTTATCGCCTGATTGACCAGCATGGGCCAATCTCGCGAATTCAGATTGCTGAGCAAAGCCAGCTTGCCCCCGCCAGCGTAACCAAAATTACGCGTCAGCTTATCGAACGCGGGCTGATCAAAGAAGTTGATCAGCAGGCCTCCACCGGAGGCCGCCGCGCTATCTCTATCGTCACCGAAACCCGCAATTTCCACGCAATTGGCGTACGTCTCGGTCGCCACGACGCCACCATCACCCTGTTTGATCTCAGCAGCAAAGTTCTGGCAGAAGAACATTACCCGCTACCGGAACGTACCCAGCAGACGCTGGAACATGCCCTGCTGAATGCCATTACTCAGTTTATTGATAACCACCAGCGCAAGCTGCGGGAGCTGATCGCCATTTCAGTGATCCTGCCAGGACTGGTCGATCCGGACAGCGGCAAAATTCACTACATGCCGCATATTCAGGTGGAAAACTGGGGGCTGGTTGAAGCACTGGAAGAACGTTTTAAAGTGACCTGTTATGTCGGCCACGATATCCGCAGTCTGGCGCTGGCAGAGCACTACTTCGGTGCAAGTCAGGATTGCGAAGACTTCATTCTGGTGCGTGTCCATCGCGGAACGGGGGCCGGAATCATCTCTAATGGGCGCATTTTTATTGGCCGCAACGGCAACGTCGGTGAAATTGGCCATATTCAGGTCGAACCGCTGGGTGAACGCTGCCACTGCGGTAACTTTGGCTGCCTGGAAACTATCGCTGCCAACGCTGCCATTGAACAACGGGTGTTGAATTTATTAAAGCAGGGCTACCAGAGCCGTGTGCCACTGGACGACTGCACCATCAAAACTATCTGCAAAGCCGCGAACAAAGGCGATAGCCTGGCCTCGGAAGTGATCGAGTATGTCGGTCGTCATCTGGGCAAAACCATCGCCATTGCTATCAACTTATTTAATCCGCAAAAAATTGTTATCGCTGGTGAGATCACCGAAGCCGATAAAGTGCTGCTCCCTGCTATCGAAAGCTGCATTAATACTCAGGCACTGAAGGCGTTTCGCACTAATCTACCGGTGGTACGTTCTGAGCTGGATCACCGCTCGGCAATCGGCGCTTTTGCGCTGGTAAAACGCGCCATGCTCAACGGTATTTTGCTCCAGCATTTGCTGGAAAATTAATGTGCTTTTATAGTGGCGCTTATTGTTGTCAATATTCTGGGTAGTCCATGACCATTAAAAATGTAATTTGCGATATCGACGGCGTGCTGATGCACGATAACGTCGCCGTACCGGGTGCAGCGGAATTTTTGCACGGGATTATGGATAAAGGCCTGCCGCTGGTGTTGCTGACCAACTATCCTTCGCAGACCGGGCAAGATCTGGCGAACCGCTTTGCCACTGCCGGTGTCGATGTGCCGGACAGCGTGTTTTATACCTCCGCGATGGCAACCGCCGATTTCCTGCGTCGCCAGGAAGGCAAGAAAGCGTATGTGGTGGGCGAAGGCGCGCTGATTCATGAGCTGTACAAAGCTGGTTTTACGATTACCGATGTGAACCCTGATTTTGTGATTGTTGGCGAAACACGCTCCTACAACTGGGACATGATGCATAAAGCGGCCTATTTTGTCGCTAATGGTGCACGCTTTATCGCCACCAACCCAGATACTCACGGACGCGGTTTTTATCCCGCCTGTGGCGCGCTGTGCGCGGGCATTGAGAAAATCTCCGGACGTAAACCGTTCTATGTTGGTAAGCCGAGTCCGTGGATCATCCGCGCGGCATTAAACAAAATGCAGGCGCATTCGGAAGAAACGGTGATTGTCGGCGATAACTTGCGCACCGACATTCTGGCGGGCTTCCAGGCCGGTCTGGAGACGATTCTTGTGCTCTCCGGCGTTTCGTCGCTCGACGATATCGACAGTATGCCGTTCCGCCCAAGCTGGATTTACCCGTCAGTCGCTGAAATCGACGTTATCTGAATAGAAACCACGTCTGCGGACGTGGTTTCTTATTTTTACCCATCATTAAAATTCACCCATTCAATAAAACCCACTAAAAATTATCGAATCATCAACAAACACATCCTTACACCATACCTTTTTTCACTAATCGACAATCACTATTACGTTTTTTATTTTTTCACCGTCAAATCGCTTGCGCACAGTGCTGCTTTGCGGCATTTTTTTAAACAAGCAAACACAACAAGCAACAAATACCAGGTTAACGGAGAAGGTTATGTGTTCAATTTTTGGCGTATTCGATATCAAAACAGACGCAGTTGAGCTGCGGAAGAAAGCACTCGAGCTGTCACGCCTGATGCGTCATCGCGGCCCGGACTGGTCCGGTATTTATGCCAGCGATAACGCCATTCTCGCCCACGAACGTCTGTCAATTGTTGACGTTAACGCGGGGGCGCAACCTCTCTACAACCAACAAAAAACCCACGTACTGGCGGTAAACGGTGAAATCTACAACCACCAGGCATTGCGCGCCGAATATGGCGATCGTTACCAATTCCAAACCGGGTCTGACTGCGAAGTGATCCTCGCGCTGTATCAGGAAAAAGGGCCGGAATTTCTCGACGACTTGCAGGGCATGTTTGCCTTTGCCCTGTACGACAGCGAAAAAGATGCATATCTGATTGGTCGCGACCATCTGGGGATCATCCCACTGTATATGGGGTATGACGAACACGGTCAGCTGTATGTGGCCTCAGAAATGAAAGCCCTGGTGCCAGTATGCCGCACGATTAAAGAGTTCCCGGCGGGGAGCTATTTATGGAGTCAGGACGGCGAAATCCGTTCTTATTATCATCGCGACTGGTTCGACTACGATGCGGTGAAAGATAACGTGACCGACAAAAACGAGCTGCGTCAGGCGCTGGAAGATTCCGTTAAAAGCCATCTGATGTCTGATGTGCCTTACGGTGTGCTGCTCTCGGGGGGACTGGATTCCTCAATTATTTCCGCGATCACCAAGAAATACGCCGCCCGTCGCGTGGAAGATCAGGAACGCTCTGAAGCCTGGTGGCCGCAGTTGCACTCCTTTGCTGTAGGTCTGCCGGGTTCACCGGATCTGAAAGCAGCCCAGGAAGTGGCAAACCATCTGGGCACTGTACATCACGAAATTCACTTCACTGTACAGGAAGGTCTGGATGCCATCCGCGACGTGATTTACCACATCGAAACTTATGATGTGACCACTATTCGCGCTTCAACACCGATGTATTTAATGTCGCGTAAGATCAAGGCGATGGGCATTAAAATGGTGTTGTCCGGTGAAGGTTCTGACGAAGTGTTTGGCGGTTATCTTTACTTCCACAAAGCGCCGAACGCTAAAGAACTGCATGAAGAGACGGTGCGTAAACTGCTGGCCCTGCATATGTATGACTGCGCGCGTGCCAACAAAGCGATGTCAGCCTGGGGCGTGGAAGCACGCGTTCCGTTCCTCGACAAGAAATTCCTCGACGTGGCGATGCGTATTAACCCGCAGGATAAAATGTGCGGTAACGGTAAGATGGAAAAACACATCCTGCGTGAATGTTTTGAGTCGTACCTGCCTGCAAGTGTTGCCTGGCGGCAGAAAGAGCAGTTCTCCGATGGCGTCGGTTACAGTTGGATTGACACACTGAAAGAAGTGGCGGCACAGCAGGTTTCTGATCAGCAACTGGAAACAGCCCGCTTCCGCTTCCCATACAACACGCCGACCTCAAAAGAAGCGTACCTGTACCGGGAGATTTTTGAAGAACTGTTCCCGCTTCCGAGCGCCGCTGAGTGCGTGCCGGGCGGTCCTTCCGTCGCGTGTTCTTCCGCTAAAGCGATTGAGTGGGATGAGGCGTTCAAGAAAATGGACGATCCGTCTGGTCGTGCGGTTGGCGTTCACCAGTCAGCGTATAAATAAGACGTGTAATATTGCCCCGGAGAAATCCGGGGCAATTTCAGTTACTGGGGAGCTTGTTGATTCTGATATGAAGTGAGGAAATGTTCCGGATTTGCTACATCGCTGTCAGATAATTCATTACTGTAAGCGACTGACCAGGTTGCCGATTCCTCCGGGATATGCAGGCTTCCATTTCCCTCTTTCAGGCGTAATAACTCAAAAGATTCACCCTTGATTACAGTGGTATAAGATTTCTCACCTTCCTGTAATACTTTTACTTTGCAGCGAAAAATCTGACCATCGATGTCATTATCAACATGAGATACCTGAACGAGTGCCTCATTAGATGCTTTCGGCCCGATTCGCATCATCCACACCACAGCGCCTTCCTGCCCACGATAGCCAAAAACATATTTACCGATTTCCGGTTTGACCGTATCGGCAAACGCGGATTGCATAAGTATTAAGACACCCATCAACATCATCATAAAACGCAGCATAGTATTCCCTCAATAAATCGCCTGAAGTGATAGCAGAGATGCAGGCGTAGCGATCCCTGCCCTGTCCTGTTGCAACGGGCCAGTATTTCATGGATTAATTTCCCACCACTATTGTTGAATTCCGAATTTCATCCTGTACGACAAAAGAATGGCTGTAGGGTGGGGAAAAAACACAAAGTAAACAATAATTGACGAATATAGCGCCACGCTGTTCGCAACCTAACCAAACAGTCACTTTCGAGCAATTTTCCTTGAAAAAGATGTTGACGCTGCAAGGCTCTATACGCATAATGCGCCCCGCAACGCCGATAAGGTATCGCGAAAAAAAAGATGGCTACGTAGCTCAGTTGGTTAGAGCACATCACTCATAATGATGGGGTCACAGGTTCGAATCCCGTCGTAGCCACCATCTTTTTTGCGGGAGTGGCGAAATTGGTAGACGCACCAGATTTAGGTTCTGGCGCCGCAAGGTGTGCGAGTTCAAGTCTCGCCTCCCGCACCATTCACCAGAAAGCGTTGTACGGATGGGGTATCGCCAAGCGGTAAGGCACCGGTTTTTGATACCGGCATTCCCTGGTTCGAATCCAGGTACCCCAGCCATCTTCTTCGAGTAAGCGGTTCACCGCCCGGTTATTGGGGTATCGCCAAGCGGTAAGGCACCGGTTTTTGATACCGGCATTCCCTGGTTCGAATCCAGGTACCCCAGCCATCGAAGAAATAATCTGGCTACGTAGCTCAGTTGGTTAGAGCACATCACTCATAATGATGGGGTCACAGGTTCGAATCCCGTCGTAGCCACCAAATTCTGAATCTGTCGAATAGATTCGGCAAATTCAAAAACAAATTTGTTGGGGTATCGCCAAGCGGTAAGGCACCGGATTCTGATTCCGGCATTCCGAGGTTCGAATCCTCGTACCCCAGCCAATTTATTCAAGACGCTTACTTTGTAAGTGCACCCAGTTGGGGTATCGCCAAGCGGTAAGGCACCGGATTCTGATTCCGGCATTCCGAGGTTCGAATCCTCGTACCCCAGCCACATTAAAAAAGCTCGCTTCGGCGAGCTTTTTGCTTTTCTGCGTATATTCAATGCCGAATGTGATGCTGACACGTCTTATCCTTCAATGTCGGATGCGACGCTGGCGCGTCTTATCCGACCTACGGTTGGCATGCATCCGGCAATGTTGTAAGGCTACAACCCTAACGCATATTTCAGCGCCTGACGTTTCAACACGCCAGCACGCTCCGCAGCCATTAATCCGAGATTACGCACAAAACGCAGCGGCGGCAGATTATTGCTGAATCCGGCATAAAACAGATCCATACCGCTTTGCATAATGAAGTTATCCGCCATGCGCCGCATCTGGTAACGCTTGAGCACAGGATAACTGGCCCACGCTTCGCCATAGCTGCGGGCGTTGACCAGAACATCAATCAGGGCATCAACATCACGATAACCAAGATTCACTCCCTGCCCCGCCAGCGGATGGATGGTATGCGCGGCATCGCCCACCAGTGCAAGCCCTGGTTGCACATACTGCAACGCATGGCGACGTGTCAGCGGAAACGCACCAGCGGCAAGCGGTGTCACGTAACCCAGACGCGACGGGAAATGTTTCTCGATTTCCGCCTGTAACTGCACCATATTCATATTCTGCAACTGGCGAATGCGCGCCGGAGAGTCATACCACACCAGCGATGCCCAGTTATCAAACAGCGGCAGAAACGCACGCGGTCCGTCCGGGGTAAATTGCTGCCAGGTGCTGTCGCCGGGATCGTTCTCGCACTGTACGCTAATCAACATACACGACTGCGCATACTGCCAGGCATGAACGCCAATTCCCGCCATCTGCCGCACCTGCGAATTTGCGCCGTCGGCACCAATCACCAGTTTCGCGCGGATCACTTCGCCGCCCTTCAGTTCCAGCTCCTGAAGATCATTATGGCGATGCAGCGCAATCAGCGAGGTTGGCACACGTAACGTCACGTTCGGATGCGCTTCCAGCGCCTGCCACAGCGCCTGTTGCAGGACAGTGTTTTCTACCATATAGCCCAGCAACGGTAACTTAAGTTCAGCGGCGTCAAACGCCACATGCGCCGTTTCCCACTCCCAGGTTTCCAGTCTGCGGTAAGGATGGCAACGCATAGCCTGTACTGCATCCCAGACGCCTAAACCTTTAAGCAATGATACCGAAGCCGCACTAATCGCCGAGATCCGCACATCCGGCTGGCTGTCAGCGACAAACGGCGCAGGTTCTGCGTGCTCGATTACCGTTACCGAAAATCCGTGCTGTGCCAGTCCCAGCGCCAGTGCACCGCCGACCATTCCTCCGCCGACAATGGCAATTTCCGTTGGTTGATTTGTCATGGTCAATCATCCTGTTAGCAATATGCTTTAAGTTTACAGGATTTTTACCCCCAAGGGCTGATAACGCTCATACTGGTCACAACGGCAGCAAAGCATTACACTATGCGCCCTGCATTCCTGGCTACTATTTCGCAAGAGCAAGTCGATGACCAAAAAACTCCATATTAAAACCTGGGGCTGTCAGATGAACGAGTACGATTCATCGAAGATGGCCGATCTGCTGGATGCCACCCACGGCTATCAACTGACCGACGTGGCGGAAGAAGCAGATGTGCTGCTGCTGAACACCTGCTCAATCCGCGAGAAGGCTCAGGAAAAAGTCTTCCATCAGTTGGGTCGCTGGAAACTGTTAAAAGAGAAGAATCCAGACCTGATTATCGGCGTCGGCGGCTGCGTGGCATCGCAAGAAGGCGAGCATATTCGCCAGCGCGCCCACTATGTCGATATTATTTTTGGGCCGCAAACACTGCACCGTCTGCCGGAGATGATCAACTCCGTGCGCGGCGACCGCAGCCCCGTTGTAGATATCAGCTTCCCGGAAATCGAGAAGTTCGACCGTCTGCCGGAACCGCGCGCCGAAGGGCCGACTGCGTTTGTCTCCATCATGGAAGGCTGCAATAAATATTGCACCTACTGCGTGGTGCCTTACACCCGTGGTGAAGAGGTAAGCCGTCCGTCCGACGATATTCTGTTTGAAATTGCCCAGCTTGCGGCTCAGGGCGTGCGTGAAGTCAACCTGCTCGGTCAGAACGTGAACGCCTGGCGTGGTGAAAACTACGACGGCACCACCGGATCGTTTGCCGATCTGCTGCGTCTGGTTGCTGCGATCGACGGGATCGATCGTATTCGCTTTACCACCAGCCATCCGATCGAATTCACCGACGATATCATCGAAGTGTATCGCGACACGCCGGAGCTAGTGAGCTTCCTGCATCTGCCGGTACAGAGCGGTTCCGATCGCATTCTGAACCTGATGGGCCGTACTCATACGGCACTGGAGTACAAAGCGATCATCCGTAAACTGCGTGCGGCGCGTCCGGATATTCAGATCAGTTCTGACTTCATCGTTGGCTTCCCTGGCGAAACCACCGAAGACTTCGAGAAAACGATGAAGCTGATTGCCGACGTCAATTTCGACATGAGCTACAGCTTTATCTTCTCTGCACGTCCGGGTACACCAGCCGCCGATATGGTTGATGATGTTCCGGAAGAAGAGAAGAAGCAGCGTCTGTATATTCTGCAAGAACGTATCAATCAGCAAGCGATGGCATGGAGCCGCCGGATGCTCGGCACCACCCAGCGTATTCTGGTAGAAGGCACTTCACGTAAGAGCATCATGGAGCTTTCCGGGCGTACCGAAAATAATCGTGTGGTCAACTTCGAGGGCACACCGGATATGATCGGTAAATTCGTCGATGTAGAAATTACCGACGTCTACCCGAACTCTCTGCGCGGTAAAGTGGTGCGTACCGAAGATGAAATGGGTCTGCGCGTGGCAGAAACACCGGAATCGGTGATTGCCCGTACCCGCAAAGAAAACGACCTGGGCGTGGGTTATTATCAGCCGTAATTCTCAGGCCCGCCGGTCTGGTAAGTTTTGAGACTGACGACAAACGCAAATTGCCTGATGCGCTACGCTTATCATGCCTACATGATTCCAGCAATATATTGAATTTGCATGAATTTGTAGGCCGGATAAGGCGTTTACGCCACATCCGGCATGAACAACACGCTCTTCGTCAATAATCACTGGCCCGCCGTTCCGGTGGGCCTTGTTTTTTCTCTCTTTATCCCCATCTTTATCGCAATGCTTGCGCCTTTTTCCTGTGGCGTGAATAATTTCGTTATAGGCCGGTGAATGTTCAGCTTCCGGCGGCATACAGATAAGAGGAACAGTTTGAACATAGACACTCGCGAAATCACCCTGGAGCCAGCAGACAACGCGCGTCTGTTGAGCCTGTGCGGCCCGTTTGATGACAACATCAAACAACTCGAACGCCGTCTCGGCATCGAAATCAATCGCCGCGATAACCACTTTAAACTGACCGGCCGCCCGATTTGCGTCACCGCCGCGGCAGACATTCTGCGCAGCCTGTATGTCGATACCGCCCCAATGCGCGGTCAGATTCAGGATATCGAACCAGAACAGATCCACCTTGCGATTAAAGAAGCGCGCGTGCTGGAGCAAAGCGCAGAGAGCGTGCCGGAGTACGGCAAAGCGGTCAATATCAAGACCAAACGCGGCGTAATTAAACCGCGCACGCCAAACCAGGCGCAGTACATCGCCAATATTCTCGACCATGACATTACCTTCGGCGTTGGCCCGGCGGGTACGGGTAAAACCTACCTGGCGGTAGCTGCGGCAGTTGATGCCCTGGAGCGCCAGGAAATCCGCCGTATTCTGCTGACTCGTCCGGCGGTAGAAGCCGGTGAGAAACTGGGCTTCCTGCCTGGCGATTTAAGCCAGAAAGTAGACCCGTATCTGCGCCCGCTGTACGACGCGCTGTTTGAAATGCTGGGCTTTGAGAAAGTCGAGAAGCTGATTGAGCGCAACGTTATTGAAGTCGCGCCGCTGGCCTATATGCGTGGTCGTACGCTGAACGACGCGTTTATCATTCTTGATGAGAGCCAGAACACCACCATCGAACAGATGAAGATGTTCCTGACCCGTATCGGTTTTAACTCAAAAGCGGTTATCACCGGCGACGTCACGCAGATCGACCTGCCGCGTAATACCAAGTCTGGTTTGCGTCACGCCATCGAAGTGCTGGCCGATGTCGAAGAGATCAGCTTTAACTTCTTCCACAGCGAAGACGTGGTTCGTCACCCGGTGGTGGCGCGTATCGTTAACGCCTATGAAGCCTGGGAAGAAGCCGAACAAAAACGTAAAGCGGCGCTGGCGGCAGAACGCAAGCGCGAAGAACAGGAACAAAAATGAGTCAGGTGATCCTCGATTTACAACTGGCATGTGAAGATAATTCCGGGCTACCGGAAGAGAGCCAGTTTCAGACATGGCTGAATGCGGTGATCCCGCAGTTTCAGGAAGAGTCGGAAGTGACTATTCGCGTGGTCGACACCGCCGAAAGCCACAGTCTGAATATGACCTATCGCGGTAAGGATAAGCCGACCAACGTGCTCTCCTTCCCGTTTGAAGTGCCGCCTGGCATGGAGATGTCGCTACTGGGCGATCTGGTTATCTGCCGTCAGGTGGTTGAGAAGGAAGCTCAGGAGCAAGGCAAACCACTGGAGGCGCACTGGGCGCATATGGTGGTGCATGGCAGTCTGCATTTGTTAGGTTACGATCACATCGAAGATGACGAAGCAGAAGAAATGGAAGCCCTCGAAACAGAGATTATGCTTGCTCTGGGCTATGAGGATCCGTACATTGCCGAGAAAGAATAATTTGCCAGGCATTTGACTGGCAGATGTCCCCGCCGTTGGTGATTAACGACGGCGTTTTGATTAACTAACATGAGAACCCATACGACGCCATGAGCGACGACAATTCACACAGTAGTGACACGATAAGCAACAAGAAGGGATTTTTCTCCCTGTTACTCAGCCAACTTTTCCACGGTGAACCGAAAAACCGTGACGAACTGCTGGCGCTGATCCGTGATTCCGGGCAGAACGACCTTATCGACGAAGATACGCGCGATATGCTCGAAGGGGTAATGGACATCGCAGACCAACGCGTTCGCGACATCATGATCCCCCGCTCCCAGATGATTACCCTGAAACGCAACCAGACGCTGGACGAATGCCTTGATGTCATCATCGAGTCCGCCCACTCACGTTTCCCGGTGATTAGCGAAGACAAAGATCACATTGAAGGGATTCTGATGGCGAAAGACTTGCTGCCGTTTATGCGCAGCGATGCTGAAGCCTTCAGCATGGACAAAGTGTTACGTCAGGCGGTTGTCGTTCCTGAAAGTAAGCGCGTAGACCGGATGCTGAAAGAGTTTCGCTCTCAGCGTTACCACATGGCGATCGTCATTGACGAATTCGGTGGGGTTTCCGGTCTGGTGACCATTGAAGACATCCTGGAACTGATTGTTGGTGAGATTGAAGACGAGTATGACGAAGAAGATGATATCGACTTCCGTCAGCTGAGTCGTCATACCTGGACTGTGCGCGCACTGGCTTCCATTGAAGATTTCAACGAAGCGTTCGGCACCCACTTTAGCGATGAAGAGGTTGACACCATCGGTGGTCTGGTGATGCAGGCGTTTGGGCATCTTCCGGCGCGTGGCGAAACCATCGACATCGACGGTTACCAGTTCAAAGTGGCGATGGCCGATAGTCGGCGTATTATTCAGGTTCATGTCAAAATCCCGGATGACTCACCCCAGCCAAAGCTGGATGAATAAAACCGAAACTGGATAGATAACTACATGGCTTTTGCCTCATTAATTGAACGCCAGCGCATTCGCCTGCTGCTGGCGTTATTATTCGGTGCCTGCGGAACGCTGGCCTTCTCTCCTTACGACGTCTGGCCTGAGGCGATTATTTCGCTGATGGGGCTTCAGGCGTTGACCTTTAACCGCCGTCCACTCCAGTCTGCCGCTATTGGCTTTTGCTGGGGATTTGGCCTCTTTGGCAGCGGTATTAACTGGGTCTATGTCAGCATCGCGACCTTTGGCGGAATGCCTGGCCCGGTTAACATCTTCCTGGTGGTACTGCTGGCGGCGTATCTGTCGCTGTATACCGGACTGTTTGCTGGCGTGTTGTCGCGTCTGTGGCCGAAAACCACCTGGCTACGCGTGGCGATTGCCGCCCCTGCTCTCTGGCAAGTAACCGAGTTTCTGCGCGGTTGGGTGCTGACTGGCTTCCCGTGGTTGCAGTTCGGCTATAGCCAGATTGACGGCCCGTTAAAAGGGCTGGCACCGATAATGGGCGTGGAAGCCATTAACTTTCTGCTGATGATGGTTAGCGGCCTGCTGGCACTGGCGTTAGTCAAACGCAACTGGCGTCCGCTGGTGGTGGCCGTCGTGCTGTTCGCCCTTCCCTTCCCGCTGCGTTACATCCAGTGGTTCACCCCGCAACCGGAGAAAACCATTCAGGTTTCGATGGTTCAGGGCGATATTCCGCAATCGCTGAAGTGGGACGAAGGCCAGCTTCTTAATACGCTGAAGGTTTACTACAACGCAACGGCACCACTGATGGGTAAATCGTCGCTGATCATCTGGCCGGAGTCAGCGATAACCGATCTGGAAATTAATCAGCAACCGTTCCTCAAAGAGCTGGATGGCGTTCTGCGTGAGAAAGGTAGCTCGTTGATCACCGGGATTGTCGACGCGCGTCTCAATAAGCAGAACCGCTACGATACCTACAACACCATCATCACGCTGGGTAAAGGTGCACCGTACAGCTACGAATCAGCCGATCGCTATAACAAAAACCATCTGGTGCCGTTTGGCGAGTTTGTCCCGCTGGAGTCGATTCTGCGTCCGTTAGCACCGTTCTTTGATCTGCCGATGTCGTCGTTCAGCCGTGGGCCATATATCCAGCCGCCGCTGTCGGTAAATGGTATTGAGCTTACTGCGGCTATTTGCTACGAGATCATTCTTGGAGAACAAGTGCGCGATAACTTCCGCCCGGATACCGACTATCTGCTGACTATCTCCAACGATGCGTGGTTTGGTAAGTCTATTGGTCCATGGCAGCACTTCCAGATGGCGCGAATGCGTGCGCTGGAGCTGGCGCGCCCGCTACTGCGCAGCACCAATAACGGCATTACGGCGGTGATTGGTCCTCAAGGTGAGATTCAGGCGATGATCCCGCAATTCACCCGCGAGGTGTTGACCACTAACGTGACGCCGACTACCGGACTCACGCCATACGCACGTACCGGCAACTGGCCGCTTTGGGCGCTGACGGCGCTGTTTGGTTTTGCCGCTGTGTTGATGAGTCTGCGTCAGCGACGTAAATAATCCCTTCTTATCGTGCCGGAATACATCCCGTATTTCGGCACGCTCGCCGGATGCGGCATGCACACCTTTTCCACCTTCACCATTCTTCTGTCCATTTCTGGCACATCTATTGCTTTGTTATACAAGGCAAACCTTGAACCGGCATTAGCGCAACCCGGTTGCACCACAACAATCCACCGGTAGCACCAAAAAGGTGCATTTTAAGAATTTTGCTTCGGAATGGTGCGGTGCATCTCGCAAAAACAAACAATAAAACAGCAATATCTTTACATTTAGCCAAACTAAATGTTACCTAACAAGCACAACACTGCACAATAAAGTTGCAGATGATAACAACACAAACACTCACAACGGGTATCCATGCGTTTTTAACGCAGAAGATAAAGGAGTTGGATATGCAATTACGTAAACCTGCCACAGCAATCCTGGCCCTGGCGCTTTCCGCAGGACTGGCACAGGCAGATGACGCCGCCCCGGCAGCGGGCAGTACACTAGACAAAATCGCCAAAAACGGTGTGATTGTCGTCGGTCACCGTGAATCTTCAGTACCTTTTTCTTATTACGACAATCAGCAAAAAGTGGTGGGTTACTCGCAGGATTACTCCAACGCCATTGTTGAAGCAGTGAAAAAGAAACTCAACAAACCGGACTTGCAGGTGAAACTGATTCCGATCACCTCACAAAACCGTATTCCACTGCTGCAAAACGGCACTTTTGATTTTGAATGTGGTTCTACCACCAACAACGTCGAACGCCAAAAACAGGCGGCTTTCTCTGACACTATTTTCGTGGTCGGTACGCGCCTGTTGACCAAAAAGGGTGGTGATATCAAAGATTTTGCCGATCTGAAAGGCAAAGCCGTAGTCGTTACTTCCGGCACTACCTCTGAAGTTTTGCTCAACAAACTGAATGAAGAGCAAAAAATGAATATGCGAATTATCAGCGCCAAAGATCACGGTGACTCTTTCCGCACCCTGGAAAGCGGTCGTGCCGTTGCCTTTATGATGGATGATGCTCTGCTGGCTGGTGAACGTGCGAAAGCGAAGAAACCAGACAACTGGGAAATCGTCGGCAAGCCGCAGTCTCAGGAAGCTTACGGTTGCATGTTGCGTAAAGACGATCCGCAGTTCAAAAAGCTGATGGATGACACCATCGCTCAGGTCCAGACCTCCGGTGAAGCGGAAAAATGGTTTGATAAATGGTTCAAAAATCCAATTCCGCCGAAAAACCTGAACATGAATTTCGAACTGTCGGACGAAATGAAAGCACTGTTCAAAGAACCGAATGACAAAGCACTGAACTAATTACAAGAACCAGGGGCGGAAATTCCAGCCCTCTCGATTGTTACGTAGCACGGACAGACTATACGCCTGATGGTCGTTCCCCATCGGGCCTGAAAACCGCAATACGCTGGGTAACAATCTTCGAGGGTAGCAGTTAACGCTGCTACCCTCTTTTTTCTGGAGTAGATTTATGTCTATAGACTGGAACTGGGGTATTTTTTTACAACAAGCCCCGTTCGGCAACACCACCTATCTTGGTTGGATCTGGAGTGGTTTTCAGGTGACGATCGCTTTGTCGATCTGCGCCTGGATTATCGCTTTCCTCGTCGGCTCGTTATTCGGCATTTTGCGCACCGTTCCTAACCGTTTTCTCTCCGGTCTGGGTACGTTGTATGTCGAACTGTTCCGCAACGTGCCATTGATTGTGCAATTCTTTACCTGGTATCTGGTGATCCCAGAGCTGCTGCCGGAGAAAATCGGCATGTGGTTTAAGGCGGAACTGGACCCAAATATTCAGTTTTTCCTCTCCTCTATGCTCTGCCTGGGGCTGTTTACTGCGGCTCGCGTTTGCGAACAAGTACGCGCCGCAATCCAGTCACTACCGCGCGGGCAGAAGAATGCCGCGCTGGCAATGGGGCTGACGCTGCCGCAGGCTTACCGCTATGTGCTGCTGCCTAACGCTTATCGCGTTATCGTCCCGCCGATGACTTCCGAGATGATGAACCTGGTGAAAAACTCCGCCATCGCCTCGACTATCGGTCTGGTAGATATGGCGGCGCAGGCGGGTAAATTGCTCGACTACTCGGCCCACGCCTGGGAGTCGTTTACCGCCATCACGCTGGCGTATGTGTTGATTAACGCGGTTATCATGCTGGTGATGACGCTGGTTGAACGTAAAGTTCGCCTGCCCGGCAATATGGGGGGCAAATAATGTACGAGTTTGACTGGAGTTCTATTGTCCCTTCCCTGCCGTATCTGCTGGATGGGCTGGTGATCACCCTGAAAATCACCGTCACGGCAGTCGTGATTGGTATTTTGTGGGGCACCATGCTGGCGGTGATGCGCTTATCGAGCTTTGCGCCCGTTGCCTGGTTTGCCAAAGCCTACGTTAACGTGTTCCGTTCGATCCCACTGGTAATGGTACTGTTGTGGTTTTACCTGATTGTGCCGGGTTTTCTGCAAAACGTGCTGGGATTATCGCCGAAAACCGATATTCGTTTAATTTCTGCGATGGTGGCGTTTTCGATGTTTGAAGCGGCCTACTATTCAGAGATTATCCGCGCCGGTATTCAAAGTATTTCTCGTGGTCAGTCAAGCGCCGCGCTGGCGTTGGGGATGACTCACTGGCAGTCGATGAAACTGATTATTCTGCCGCAGGCGTTCCGCGCGATGGTGCCGCTGCTGCTCACTCAGGGTATCGTACTGTTCCAGGATACCTCACTGGTGTATGTGTTATCTCTGGCCGATTTCTTCCGTACCGCCTCAACCATTGGTGAGCGTGATGGTACGCAGGTCGAGATGATCCTGTTTGCCGGATTTGTTTATTTCGTTATTAGCCTTAGCGCGTCGTTGTTGGTCAGCTACTTGAAAAGAAGGACAGCATAATGATTACCCTGAAAAATGTTTCAAAATGGTATGGTCACTTTCAGGTGCTGACCGACTGCTCAACCGAAGTGAAAAAAGGCGAAGTGGTGGTGGTTTGCGGCCCGTCTGGTTCTGGCAAATCAACGCTGATTAAAACCGTCAACGGCCTCGAACCGGTGCAGCAAGGTGAAATCACTGTTGATGGCATCGTGGTTAACGACAAGAAAACCGATCTGGCAAAGCTGCGTTCCCGCGTCGGGATGGTGTTCCAGCATTTCGAGCTGTTCCCTCATCTGTCGATTATCGAAAACCTGACCCTGGCGCAGGTGAAAGTGCTTAAACGCGATAAAGCGCCGGCTCGTGAAAAAGCATTGAAATTGCTGGAGCGCGTGGGACTTTCCGCACATGCCAATAAGTTTCCGGCGCAGCTTTCCGGCGGTCAGCAGCAGCGTGTGGCGATCGCTCGCGCATTGTGCATGGATCCTATTGCGATGCTGTTCGACGAACCGACATCGGCGCTGGATCCGGAGATGATCAACGAAGTGCTGGACGTGATGGTGGAACTGGCGAACGAGGGGATGACCATGATGGTGGTGACCCACGAAATGGGCTTTGCCCGTAAAGTGGCGAATAGAGTGATCTTTATGGACGAGGGAAAAATTGTCGAAGACTCGCCGAAAGACGCTTTCTTCGATGATCCGAAATCGGACCGCGCAAAAGACTTCCTCGCGAAAATCCTGCACTAATCCTTCTGGCGCGCATACCCAGGTGCGCGCCATCTCACGCTTTATCGTTTCGGTCCTCGTATCTGTTACATTCCGGCGTTACCCTTGTCGCAAAGAAACACACAACAAGGAGCAACAATGGCACTGCCAATTCTGTTAGATTGCGACCCAGGTCATGACGACGCTATCGCAATAGTTCTCGCCCTCGCCTCACCAGAGCTTGATGTCAAAGCCATCACATCTTCCGCCGGAAACCAGACACCCGATAAAACATTACGCAATGTTCTGCGTATGCTTACCTTGCTTAATCGCACCGATATTCCGGTAGCAAGCGGTGCGGTGAAACCGTTAATGCGTGAGTTGATTATCGCGGACAACGTACACGGCGAAAGCGGTCTGGATGGTCCGGCATTACCGGAACCGACGTTTGCACCGCAAAACTGTACGGCGGTAGAGCTGATGGCGAAAACGCTGCGTGAAAGTGCGGAACCTGTCACCATTGTTTCTACCGGACCGCAAACTAACGTCGCCTTGCTGCTCAATAGCCATCCGGAACTGCACAGCAAAATCGCCCGTATCGTGATTATGGGCGGTGCAATGGGGCTTGGTAACTGGACGCCAGCCGCCGAGTTTAATATTTACGTTGACCCGGAAGCAGCGGAGATTGTCTTCCAGTCAGGGATTCCGGTGGTGATGGCCGGTCTGGATGTCACTCACAAAGCACAAATCCACGTTGAAGACACCGAGCGTTTCCGCGCGATTGGTAACCCGATTTCAACCATTGTTGCCGAACTGCTGGATTTCTTCCTCGAATATCATAAAGACGAAAAATGGGGCTTTGTCGGCGCGCCGCTGCACGATCCGTGCACCATTGCCTGGCTATTGAAACCCGAGTTGTTTACCACCGTGGAGCGCTGGGTCGGCGTTGAAACACAGGGGAAATATACCCAGGGGATGACAGTTGTTGATTATTACTATCTTACCGGTAATAAACCGAATGCCACTGTAATGGTCGATGTTGATCGTCAGGGCTTTGTTGATTTACTGGCTGAACGTCTGAAATTTTACGCTTAATACTCCTTATTGATTAAGATCACCACGTTTTACCAGGGTGGTCTTAATCTGGTTATCTCTTTTTCTTTCAAGATATAAATGCAATGGATAATGCAGAACTCGCCATTGGTATCGATCTCGGTACTACCAATAGTTTAATTGCTGTCTGGAAAGACGGTGCCGCACAATTAATTCCAAATAAATTCGGTGAATATTTAACACCATCCATAATTAGCATGGATGAAAATAACCATATTCTGGTCGGTAAACCGGCAGTGTCCAGGCGCACATCGCATCCTGATAAAACCGCAGCGTTATTTAAACGTGCGATGGGCAGTAATACCAACTGGCGTTTAGGCGGTGACACATTTAATGCACCGGAATTGTCCTCTTTGGTATTACGTTCATTAAAAGAAGATGCCGAAGAATTCCTGCAACAACCGATTAAAGATGTGGTGATCTCTGTTCCTGCTTATTTCAGTGATGAACAACGCAAGCATACCCGTTTAGCAGCAGAGTTAGCCGGGCTAAATGCAGTGCGCCTGATTAATGAGCCAACGGCAGCCGCGATGGCGTATGGCCTGCATACGCAGCAAAATACCCGCTCGCTGGTTTTTGATCTCGGTGGCGGCACGTTTGACGTCACGGTGCTTGAATACGCTACGCCGGTGATTGAAGTGCACGCCTCCGCGGGTGATAACTTTCTTGGTGGCGAAGATTTTACTCATATGCTGGTCGATGAAGTTTTAAGACGCGCGGAAGTTGCCAAAACCACGCTTAACGAGAGCGAACTGGCAGCCTTATACGCCTGCGTGGAAGCGGCAAAATGTAGCAATCAATCGCCAATGCACATTCGCTGGCAGTACCAGGATGAAACGCGGGAGTGCGAATTTTACGAGAACGAACTGGAAGATTTGTGGTTACCGCTACTCAACCGCTTGCGTGTGCCGATTGAACAGGCGTTGCGCGATGCACGTCTGAAGCCGAGTCAAATCGACAGCCTGGTACTGGTCGGCGGTGCGTCGCAAATGCCACTGGTGCAGCGAATCGCCGTGCGTCTGTTTGGCAAACTACCGTATCAAAGTTACGACCCGAGCACCATTGTCGCGCTGGGCGCAGCGATCCAGGCCGCTTGCCGCTTACGCAGCGAAGATATTGAAGAAGTGATCCTCACCGATATTTGCCCTTACTCGTTGGGCGTTGAAGTTAACCGCCAGGGCGTTTCCGGCATTTTCTCGCCAATTATTGAACGAAACACCACTGTGCCTGTATCGCGTGTAGAAACTTACTCAACCATGCACCCGGAACAGGATTCAATTACGGTTAACGTCTATCAGGGAGAAAACCACAAAGTTAAAAATAACATTCTGGTGGAATCATTCGATGTGCCGTTGAAGAAAACCGGGGCTTATCAGTCGATTGATATTCGCTTTAGTTATGATATCAACGGGTTGCTTGAAGTTGACGTGCTTCTGGAAGACGGCAGCGTTAAGTCCAGAGTCATTAATCACAGTCCGGTAACATTGAGCGCTCAGCAGATTGAAGAGAGTCGGGCGCGGTTATCCGCATTGAAAATTTATCCGCGCGATATGCTCATCAACCGTACCTTTAAAGCCAAACTGGAAGAGTTGTGGGCGCGTGCGCTGGGTGACGAGCGAGAAGAGATTGGCCGGGTGATCACCGATTTTGATGAGGCGTTGCAGTCAAACGATATGGCCCGCGTCGATGAGGTTAGGCGGCGGGCGAGCGATTATTTGGCCATTGAGATCCCATAAACACGGCTGCCGGATGCGGCGTAAACGCCTTATCCGGCCTACTCGTAGGTCGGATAAGATGCGTCAGCATCGCATCTAACTGAGCAACATCGCGATTTTGCCGAGAGCATAACCTATCACCAGCACCGTTAAGCTGATTTTAATAATGCTGGTAATGCTCTGTGGTTTTTCATCCTCATCATTTTTTTCTTCATGGTTTTCAGGTGTTGGCTCATCGACATCTTCATCCTCCGGCTCGAGTTTCACTTTTGTCAACAGCATCCGGGTGATAATGGCCTCTAATGGATGAGCGTCTCCGCCTTCCAGCCTTGTATTAAGACGGGCCAGCGTCTCTTGTTTCGGAAACGCTTCCAGTACTACCTGTTCCGCTACCCGATACAGATCCAGTAACGGTGAATCTTGCCCTGTCTCGCTACCGACTCTCGATTTCCACCACGCCCATGCTTTACGTTTGAAGAATAACGACTCGATAAACGATTGACCTAACGGCGATAATTTTCCGCTATGTAAAATTTCCGCCCATAACAGCCGCGTCCGGGCGCTCTCGCCGGGGACATATTTCAGCGGCTTACCTTGTGCATCAATCATGCTTCGCGCTTCGATAACCATCACTAATAACGCGAAATAATCCGGGCAATGACGCTTGCTCCACTGCAACAACAAATAATCCGCTAGTGTAGATGGGTAACTCTCCCAGTATGCGCAGAGATCGGCAAGCAGACTTTCCCCCTCACCGCAGTACAACCGTTGTGCACACGAGTAATATCGGGCATCTTCGCTTTCAGGTTCTTCCGTTTGCCACTGTTGGGCAACAGGAATGAGTTCCGCCATACCTGTTTGTACCGAGCTATACCAGCGCAACAATTTGCGATGCAACTTCTCATCATCAGGAATTAACCACGGACCTGCCATCGCCAAAAATGCAGTGACATAGTCAGGATGGTAACGACCGCAACGTTCCAGCGCGAAGTAATAATCAACAGTCTGGTTCTGTAACGCGACGGGATATTCCAGAAGGCTAAGGAAATCGAAACAATCCCCAGCCTGAATGGCCTCAAGAAAAGCCTCCCGCTCTTCTTCATCCATTCCTTCGCTGTCACTAAACGAATGCCAGTTCAAACGCTCTGCCAACAAAGATGCACAATTCAATGAAAGATATCGCGCCTTCATAGCGATTGCACACAGCGGCCAGCGTAATTGTTCGACATCCTCCATGTTCCAGGTATTTAATTGCTGAATAAATTTCTGCCAGGCGGAGGGCTGAAAACGATCACTTTCCGAAGCCAGTAAGGTTCTGAACGCTTTCAGTGCTTCGTGCTCTTCTGCAAGATCTTTCTCGTTATCAGCATTTTTTTCGTCTGGATTGACCGCAAGTCGCAGCGCCTCTTCATAGGCCTGGCGTAATGCTTTAAATCCCTGCGGATCGGTTTCTGGATGGTACAACGGTAAACGAGCAAGATAAGCCTGACGGATAATATCAACTTGTGTTGTGCTTTCGATTTCGAGGATTTGCCAACATGTTTTCATAGGTCGCTCACATCCTTAAGCGTTGCCGGGCATTCAGGCTGGGCAGTTAATGGCTGCCAGGGAAGCGTGGCATAGAAACGATCGGTTCCCGCAGCCAACTCCTCGAACATCCGACTCCCGGCGCTGTCGTATTTGTACAAGGTCAGCGCCTCGCGTAGCGAAGCGTTGTCTTCGCACTGAGCGGATTGCCAGTAGAGACGTCCTAACGAATAGGCGGAAAAATAGTGCATCCAACTGTGATAGTAATGGTGTGCTCGTTCATAGACACGCGATTGCAGCCATAAACTCTCGTCTTCCGTCAGCCACTTGTTGAGCACACCGACCCGTGACAGAAACCCCATTCGAACATAATCCCAGGCTTTGATTCCCCCTTCCCCGCAGCACATAGCGGTTTGTGCAACAAATTGGGTATAAATCAGCCCTCTGTCAGAGCCACCAGCTATTAATGCTTTCCACTCTTCAGGTGAAGAGCGATGCCATGCCAGATATAACCCGGCTAAATCATTTGCGTGACCATCATCGGTCATTTGGTAAATAGTCTGAATTAAATCATCACGATTATTTATTCCCCAGGATGATGACAGATCAAATTCTTTTATTCCGGTATACATGTTTAGCGAGTCATGTGCAGGCTTGCATCCCTTATTAAGAATCTCCATTGGCGTAGAAAGCGCAAATAGAAGGCGTTGTTCTTCCTTATCCATATATTAACAATCCTTTAAGTACATTAACTGACTACTTTTTTATTAATGATGAGTATAAACTTGACGCTTTCAAAATAAAAAAAATCGAAGTATTGATAAATGAACAAAAAAATATATTTTATATTCGCAATATTTATAGTTGCGGCTATCACTTGTATTAGCCAACCTAAGAAAACGACCTTGCGCGATAAAGCTATGGCGAATTATGTCTTTGATTATTTAAGATCACCAGGCAGTCTTCCGTTTACCACGGCAGCAACGGAGCTTTCCGCGATTCATGGTCACTCAACGTCGCAATATCGCCTTGGCGAATTTTATCTTCATGGTAGCGACGGTAAACCACTGGATTATACACAGGCGAGATACTGGTATGAGCAATCAGCAGAACAGGAAAATCCGCGCGCACAAAGCAAACTGGGGTGGATCTACCTGAAAGGTCTGGGAGTCAAACCAGATACCCGTAAAGCAATTCTCTGGTATAAGGAAGCAGCTGAACAAGGGTATGCTCATGCTCAATATACTTTGGGTTTGATCTACAGAAATGGCTCAGGTGTTAATGTTAACCATTATGAATCTCAAAAATGGTTAAAACTGGCCGCCAAACAACATTACAAAAATGCGGAAAGATTGCTTGCCGGGCTTCCCGCACATTAACGTCGACTGTCACCCGAAGAGATGGAGTATTTTCCCTATCAAACCAGCAAAAATAAAAATATAGAAAATAATTTTAATGATGCCCAGACAGCCCGGCCCACCATCATCAACAGGCATTGGCTGCGGTTGCGGCTCCGGTTCGACGGTTTGCTTCTCGGTAAAATTCGCCGACTGAATTAATAATCGACGAATAATTAATGCTTCCAGTGGGCAACGATCTTCTGCATCAAGACGAGCGACGATCGGCATTAATGATTCTTCTGTAGGCTGGTTCGCCAGCACTAATTGTTTAGCAACTAAATATAATGGCCATAAGGGATGCTCTGTATCACGCGTGAGTGAGATTCGCGGCTTACGCCCTTTGTGCAAAACAATCTCGACCAGAGAACGCCCCAGCGCGGAGAGTTTTTCATGGCTGAGTATTTCGTATAATTGAAAGCGCGTACTGGCGCTGTCGCCAGGAACATAAAGTAGCGGTTTTCCCTGATCGTTAACCAGTTCACGTGCTTCAATCATCATAACCACTAACGGGTAATAATCGACCCGATGCTGACGGCACCATTGCAACATTAAAGCATCCGCCTGGGTAGAGGGATACTCGCGCCAGTAGTCACAAAGTTCTGCCAGCAGGTTTTCGCCTTCTCCACAATAGACGCGTTGCGCGTATTCATAATAACGCGCATCTTCATTATCAGGTTCAGCTTCCCGCCACGACCGAACATAATCCAGGAGTTCGGGTATTCCCACGTGGCTTGAGGTATACCAGCACAGTAAATTTCTGTGCAGTTTTGCATCATCGGGGATAATCACTGCGCGATGTTGCGCTAAATACAGTGTCAGCCATTCTGGATGCGATGACCAAATCCGAGCGAACATTTGGTAAAAATCAATGGTTTCATTTTGCACGGCAACGGACAGATGCAGAATGGTCTGGAAGTTAAAAATATCCCCCTTCGCAATGGCATATAAAAAGGATTCCAGTTCTTCTTCGTCTATTTCCCCAGTGTTTTCCTCCTGCAACCACCGCAATCTTTCAGCTAATAACGCCACGCACTCGAAGGATAAATGGGCAGTGTTCATAGCTATCGCGCACAACAACCAGCGTAATTCATCAATCTCTTCCATCGAGCAATAATTTAATTGCTGAATGAATCGCTGCCAGGCTGAGGGCAGAAAACGTTCGCTATCAGAGGCAAGTAACGCACGAAAGGCGAGCAGAATTTCATGTTCTGCAACTTCATGTTCTTCTGCTTGCCAAACAGATTTAGCAGGCGACTGCGCAATCCGTAGCGCGTCTTCATACGCCTGACGCAGTTGTTTAAAGCCCTGTGGATCGGTTTCTGGATGAAAGGACGGTAACAGCGCCAGATAAGCGCGACGGATAATATCGACGTCAGTCGTTTCCTCTATTTCAAGGATCTTCCAGCAATTTTTCATAGGTCGCTCATATCCTTAAGCGTTTCCGGGCATGAAGGGTAGTCAGCCAGATGTTGCCAGGGTAAGGTCGCGTAATATGCATCGTCACTGGCAACTAATTGATAAAACATATCATTGCCGGAATCGTCGTATTCTTTACGCGCTAAGAATTCACGTAATAAAGGCAGATTATCATCCTCGGGAGACTGCCAATAATGTCGACCAAAGGTATAACCGGCAAAGTATTGCCGCCAGTTACTATAATAACGTAGCGCCCGTAAATGAATGCGCGACTGGATCCATAGACTTTCTTCTTCACTCAGCCAGTTATTAAGTACGCCCATCCGGCTTAAAAAACCCATCCGGACATAATCCCAGGCTTTGATTCCCCCTTCGCCACAGCATTCGGCGGTGCTGGCGACAAATTGCGCATAAGCCTGACCTTGCTCATTTAATTCAGCAAGATAGCCACGCCATTCACATGGCGAATAACGAAACCAGCGGTGATAAAACCCAGCCAACCGTGCAGCATGACCGTTATCGATCATTCGGTGAATTGTGCGCAGCAGGTCATCACGGCCATCAATTCCCCAGGAAGAAGAAAGGTCAAAAAAGCGTGTACCTAAATACATTTTGGGAGATGAATGCGAAGGTAAACAGCATTCATTGCGTATTTCCATCGGAGTGGAAAGTGCAAACAATATTTTTTGCGACTCCATGTCCATATAATTTGTCCTTAAATATTCATTTAATGAATATCAACCACATTGCGAGGCTCATTTATTTATACTTTTCTGACGCAGCATGATACGCATAAAATAAGACTTACGCAAAAACGGAACACATAAAAATATAATATGTTTTATCTGCAACCATAAGGAAATGATAATGATTTTTACGTCAAGTTGCTGCGATAATTTATCAATAGATGAGATTATCGAACGTGCTGAACAAGGCGATAGTGAGGCACAATATATTGTTGGGTTTTATTACAATCGCGATAGTGCAATTGACTCTCCGGACGACGAAAAGGCCTTTTACTGGCTCAAACTTGCCGCTGAACAAGGGCATTGTGAAGCACAATATTCTTTAGGTCGAAAATATAACGAGAATAAAAGCCGCTATAAAGATAATGCGCAAGCTATCTTCTGGTTGAAGAAAGCCGCCTTGCAAGAACAGGCATTAGCAGCCAATTTGCTGGGTTGCATACTCGACGAAGCGGCACCGCCTAACTATGAAGATGCGGTTGAGTGGTATCGGAAGGCAGCAGAGCAGGGGTTGAAATATGCACAAAATAATCTGGGGTTAATGTACCAAAATGGCACTGGGGTGACGCAAGACTATGAACAGGCTTTCTATTGGTACAAACAAGCCGCGCTCCAGGGGCATAATCCCGCACAGGATAACCTTGCTGACCTTTATGAAAAAGGTACAGGTGTTCCCCAAAACAAGACTCTCGCCGCATTCTGGTATTTGAAAAGCGCCCTGCAAGGTAATCAGCACGCCCAATTTCAAATAGCGTGGGATTATGATTTGGGCGAAGGAGTGGACCAGGACTATAAACAAGCGATGTACTGGTATCTGAAGGCTGCCGCTCAGGGAAGCATCGGCGCTTACGTTAACATCGGCTATATGTATAAACATGGGCAAGGCGTTGAGAAAGATTATCAGGCCGCCTTTGAATGGTTTACGAAAGCCGCTGAATGCAATGACGCCACTGCCTGGTATAACCTGGCCATTATGTATCACTACGGAGAAGGAGGACCTGTCGATCTCCTACAGGCTCTCGACCTGTATCGTAAAGTTCAGTCATCCGGTACCAGAGATGTCAGTCAAGAAATCCGTGAGATTGAAGATTTACTGTAGAGATAAAAACAAGGGCCGGGGAATTTCATTCGGCCCAAATTCTCTTTATTGGTGTGCGAAATCAAACTATTACGGCTCGAACGGGCGTCTCTGGAACTGGTCATGACCACATTTCGGGCATAGCGTCAGCACTTCCGGCGTGTAGATCGGGAGATGGAAGTGACATTTCTCGCAGACCAGATTCCCAAGCCCTACCACTTCTCCGCTGTGATAAACACCGTGATGATTGAGATCCTGGAAAACTTCACGCCATTCAAGCTGTGTTTTATCGGTGATGTCCGCCAGTTCCTGCCAGAGGCTTTCTTTAATCACCCGCATAAAAACGCTGTCGGATTCTTCCTTCAGGCTCTCTTCATAACTCATGGCGAACTCTTCCAGGTCACGTCTGACGGCCCGAGTCAGTTCATCGACCTCGGTCCGCGTTAACTCCCCTGTTTTTATTACACGCTCACGCGCCTGTTCTACCAGTGCATCGATATCGCGTTCGCCATTACGCAGTCGCTCGCTTAATGACGCCACCAGTTCACGGTAATATTGAGCAACCTTGTTCATCATTTCATCTCCCGTGTCGTTAACTGGCTATAATAATAGACGTTATTTACGCTCAACTTTGCAAGACTGCCCACAGAGTGTGTAAATTCGTGCAAGGATTACCGCTGTGCGATTTCAACGTCGAGTGCGCGAAAGGCTGTTTTGACGCGGACGTTTGGGCTATGCTATGCGGATCTGAAAAACCACCTCTAACGCTACTTTTGTAGCCGTAATGAAAACAGGACCACTGGCTGCCATGCAAGAGCAATACCGCCCGGAAGAGATAGAATCCAAAGTACAGCTTCATTGGGATGAGAAGCGCACATTTGAAGTAACCGAAGACGAGAGCAAAGAGAAGTATTACTGCCTGTCTATGCTTCCCTATCCTTCTGGTCGACTACACATGGGCCACGTACGTAACTACACCATCGGTGACGTGATCGCCCGTTACCAGCGCATGCTGGGCAAAAACGTTCTGCAGCCGATCGGCTGGGACGCGTTTGGTCTGCCTGCGGAAGGCGCGGCGGTAAAAAACAACACCGCGCCAGCACCGTGGACGTACGACAACATCGCGTACATGAAAAACCAGCTCAAAATGCTGGGCTTTGGTTATGACTGGAGCCGCGAGCTGGCAACCTGCACGCCGGAATACTACCGTTGGGAACAGAAATTCTTCACCGAGCTATATAAAAAAGGCCTGGTGTATAAGAAGACCTCTGCGGTCAACTGGTGCCCGAACGACCAGACCGTACTGGCGAACGAACAGGTTATCGACGGCTGCTGCTGGCGCTGCGATACCAAAGTTGAGCGTAAAGAGATCCCGCAGTGGTTTATCAAAATCACCGCTTACGCTGACGAGCTGCTCAACGATCTGGATAAACTGGATCACTGGCCAGACACCGTTAAAACCATGCAGCGTAACTGGATCGGTCGTTCCGAAGGCGTAGAAATCACCTTCAACGTTAACGACTATGACAACACGCTGACTGTTTATACTACTCGCCCGGACACCTTTATGGGTTGTACCTATCTGGCGGTAGCGGCAGGTCATCCGCTGGCGCAGAAAGCGGCGGAAAATAATCCAGAACTGGCAGCCTTTATTGACGAATGCCGTAACACCAAAGTTGCCGAAGCTGAAATGGCAACAATGGAGAAAAAAGGCGTCGATACTGGCTTTAAAGCTGTTCACCCATTAACGGGCGAAGAAATTCCTGTTTGGGCAGCAAACTTCGTATTGATGGAATACGGCACGGGCGCAGTCATGGCGGTTCCGGGTCACGACCAGCGCGACTACGAGTTTGCCTCTAAATACGGCCTGAACATCAAGCCGGTTATCCTGGCGGCTGACGGTTCTGAACCAGACCTTTCTCAGCAGGCTCTGACTGAAAAAGGCGTGCTGTTCAACTCTGGCGAGTTTAATGGTCTTGACCATGAAGCAGCCTTTAACGCTATTGCCGACAAACTGACTGAAATGGGCGTTGGCGAGCGTAAAGTGAACTATCGCCTGCGCGACTGGGGTGTTTCCCGTCAGCGTTACTGGGGCGCACCGATTCCGATGGTGACGCTGGAAGACGGCACTGTGATGCCGACCCCGGACGACCAGCTGCCGGTGATCCTGCCGGAAGATGTGGTGATGGACGGCATTACCAGCCCGATTAAAGCAGATCCGGAGTGGGCGAAAACCACCGTTAACGGTATGCCAGCGCTGCGTGAAACCGACACTTTCGACACCTTTATGGAGTCCTCCTGGTACTATGCGCGCTACACTTGCCCGGAGTACAAAGAAGGTATGCTGGATTCCGAAGCGGCTAACTACTGGCTGCCGGTGGATATCTACATTGGTGGTATCGAACACGCCATCATGCACCTGCTCTACTTCCGCTTCTTCCACAAACTGATGCGTGATGCAGGCATGGTGAACTCTGACGAACCAGCGAAACAGTTGCTGTGTCAGGGTATGGTGCTGGCAGATGCCTTCTACTATGTTGGCGAAAACGGCGAACGTAACTGGGTTTCCCCGGTTGATGCTATCGTTGAACGTGACGAGAAAGGCCGTATCGTAAAAGCGAAAGACGCGGCAGGCCATGAGCTGGTTTATACCGGCATGAGCAAAATGTCCAAGTCGAAGAACAACGGTATCGACCCGCAGGTGATGGTTGAACGTTACGGCGCGGACACCGTTCGTCTGTTTATGATGTTCGCTTCTCCGGCGGATATGACTCTTGAATGGCAGGAGTCCGGCGTGGAAGGGGCTAACCGCTTCCTGAAACGTGTCTGGAAACTGGTGTACGAGCATACTACGAAAGGCGATGTTGCGGCACTGAACGTCGATGCACTGACTGAAGATCAGAAAGCGCTGCGTCGCGATGTGCATAAAACAATCGCTAAAGTGACCGATGATATCGGCCGTCGTCAGACCTTCAACACCGCAATTGCGGCGATTATGGAGCTGATGAACAAACTTGCGAAAGCACCGACCGATGGCGAGCAGGATCGCGCCCTGATGCAGGAAGCGCTGCTGGCGGTAGTTCGTATGCTTAACCCGTTCACCCCACACATCTGTTTCACGCTGTGGCAGGAACTGAAAGGCGAAGGCGATATCGACAACGCGCCGTGGCCGGTTGCTGATGAAAAAGCGATGGTGGAAGACTCCACGCTGGTCGTTGTTCAGGTTAACGGTAAAGTCCGTGCCAAAATCACCGTTCCGGTGGATGCAACGGAAGAACAGGTTCGCGAACGTGCTGGCCAGGAACATCTGGTAGCAAAATATCTTGATGGCGTTACCGTGCGTAAAGTGATTTACGTACCGGGTAAACTCCTCAATCTGGTCGTTGGCTAAGCGCGGGAGGAAGCGTGCGATATCTGGCAACATTGTTGTTATCTCTGGCGGTGTTAATCACCGCCGGGTGTGGCTGGCATCTGCGTGATACCACGCAGGTCCCTTCCACTATGAAGGTTATGATCCTGGATTCCGGTGACCCGAACGGGCCGTTAAGCCGTGCAGTGCGTAACCAGTTACGTCTGAACGGTGTCGAGTTGCTCGATAAAGAAACCACGCGTAAGGATGTTCCATCCCTGCGTCTGGGCGCTGTATCAATCTCACAGGATACCGCGTCGGTTTTCCGTAATGGTCAAACTGCGGAATATCAGATGGTGATGACTGTTAGCGCGTCGGTATTGATTCCTGGGCGAGATATCTACCCGATTAGCGCCAAAGTCTTCCGTTCGTTCTTCGATAACCCGCAAATGGCGTTAGCGAAAGATAACGAGCAGGACATGATCATTAAAGAGATGTACGACCGTGCCGCCGAACAGCTTATTCGTAAGCTGCCAAGCATTCGCGCTGCGGACGTCCGTTCCGACGAAGAAACGTCGGCAACAACGGATACCACAGCAACGCCTGCACGCGTCTCCACCACGCTGGGTAACTGATGATTCGGTTGTACCCGGAACAACTCCGCGCGCAGCTCACTGAAGGGCTGCGCGCGGCCTATCTTTTACTTGGTAACGATCCCCTGTTGTTGCAAGAAAGCCAGGACGCCATTCGTCAGGTAGCTGCGGCACAAGGATTCGAAGAACACCACACTTTTTCCATTGATCCCAACACGGACTGGAACGCAATGTTTTCGCTATGCCAGGCAATGAGCCTGTTTGCCAGTCGACAAACGCTATTGCTGTTGTTACCAGAAAACGGACCGAATGCGGCGATCAATGAACAACTCCTCACGCTCACCGGATTGCTGCATGACGATCTGCTGTTGATCGTCCGCGGTAATAAATTGAGCAAAGCGCAGGAAAATGCCGCCTGGTTTACCGCGCTTGCAAACCGTAGCGTGCAGGTTACTTGCCAGACCCCAGAACAGGCCCAGCTTCCTCGCTGGGTTGCCGCGCGAGCAAAACAGCTCAATTTAGAACTGGATGACGCGGCGAATCAGGTGCTCTGCTACTGTTATGAAGGAAACCTGCTGGCGCTGGCACAGGCACTGGAGCGTTTATCGCTACTCTGGCCGGATGGCAAACTGACACTGCCGCGCGTTGAGCAAGCGGTGAATGATGCCGCACATTTCACCCCTTTTCATTGGGTTGACGCTTTGTTGAGCGGCAAAAGCAAGCGCGCATTGCATATTCTGCAGCAGCTGCGCCTGGAAGGCAGTGAACCGGTGATTTTGTTGCGTACTTTGCAACGTGAGCTATTGCTACTGGTTAATCTGAAGCGTCAGTCTGCTCATACTCCGCTGCGTACGCTGTTTGACAAGCATCGGGTATGGCAGAACCGTCGTAACATGATTAGCGAAGCGCTAAATCGCCTGAGTCAGCCACAGTTACGTCAGGCTGTACAACTCCTGACACGAACGGAACTTACTCTCAAACAAGATTACGGTCAGTCCGTGTGGGCAGAACTGGAGGGATTATCTCTTCTTTTGTGTCATAAACCACTGGCAGACGTATTTATCGACGGTTGATATGAAATCTTTACAAGCTCTGTTTGGCGGCACCTTCGACCCGGTGCATTATGGCCATCTAAAACCCGTGGAAACGCTGGCGAATCTGATTGGCCTGACGCGGGTAACGATTATCCCTAACAACGTTCCTCCGCATCGCCCCCAGCCTGAAGCGAACAACGTGCAGCGAAAACACATGCTTGAACTGGCGATTGCCGACAAGTCGCTGTTTACCCTTGATGAACGCGAGTTAAAGCGTAATGCCCCCTCTTACACATCGCAGACGTTAAAAGAGTGGCGACAGGAGCAAGGCCCAGATGTGCCGCTGGCGTTTATTATCGGTCAGGACTCGCTGCTGAACTTTCCGACCTGGTATGAATACGAAACGATTCTCGACAATGCACATTTGATAGTCTGTCGACGTCCAGGTTATCCGCTGGAAATGGCACAACCGCAGTACCAGCAGTGGCTGGAAGATCATTTGACGCATAATCCGGAAGATCTGCATCTTCAGCCTGCAGGTAAAATTTATCTCGCCGAAACGCCGTGGTTCAACATCTCGGCGACAATCATCCGCGAACGTTTGCAAAACGGCGAATCTTGTGAGGAATTGTTACCAGAATCGGTACTGACTTACATTAACCAACAAGGCTTGTATCGCTGATATCTGCCGTCACGGAGGGAATGATGCGACTGTGGTTAATTCGTCACGGTGAAACGCAAGCGAATGTCGACGGGTTATACAGCGGTCATGCGCCTACACCACTTACGGAGCGCGGTATCGCGCAGGCGAAAAGCTTGCATACACTGCTACGTGATGTTCCCTTCGATAAGGTTTTATGCAGTGAACTGGAACGGGCGCAGCACACCGCGCGCCTGGTTCTTGATGCCCGTCAACTCCCCGTGCAAATCATCCCTGAACTCAACGAAATGTTTTTTGGTGACTGGGAAATGCGGCATCATCGCGAGCTGATGCAAGAAGATGCCGAAAACTATAGTGCCTGGTGCAATGACTGGCAGCATACCGTCCCTACTCGCGGTGAAGGCTTTCAGGCATTTTCACAGCGGATAGAAAGGTTTATTGCCGGACTTGGTGAGTATCAGCAGCACAAAAACATATTAATCGTTAGCCACCAGGGTGTGTTGAGCCTGTTGATTGCCCGCTTAATCGGCATGCCTCCCGAGGCAATGTGGCATTTTCGTGTAGACCAGGGCTGCTGGAGCGCCATTGATATCAATGACGAGTTCGCAACACTACGCGTCCTCAATAGCCGCGCCATCTGGTGCGAAGAAGCATGACTTTTCTGTTTTTTTACAGGTAAGCGGCAACGGACATTGACAGGCCCGGGCAGGCTGATATTCTCCGCAACCTGACTTTTCCGCCATACACGACTTTGTAGAAATTGTTTTACAAAAATGGCGATGCAATCTGTGACGCGGGGTGGGATGATAGCCCACTTTCAAGAGCCGATTTGCTGACATTTGTCCCGAAATCGCCTCTGCTTCAGGTATACTGACAGACCATTTTTATCTTTTTTATTTCACCCAGGGGGAAAACTTGCAGGGTAAAGCACTCCAGGATTTTGTTATCGACAAAATTGATGACCTCAAAGGTCAGGACATCATCGCCTTAGACGTTCAGGGCAAATCCAGTATCACCGACTGTATGATCATCTGTACGGGTACATCCAGCCGCCATGTTATGTCCATTGCTGACCACGTGGTTCAGGAATCTCGCGCTGCGGGTTTATTGCCCCTCGGCGTTGAAGGTGAAAACGGCGCCGACTGGATTGTGGTCGATCTAGGTGATGTGATTGTCCATGTTATGCAGGAAGAGAGCCGTCGCCTGTATGAGCTGGAAAAACTCTGGAGTTAATGCGTGAAGCTGCAACTTGTCGCCGTGGGAACGAAAATGCCGGACTGGGTACAAACCGGTTTTACCGAGTACCTGCGTCGTTTTCCGAAAGATATGCCTTTTGAACTGATTGAAATTCCGGCGGGAAAACGCGGCAAGAACGCGGATATCAAGCGCATACTCGACAAAGAGGGTGAACAAATGCTGGCTGCCGCAGGTAAAAACCGCATTGTCACCCTTGATATCCCAGGCAAGCCCTGGGACACGCCGCAGTTAGCCGCTGAACTGGAACGCTGGAAGCTGGATGGCCGCGATGTCAGCTTGCTGATTGGCGGGCCGGAAGGGTTATCGCCTGCCTGTAAAGCGGCGGCAGAACAAAGCTGGTCACTTTCGGCGCTTACCCTCCCCCATCCGCTGGTTCGCGTACTGGTCGCAGAGAGTCTGTACCGGGCGTGGAGCATTACCACCAACCATCCTTATCACCGTGAGTGATATGGTAGCCTTAAGTAGAAAACGCAGCGGATGAAATTACAGAACTCTTTTCGCGACTATTCGGCAGAGTCCGCGCTGTTTGTGCGCCGGGCGCTGGTCGCCTTTTTGGGGATTTTGCTGCTAACCGGCGTGCTCATCGCCAACTTGTATAATCTACAAATTGTTCGCTTTACCGATTACCAGACCCGTTCTAATGAAAACCGCATTAAGCTGGTGCCTATCGCCCCCAGCCGCGGCATTATCTACGACCGTAACGGTATCCCTCTGGCGCTCAACCGAACTATCTATCAGATAGAGATGATGCCGGAGAAAGTCGATAACGTGCAGCAGACTCTGGACGCCCTGCGCAGCGTGGTTGACCTGACCGATGACGATATCGCCGCGTTTCGAAAGGAGCGTGCACGTTCGCACCGTTTTACCTCTATTCCGGTGAAAACCAACCTGACTGAAGTTCAGGTGGCGCGTTTCGCCGTTAACCAGTACCGTTTTCCTGGTGTGGAAGTTAAAGGCTATAAACGTCGTTACTATCCCTATGGCTCAGCGCTGACCCACGTTATCGGTTATGTCTCGAAAATTAACGATAAAGACGTCGAGCGACTGAATAATGACGGCAAACTGGCCAACTATGCCGCAACACATGATATCGGCAAGCTGGGGATTGAACGTTACTACGAAGATGTTCTGCACGGCCAGACGGGTTATGAAGAAGTTGAAGTTAACAACCGCGGTCGCGTCATCCGCCAGTTAAAAGAAGTATCGCCGCAGGCCGGGCATGATATTTACCTGACGATTGATCTCAAGCTCCAGCAGTACATTGAAACACTGCTGGCGGGCAGTCGTGCCGCTGTTGTGGTCACCGATCCGCGTACAGGTGGCGTGCTGGCGCTGGTTTCCACGCCAAGTTACGACCCTAACCTGTTTGTTGACGGTATCTCCAGCAAAGATTATTCCGCGTTGCTGAACGACCCGAACACACCACTGGTGAACCGTGCCACGCAGGGGGTTTATCCGCCAGCGTCGACGGTTAAACCTTATGTGGCGGTTTCGGCATTAAGTGCAGGGGTAATCACCCGTAATACCAGCCTGTTTGATCCTGGATGGTGGCAATTGCCGGGGTCTGAAAAGCGTTATCGTGACTGGAAAAAATGGGGCCACGGTCGCCTGAATGTCACTAAATCGCTGGAAGAGTCAGCAGATACCTTCTTCTATCAGGTTGCCTACGATATGGGCATCGACCGCCTTTCTGAATGGATGGGTAAATTTGGCTACGGTCATTACACCGGTATCGATCTGTCGGAAGAACGTTCCGGTAATATGCCGACCCGCGAATGGAAACAGAAACGCTTTAAAAAACCGTGGTATCAGGGTGACACCATTCCGGTCGGTATCGGTCAGGGGTACTGGACAGCGACCCCTATCCAGATGAACAAAGCACTGATGATCCTGATTAACGACGGTATTGTGAAGGTTCCGCATTTGCTGATGAGCACCGCCGAAAATGGCAAACAAGTGCCATGGGTACAGCCGCATGAACCGCCGGTAGGCGATATTCATTCTGGTTACTGGGAACTGGCGAAAGACGGCATGTTTGGTGTTGCTAACCGTCCTAACGGTACGGCACATAAATACTTTGCCAGCGCGCCCTACAAAATTGCGGCGAAATCCGGTACCGCGCAGGTCTTTGGCCTGAAGGCGAACGAAACCTATAATGCGCACAAAATTGCCGAGCGTCTGCGCGACCACAAACTGATGACCGCGTTTGCGCCGTATAACAATCCGCAAGTCGCTGTCGCTATGATTCTGGAAAACGGCGGGGCTGGCCCGGCGGTCGGTACGCTGATGCGCCAGATCCTCGACCATATTATGCTTGGTGACAACAACACCGATCTGCCTGCAGAAAACCCGGCGGTTACTGCTGCGGAGGACCATTAATCATGACGGATAATCCGAATAAAAAAACATTCTGGGATAAAGTCCATCTTGATCCCACAATGCTACTGATCTTACTGGCATTACTGGTCTACAGCGCCCTGGTAATCTGGAGCGCCAGCGGCCAGGACATCGGCATGATGGAGCGTAAAATCGGCCAGATCGCGATGGGGCTGGTCATTATGGTGGTGATGGCTCAAATTCCGCCGCGCGTTTATGAAGGCTGGGCGCCCTATCTCTATATCATCTGTATTATTTTGCTGGTAGCGGTAGATGCCTTTGGGGCCATCTCCAAAGGCGCTCAACGTTGGCTGGATCTCGGTATCGTTCGTTTCCAGCCCTCGGAAATCGCCAAAATAGCTGTGCCGCTCATGGTGGCTCGCTTTATCAACCGTGACGTTTGCCCGCCGTCGTTAAAAAATACCGCCATCGCGCTGGTGCTGATTTTTATGCCCACGTTGCTGGTGGCAGCGCAGCCTGACTTGGGAACGTCAATCCTCGTTGCGCTTTCCGGTCTGTTTGTACTGTTTCTCTCCGGACTTAGCTGGCGCCTGATTGGCGTTGCAGTGGTACTGGTGGCAGCATTTATCCCAATCTTGTGGTTCTTCCTGATGCATGATTACCAGCGCCAGCGCGTAATGATGCTACTCGACCCGGAATCAGACCCACTTGGCGCGGGTTATCACATTATTCAGTCTAAAATTGCTATTGGCTCCGGCGGATTACGCGGTAAAGGCTGGCTGCACGGTACCCAGTCACAGCTTGAATTTCTGCCCGAACGCCATACCGATTTTATCTTCGCGGTACTGGCGGAAGAATTGGGATTAGTGGGTATTTTGATTCTGCTTGCTCTCTATATTCTGCTCATCATGCGCGGACTGTGGATTGCAGCCAGAGCACAAACTACCTTTGGTCGCGTCATGGCTGGCGGCTTAATGCTGATATTATTCGTTTATGTCTTCGTAAATATTGGTATGGTAAGCGGTATTCTGCCGGTTGTAGGGGTTCCACTCCCGCTGGTCAGTTATGGAGGATCGGCGCTCATAGTGCTGATGGCTGGGTTTGGGATTGTGATGTCAATCCACACCCACAGGAAAATGTTGTCGAAAAGCGTGTAAGAGGTGCGAATGCGTAAGCAGTGGCTCGGGATCTGCATCGCGGCAGGAATGCTCGCGGCATGTACTAGCGATGATGGTCAGCAACAGACGGTAAGTGTGCCGCAGCCTGCGGTATGTAACGGCCCTATAGTTGAAATTAGCGGGGCGGAACCACGTTTCGAACCACTGAACGCGACGGCAAATCAGGATTATCAGCGCGACGGCAGAAGCTACAAAATCGTGCAGGACCCTTCACGCTTTAGTCAGGCGGGCCTTGCAGCCATTTATGATGCCGAACCTGGCAGCAATCTGACAGCATCTGGCGAAGCATTTGATCCAACGCAGCTGACGGCGGCGCATCCAACGCTCCCCATCCCCAGCTACGCCAGAATCACCAACCTGGCTAATGGGCGGATGATCGTGGTGCGCATTAACGATCGCGGTCCCTACGGCAACGACCGTGTGATTTCACTTTCACGCGCGGCAGCTGACCGTCTTAACACCTCGAACAATACAAAAGTTCGTATCGATCCTATTATCGTCGCCCAGGATGGTTCATTTTCTGGCCCAGGCATGGCTTGTACTACCATTGCCAAACAGACTTACGCCCTGCCTGCGCCGCCCGATTTAAACGGCGGCAGCGGAACAAACTCTATGTCTGTCCCGCAGGGTGATATTCTCCCGGTCAGCAACTCAACGCTGAAAAGCGAAGATCCGACCGGCGCGCCGGTAACCAGCAGCGGCTTCCTCGGCGCGCCGACTACCCTGGCGCCCGGCGTACTGGAAGGCAGCGAACCGACGCCTGCACCACAGCCCGTTGTCTCAGCACCTGCAACAACATCTGCAATGGTGACACCGCAAGCCACTTCGCAAAGCGCCAGCGGTAACTTTATGGTGCAAGTGGGGGCCGTTAGCGATCAGGCACGCGCGCAACAGTATCAACAGCAACTGGGACAAAAGTTCGGCGTACCCGGTCGCGTGGCCCAAAACGGCGCGGTCTGGCGTATTCAGCTTGGTCCATTCGCCAACAAAGCTGAAGCCAGTGCCTTGCAGCAACGTTTACAAACCGAAGCCCAATTACAGTCATTTATTACCACCGCGCAATAACGTAAGGCAGGCATCTGAAATGTCAATTTCTGTAAATGACGTTAACAAAGTCACGCGGAAAGTCGGATGCCTGGCGGTAGTGCATTTGCTATAGTAGGGCACTTATTTTAAATTCCATCACGGATGTCGTAGTTCAGACCATGAATACCATTTTTTCCGCTCGTATCATGAAGCGCCTGGCGCTCACCACGGCTCTTTGCACAGCCTTTATCTCTGCTGCACATGCCGATGACCTGAATATCAAAACCATGATCCCGGGTGTACCGCAGATCGACGCGGAGTCTTACATCCTGATCGACTATAACTCCGGCAAAGTGCTCGCCGAGCAAAATGCGGATGTCCGTCGCGACCCTGCAAGTCTGACCAAAATGATGACCAGCTACGTTATCGGTCAGGCAATGAAAGCAGGTAAATTCAAAGAATCTGATTTAGTGACCATCGGCAATGACGCCTGGGCCACCGGTAACCCGGTGTTCAGAGGTTCTTCGCTGATGTTCCTCAAACCTGGCATGCAGGTACCGGTTTCTCAGCTTATCCGTGGTATCAACCTGCAATCTGGTAACGATGCTTGTGTTGCCATGGCTGACTTCGCCGCCGGTAGCCAGGATGCTTTCGTTGGTCTGATGAACAGTTACGTTAACGCCCTGGGCCTGAAAAATACCCACTTCCAGACTGTACACGGTCTGGACGCTGACGGTCAGTACAGCTCCGCGCGTGATATGGCGCTGATCGGTCAGGCCCTGATTCGTGATGTCCCTAACGAATACGCTATCTATAAAGAGAAAGAGTTTACCTTTAACGGTATTCGCCAGCTCAACCGTAACGGCCTGCTATGGGATAACAGCCTGAATGTCGACGGAATCAAAACTGGCCATACTGACAAGGCGGGCTACAACCTTGTCGCCTCCGCAACGGAAGGTCAGATGCGTCTGATCTCCGCAGTCATGGGCGGACGCACGTTCAAAGGCCGTGAAACCGAAAGTAAAAAACTGCTGACCTGGGGCTTCCGTTTCTTCGAAACGGTTAACCCACTGAAAGTTGGCAAAGAGTTCGCCTCTGAGCCGGTTTGGTTTGGTAATACTGACCGCGCTTCGTTAGGGGTTGATAAAGACGTTTACCTGACCATTCCGCGTGGCCGCATGAAAGACCTGAAAGCCAGCTACGTGCTGAACAGCAGTGAACTACATGCGCCTCTGCAAAAGAACCAGGTCGTTGGCACCATCAACTTCCAGCTTGATGGCAAAACTATCGAACAACGCCCGCTGGTGGTGTTACAGGAAATTCCGGAAGGTAACTTCTTCGGCAAAATCATTGATTACATTAAATTAATGTTCCATCACTGGTTCGGCTAAAAATTGAACACTTGAAAGTGTAATTTCCGCCCCCATATACTAAGCATCAGTAAAAAACTCCCGCCCTCTGGCGGGAGTTGCTATTTAATTACGTTACGCCGGAGCTGACATGAAAACCAAACTTAACGAACTGCTTGAATTCCCTACTCCTTTTACCTACAAAGTAATGGGGCAGGCGTTACCTGAGCTGGTTGATCAGGTGGTTGAAGTGGTACAGCGCCATGCGCCAGGTGACTACAACCCAACGGTAAAACCAAGCAGCAAAGGCAACTACCACTCGGTATCTATCACTATCAACGCCACTCATATCGAGCAGGTTGAAACTCTGTACGAAGAACTGGGCAAAATCGATATCGTCCGTATGGTTCTGTAATTTGCTTCTCCGTTACCCGGCCTCTGGTCGGGTAACTCCTCTCCCCTCGCTGTGATATAATTTTCCCCACTTTTACTCATTCTCCACGGAGATGCCGTTTTGTATCAGGATAAAATTCTTGTCCGCCAGCTCGGCCTTCAGCCTTACGAGCCTATTTCTCAGGCTATGCATGAATTCACCGATACCCGTGATGAAAATACCCTTGATGAAATCTGGTTGGTTGAACACCATCCTGTATTTACCCAGGGACAAGCAGGTAAAGCGGAACATATTTTAATGCCGGGTGATATTCCGGTGATCCAGAGCGATCGCGGCGGCCAGGTAACTTATCACGGGCCGGGGCAACAGGTGATGTATGTATTGCTTAACCTCAAACGCAGGAAGTTGGGCGTGCGTGAACTGGTGACCTTGCTCGAACAAACGGTAGTGAATACCCTGGCCGAGCTGGATATTGAAGCGCACCCTCGGGCTGATGCTCCTGGTGTCTACGTTGGGGAAAAGAAAATTTGTTCGCTCGGATTGCGTATTCGCCGCGGCTGTTCATTCCACGGTCTGGCATTAAACGTCAATATGGATCTTTCGCCATTTTTACGTATCAACCCTTGTGGTTATGCCGGGATGGAAATGGCAAAAATATCGCAATGGAAACCTGATGCGACCACCGATAATATTGCACCACGCTTACTGGCAAATATTTTAGCGCTACTCAAAAATCCTGACGTAGAATATATCCCTGCTTAATTCTCCCTCATAAATGACCCAAATCATATTGGGTCATTGCAGTCAGCGTATTCCAATACTTCGCGGGGAACTGATGCTATCGAATGTGTTTTGAAAAAGTATCGTTACATAGAGTTCACAGTGCCGAACGATAAAATGGCACAAACCAACAACAATTTTACATTTTCGCGACCGCTTTGGCTGCTTTCTGGGCCGTTTCAATGATATACTGCCAGTCGTTAATTCAAAAATAGTTGATAATTACAACAATCTATTGAATTGAAACGCTTTCCTTCGTAATTCGCAACTGGAACACGCACGCTATGAGTAAACCCATTGTGATGGAACGCGGTGTTAAATACCGCGATGCCGATAAGATGGCCCTTATCCCGGTTAAAAACGTGGCAACAGAGCGCGAAGCCCTGCTGCGCAAGCCGGAATGGATGAAAATCAAGCTTCCCGCGGACTCTACACGTATCCAGGGCATCAAAGCCGCAATGCGCAAAAATGGCCTGCATTCTGTCTGTGAGGAAGCCTCCTGCCCTAACCTGGCAGAATGCTTCAACCACGGCACAGCAACGTTTATGATCCTCGGCGCCATTTGTACCCGCCGTTGTCCGTTCTGTGACGTTGCCCACGGTCGCCCGGTCGCCCCGGATGCCAACGAGCCGGTAAAACTGGCACAGACCATTGCTGATATGGCGCTGCGTTATGTGGTTATCACCTCCGTTGACCGCGATGACCTGCGCGATGGCGGAGCCCAGCACTTTGCGGATTGCATTACTGCCATCCGGGAAAAAAGCCCGGAAATCAAAATTGAAACTCTGGTGCCGGATTTCCGTGGTCGTATGGATCGTGCGCTGGATATTCTGACCGCCACGCCGCCAGATGTATTCAACCACAACCTGGAAAACGTACCGCGTATTTACCGTCAGGTACGCCCGGGCGCAGATTACAACTGGTCGCTAAAACTATTGGAACGCTTTAAAGAAGCGCATCCGGAGATCCCGACCAAATCCGGTTTGATGGTGGGACTGGGTGAAACCAATGAAGAGATTATTGAAGTCATGCGCGATCTGCGCCGCCATGGTGTAACCATGTTGACGCTGGGGCAATATCTGCAGCCAAGCCGCCATCACCTGCCGGTACAACGCTACGTTAGCCCGGATGAGTTTGATGAAATGAAGGCCGAAGCGCTGGCGATGGGCTTTACCCATGCTGCATGCGGTCCGTTTGTCCGCTCTTCGTATCACGCCGACTTGCAGGCGAAAGGGATGGAAGTTAAGTAATCGTGTAATAATTGCTTACATCTGTCTGATAAAAAACCCGCTATCTGAAGCGGGTTTTTTTATCGAACAAGATATTGAGGGAGCGTCCTGCTCGCCACGTCACTCTTTATGAGAGAGCTTTTCAGCCTGAATATCAACGTCTGCGCCTTTTTTAGCCGCAGCGTCATCATCATTCATCGCTTTCTTGAACCCTTTAATGGCCGCTCCCAGGTCTCCGCCCAGCGTACGTAACTTCTTAGTCCCAAACAGCAGAACGACCAGCGCCGCAACTACCAGCAGTTTGGTAATACTAATCTCACCCATAGATACCTTCTTGACATAAAACTGGCAACAGAACGCGCCTTAAAAACCAGAGAATATTAACGGTCATTCGACGCGCGCACACAATAGCAATCTGTAACAAGGTGAATCAAGCGCCGAGTAAAAAAACATCATAATAATTGCGGCGGCGCAAAGCGACGGTTGTTTAAGACGGGAAGTTGCGCGCGCACCTGACGCACACGTTCGGGCGTCACTTCCGCCATAATGAGCGCTGGCATTTCTGCCGCTGCTGCAATGGTGATGCCAAAGGGATCTATAATCCGGCTTTGTCCGATATTTTTGTTCCCGCACTCCCCCGCAGCCACCATATAACAGGTGGTATCCAGAGCACGAGCGGCTAGCAAGGTTGACCAGTGGTGCTCTTTGAGTGGCCCGCGAACCCAGGCCGCTGGCAGGATCAGGATTTCCGCGCCCTGTAATGCCAGGGCTAATGCCAACTCTGGAAAGCGTAAATCATAGCAGGTCATCAGCCCCACTTTCATGCCTTCAACCTCCAGTAAAGGGGCTATTTCATCACCTGCATCCACATGGCGCGATTCCTGAATGGCAAACGCATCATAGAGATGCAATTTGGCATAATGGGCGACAATTTTCCCCGCCTGCAGCGCCACCAGCATATTCCACGCGCGCCCAGGGGTTGAGGGAACATGAATCGTCAGAATCGTCGTCATCATGTTACGTTTACTTTCCCGCAGTAAACGTCCGAGGAATTCCCCTTCCAGCAACTGTGCCGATTTAACTGACAAATTCGGGTCAAGATCGTCGCGCGCCAGAAGCGCTTCCGGCAGGACAAACAGCGATACGTCGTTTTCCGCCGCCTGTGCCATTAACGAAGCGCAAATCTCAGCGTTCTTTTCCCATATTGATGTAACAGCAAATTGTCCTGCGGCAACCAGCATTGCCACCTCCTGTCAGAGTTGTAAAATTCGCCAACGACGAATATTCGGCGTTAAACTTATCACTCATACAAATCAAATAGCAGGATTTAGCTGTGTTACAACTCCTTTTAGCAGTTTTTATTGGTGGTGGTACGGGAAGCGTGGCGAGATGGATGTTAAGTATGCGGTTTAACCCACTGCACCAGGCTATTCCACTCGGAACTCTGGCAGCAAACCTGATTGGGGCATTTATCATAGGAATGGGGTTTGCCTGGTTTAGCCGCATGACTAATATCGATCCGGTGTGGAAAGTATTAATCACCACTGGTTTTTGTGGCGGGCTAACGACCTTCTCAACATTTTCGGCAGAAGTGGTGTTTTTATTGCAGGAGGGGCGTTTTGGCTGGGCGCTACTGAACGTCTTCGTTAACCTGTTAGGTTCCTTTGCCATGACCGCACTGGCTTTTTGGCTATTTTCAGCATCAACCGCACACTGAAGACCAAAAAAAACCCGCTGAATAAGCGGGTTTTGAATTCTTGCTGACGTATCTTACAGAGCGATTACGTTTGCAGCAGAAGGGCCTTTGGCACCGTTAGTGATTTCGAACTCTACGCGCTGACCTTCAGCAAGAGTTTTAAAACCATTAGTCTGGATTGCAGAGAAGTGTACGAACACATCTTTGCTGCCGTCTTCCGGAGTAATGAAACCGAATCCTTTGGACTCATTAAACCACTTAACGTTACCTTTAATCTTAGACATCAAAATTACCTTTACATGAAAAATAGACACAAATGCTGTGTCGGTTACCAGTACACCAATTGTGGTACGCTTTGTCCAGTGCAACTTTACTAAAAAGTGATAAAAGTCGCGTTATTTTTGATGTTAATTTCATTACATACTGATTTTTAAGGCTTTTATTAAAACATGACTTGTCTAAAACTGAAACCGTATCCAGGCAAAGTAAACATTGCCATTGTTGTAAGTGCCAGGGATATAGGTCATCTGAAAAGTTGCAGGCCCATAGCCCACAGAAGCCAATGGCAGTATCAGCGGAACAGGTATGTAGTTCCAGTTATCACGCGCCGTCACACCAGCAGTGAATCCCAGACCGACATGAAAGTTTTCATCGACAAGCGGTCGCCAGGTACTTTCCCAACCGTATCCGGCAATGGGCTCCCATTTATTCCACGAATCCTTAAACGCCATCGCGTACAAACCGTGCCAGTTGCCTTTCTCATCCCAACGTGACTGACCAAAACCGCCACCCCACGGTCTTTCGTTATAGCGATCGGTCTTTTCTTTGTCATAAGCGAAACGTGCATGCCAGGTAATGGCGGGAATATACAGATCATAATGTTCTGGCCGCTGCCAGGTTTCTGCGACATTATCTTTAAATGTCGCAATCCATTGCTCTGCACTAGCAGAAACTTCTTCAATGCTGATTAACTGAATAAAAATAAAGGAAAATACGGTAACACATTTACTAGCGCCCATTAGCAACCACAGAAAACTTATCAAAAATATATTACCAGCATAGCCAAAGAAAAATAAATACAACCTTAACAAGGCAAACATAAAGAATAATCCGAGCGCCTGAAAAATTTATTTCATGAAATTTGCTAATAAAACCATCGGATTACTCTGGAGACCAAGAAATATTTTCAGCTAAAGAACAACTCATGAAAATAAAAGCTACACCCATAAAAATAATTATCATTCATTTATTTTTCAATTAGATACAATAAAAACATCAATAAAATCATTGTTTGCATTGCCACATGATACGCATACAAGATTATTTTTTTGACGTACAAAATACCATAAAACAATTAACAAAATTGCATCAATCGCTCATCAGTTTATAAACATCATTATGTTGTAATTACTCCCCCTAAAATAAATTTTGTTATCCAGGTATAAAAACAGCAACATCAATGTCTTAATGACAGCTTTCTTGATTTCAATCAGCACCTGAAGTCAATTTATTCGGCATATTTTTTTCTTATTTTAGGATTTTTTTATTATTTATTGTAGATTCTGGAGACAGGAAAGAATATGCAGACATTTATTGAACTCCTTATTGGGGTTGTCGTTATTGTGGGTGTAGCTCGCTACATCATTAAAGGGTATTCCGCCACCGGGGTGCTATTTGTTGGCGGCCTGCTACTGCTGATCATCAGCGCTATAATGGGACACAAAGTTTTACCTTCCAGCCAGACTTCCACTGGCTACAGCGCCACAGATATCGTTGAATACATTAAAATATTACTGATGAGCCGTGGCGGCGATCTCGGCATGATGATCATGATGCTGTGTGGCTTTGCCGCTTATATGACCCACATCGGCGCGAACGATATGGTTGTCAAACTGGCATCAAAACCGCTGCAGTACATTAACTCCCCTTACCTGCTGATGATTGCCGCCTACTTTGTCGCCTGTCTGATGTCACTGGCAGTCTCTTCCGCAACCGGTCTTGGCGTTTTACTGATGGCAACGTTGTTCCCGGTGATGGTGAACGTTGGCATCAGTCGCGGCGCGGCAGCTGCCATTTGTGCCTCACCAGCAGCAATTATTCTCGCACCAACATCTGGTGATGTGGTGCTGGCAGCACAGGCTTCTGAAATGCCGCTGATTGATTTCGCCTTCAAAACAACACTTCCTATCTCAATTGCCGCAATTATCGGCATGGCGATTGCCCACTTTTTCTGGCAGCGTTATCTGGACAAAAAAGAGCACATCTCTCATGAAATGTTAGATGTCAGCGAAATCACAACCACCGCGCCTGCGTTTTACGCCATTCTGCCGTTTACACCGATCATTGGCGTGCTATTTTTTGACGGCAAATGGGGTCCGCAATTGCACATCATCACCATTCTGGTGATCTGTATGCTGGTTGCCTCTGTTCTGGAATTTCTTCGCGGCTTTAATACGCAAAAAGTCTTTTCGGGCCTCGAGGTGGCTTACCGCGGCATGGCTGATGCCTTCGCTAACGTAGTAATGTTATTAGTTGCCGCAGGGGTTTTCGCTCAGGGCCTTAGCACCATCGGCTTTATCCAGAGCCTGATCTCAATCGCCACCTCGTTCGGTTCGGCGAGCATAATCCTGATGCTGGTGCTGGTTATCCTGACAATGCTGGCAGCAGTCACCACGGGTTCCGGCAATGCGCCTTTCTATGCCTTTGTTGAGATGATCCCGAAACTGGCACACTCTTCCGGCATTAACCCGGCGTACCTGACAATCCCGATGCTGCAGGCGTCAAACCTGGGGCGCACGCTTTCGCCAGTCTCTGGCGTGGTGGTTGCCGTTGCCGGGATGGCTAAAATATCACCTTTTGAAGTGGTTAAACGCACCTCGGTGCCGGTGCTTGTTGGGCTGGTGATTGTCATTGTGGCTACAGAGTTGATGGTGCCCGGTACTACCGCCGCGGTTGCTGGTAAGTAATTTCCCAGGCCGGAGGAGCGCGTCCTCCGGCACTCTCTTCATCCGCTGTGGTAAATGCGCTGCGGCCGACCGACTTTGCCGTGAACAATCTCGGCGATGATCAGATGTCGGCTGGCGCAATATTCAAGATAACGTCTCGCGGTGGTGCGGCTTATGGTCAAAGCCTGCGCTACTGTCTCAGCCGTATGTTGCACACCAGGCTCCTTGAACAGTTTTCTCACTGCGTTTAGCGTCAACGCGTCAATGCCAGTTGGCAGCTCATCCTTTGGTTCACCGCGAGCGTAAGCGTTGAACATCTCATCAATTTGCTTCTGACTGGCGCTATCAATACTTTCCAGCATGTGTCTACGCTGGCGATAACGAGTTAATGTCTGCCCCAGACGCTCATAAGCGATTGGCTTGATTAAATAATCAAACACACCGCAGCGCACAGCCTCAGATACCGTTTCCATATCGCTGGCGGCAGTGGTAAACACCACATCGCCGGGGTAATGCGTCTGCACCAACTCATGCAACAAATTAATGCCTCTACCATCAGGGAGATAGTTATCCAGCAAGATAAGCCCCGGCTTAAAACGCTCGATCATCATTCGGGCCTGCGCCAGGTTTCCCGCCAGCAATATCTGACTGAAGCCGGGAATGTGACGAATATATTCCGCATGCATTTCTGCCAACGGTGTTTCGTCCTCAACGATCAATAGGGTTAATGGAGCTGTCATCAGGTTTCACTTTCGGAATATAGATTGAAAATAAAGTACCGCAGGGATCATTCTCTTCGAGAGTAATAACTCCACCGCAGCGCGTTACATAGCTGGCAATAAGATACAACCCAATGCCATGCTCACCGGGTTCATCAGCACGCGTACTGACGCCCTGCTCAAATATTTTGTCGCGAAGAGACTCTGGAATGCCGCAGCCCTGATCGGCCACTTCAATTACCACGTCGTCGCCTTCATCGCTCAGGTATAATTCGACTGTCTTATTCCCTTTATCACTATGCAGACTGGCTTCGAAGGCATTATCGAGTAAGTTGCCCACTATCGCCGCAAATTCAGTGCTGTCCAGCCCTTGCGGCAGTTGTGAAAGTTGGCTGCCTGGAACAATCGTCATTTTTAGCCCCAGCTCCCGGGCGCGCTGCACTTTACCAAAAAGAAGCCCCGCCACCTGGCGGTCGGCAAATGCTTCACGCAGACTATCAATAAGTTGCTGCTGAGCCCGGGACTCCCCCTGAACCATCGCCAGCACACGATCATACTCTTTCATCTGCAACAGACCATTGAGCGTAGACATCCAATTGAGATGTTCATGACGTAGTGTGCGCAGGCTTTCAACATATTGTTTAATTTGCGTCAGTTGCGCATTAAGGGTAGATATTTCATCTTTACTACGAAAACTAATAATTGCACCTAGCAAATCATCACCAGAACGAATAGCTTCGCGGTTAGCAATAACGCTCAGACCATTAAAATTCGCTACCACATCCTGACGTTTTTCATCAATTTGTTCGGTAAAGAAATCAGCCGGTCTGACAACCTCTGCAATAGGTCTGCCCAGCCACTGCCGTCCGGGGGAACTCAGCCCCAACATTTTTCTTGCGTTGCGGTTGATGGCAGTAATATGCCCATACGGGTCCACCGCAATCAGCCCTTCATAAACCGAACTAAAAAGCGCCTCTTGCTGGCGGACCACGCGCGCAATCTGCTTTGGTTCCATCCCCATCATCTGGCGGCGGATATGCGCAGCTAAGAACCACGACAGCAGCATCAGAATGCCTAACAGCACGACAAACACGCCCACCATCGGTAATAAAAACTCTGCCCGCCAGCTATCGATTTTACTCACCAGATACCCCACCGACACCACGCCGATGACTTTGCCATCGTCATCAAAGATCGGCGTTTTGGCGCGCATTGCCATACCTATCGACCCTTTGCCGGTGATGAAGTAACTCTCCCCTCTTTCCAGCGCTCCCGGTTTGGTAAACTGCATGGGGTAACCAATCTTTTCCGGATTAGGATGGTAAAGGCGGATCGAATCCCGGTCACCAATCACCACATAATCGAAGTCGGTGTCTCTTTGCAATTTGTTGGCGATAATCGCCAGCCGTTTGTAGTCACGCGTTTTCACTGCGGTGATGATACTGTCATTGGAGGCAATAATTTTCGCCTGATTCATTGCCATGTCACGAACATGAAGCGTTAAATAGTCCTCAAAGCTGGCCGTAAAATATTGCGCCAACGCAGCGATGACAAATATCGAGAACACCAAAATCAGCAAAAAAATACGCAACGGGAACGCCAGTCGTTGGAAAAAAGCAAACTGTTTATTCTCATTAAACTGCAACATTTTTTTCCTTGCGGGGTAAGCCCTGTTTTTTGGCGGATGTAATTAAAATGTTGAATCTCGATTTATAAATATCAAATATGATCGTGACAAATTTCATTCATTAAATCAATTAAATCAATTAAACCTACGGGTTAATTCGTAATTACATTAATTAAAAAACTTAAAACCATTAAATAAATAAAAAACCACTAACTCTATGTGAAATAAATCAAAATTTCACGATGCAATACTCCTTAGGATGTATGGCGAAAGGAGAAACAGAAATACCTCACTCACAACCCTTTCTCTCAACTGAAAATAAAAGGTTATCAATTTGCTACATCGAACAACATTTGTTGCAAATCGATAACAAAATGCACCTTCAGGATACTATTTATTATGTTCGGCAATGATATTTTCACCCGGGTAAAACGTTCAGAAAATAAAAAGATGGCGGAAATTACCCACTTTCTGCATGAAAATGATTTGAGTGTTGACACCACGGTCGAAGTATTTATTACCGTAACCCGTAACGACCGCCTTATTGCCTGCGGCGGAATTGCCGGAAATATCATTAAGTGCGTCGCTATTAGTGAATCAGTTCGTGGTGAAGGACTGGCGCTGACATTAGCCACCGAACTGATAAACCTCGCCTATGAACGGCACAGCACGCATCTGTTTATTTATACCAAAACCGAATACGAGGCGCTGTTCCGTCAGTGCGGTTTCTATACGTTAACCAGCGTACCTGGCGTGATGGTGTTGATGGAAAATAGCGCCACACGTCTGAAACGCTATGCCGAATCGCTGAAGAAATTCCGTCATGAAGGGAAGAAGATTGGCTGTATCGTCATGAACGCCAATCCCTTTACTAACGGCCACCGTTATCTGATTCAACAAGCTGCGGCACAGTGCGACTGGCTGCATCTGTTTTTAGTCAAAGAAGACTCTTCACGCTTTCCCTATGACGACCGGTTAGATCTGGTGTTAAAAGGCACCGCCGATATTCCGCGCCTGACCGTGCATCGCGGCTCCGAGTACATCATCTCCCGCGCCACGTTCCCCTGCTACTTCATTAAAGAACAGAGCGTCATCAACCATTGTTACACCGAAATTGACCTGAAAATTTTCCGTCAGTACCTCGCGCCCGCGCTGGGCGTTACTCATCGCTTTGTTGGTACTGAACCCATTTGTCGCGTGACCGCACAGTACAACCAGGATATGCGCTACTGGCTGGAAACACCGACCATCTCCGCACCGCCCATCGAACTGGTTGAAATTGAGCGACTGCGTTACCAGGAACTGCCGATATCCGCTTCCCGGGTACGTCAACTGCTGGTGAAAAACGATCTCACGGCTATCGCGCCACTGGTCCCGGCACCCACTCTGCATTACTTGCAGAATCTGCTTGAACACGCCCGCCAGGACGCGGCAGTTCGTCAAAAGACCCCCGCATAAGAAACAGGTGAAAAATGAAAATAAACCAGCCCGCCGTTGCAGGCACCCTTGAGTCTGGGGATGTGATGATACGCATCGCCCCACTCGATACGCAGGATATCGACCTGCAAATCAACAGCAGCGTTGAGAAACAGTTTGGCGATGCGATTCGCACCACCATTCTGGACGTTCTAGCCCGCTATAACGTGCGCGGCGTACAGCTGAATGTCGATGACAAAGGCGCACTGGACTGCATTTTACGTGCACGACTGGAAGCCTTGCTGGCACGCGCCAGCGGTATCCCGGCGCTGCCATGGGAGGATTGCCAATGATTTCCGCTTCGCTGCAACAACGTAAAACTCGCACCCGCCGCAGCATGCTGTTTGTGCCTGGCGCCAATGCCGCGATGGTCAGCAACTCCTTCATCTACCCAGCTGATGCTCTGATGTTCGACCTCGAAGACTCCGTGGCGTTGCGTGAAAAAGACACCGCACGTCGCATGGTCTACCACGCGCTGCAACATCCGCTGTATCGCGATATTGAAACCATCGTACGTGTTAACGCACTGGATTCTGAATGGGGCGTTAACGACCTGGAAGCCGTCGTTCGCGGTGGCGCAGACGTTGTGCGTCTGCCGAAAACCGATACCGCTCAGGACGTTCTGGATATCGAAAAAGAGATCCTGCGTATTGAAAAAGCTTGTGGTCGTGAACCAGGTATCACGGGGCTGCTGGCGGCGATTGAATCACCGCTGGGCATTACCCGCGCGGTGGAAATCGCTCACGCTTCCGAGCGTTTGATCGGTATCGCCCTCGGTGCAGAAGACTACGTGCGCAACCTGCGTACAGAACGCTCTCCGGAAGGAACTGAACTGCTGTTCGCTCGCTGCTCTATTTTGCAGGCCGCACGTTCTGCGGGTATTCAGGCGTTCGATACCGTCTATTCCGACGCCAACAACGAAGCTGGATTCCTGCAAGAAGCCGCCCACATCAAACAACTGGGCTTTGACGGCAAATCGCTGATCAACCCGCGTCAGATTGATCTGCTGCACAACCTCTACGCTCCAACCCAGAAAGAAGTGGATCACGCACGCCGCGTCGTAGAAGCCGCTGAAGCCGCCGCTCGCGAAGGCCTTGGCGTCGTTTCCCTGAACGGCAAGATGGTTGACGGTCCGGTTATCGATCGCGCCCGTCTGGTGCTCTCCCGTGCAGAACTTTCCGGCATCCGCGAAGAATAAGGCAATCAAAATGACGCAGAAAATTGAACAATCTCAACGACAAGAACGGGTAGCAGCCTGGAATCGTCACGCTGAATGCGATCTTTCCGCTTTCCAGAACTCGCCGAAACAAACCTATCAGGCTGAAAAAGCACGCGATCGCAAATTGTGCGCCAACCTGGAAGAAGCCATTCGTCGTTCTGGTTTGCAAGATGGTATGACCGTCTCCTTCCACCATGCTTTTCGTGGTGGTGACCTGACCGTCAATATGGTGATGGACGTCATCGCGAAGATGGGCTTTAAAAACCTGACCCTGGCGTCCAGTTCCCTGAGTGATTGCCATGCGCCGCTGGTAGAACATATCCGTCAGGGCGTGGTAACCCGCATTTATACCTCCGGTTTACGCGGCCCACTGGCAGAAGAAATCTCCCGTGGCCTGCTGGCTGAACCGGTGCAAATCCACTCCCACGGCGGTCGCGTGCATCTGGTACAGAGCGGCGAACTGAACATCGACGTCGCTTTCCTCGGCGTCCCGTCCTGCGATGAATTCGGTAATGCCAACGGCTACACCGGTAAAGCCTGCTGCGGCTCCCTCGGCTATGCAATGGTTGATGCCGACAACGCAAAACAGGTCGTGATGCTCACCGAAGAACTGCTGCCTTATCCGCATAATCCGGCAAGCATTGAGCAAGGTCAGGTTGATTTGATCGTCAAAGTTGATCGCGTTGGCGATGCCGCGAAAATCGGCGCTGGCGCAACCCGTATGACCACTAACCCGCGCGAACTGCTGATTGCCCGCAGCGCTGCGGATGTGATTGTCAACTCTGGCTACTTCAAAGAAGGTTTCTCCATGCAGACCGGCACCGGCGGCGCTTCGCTTGCGGTAACCCGTTTCCTGGAAGACAAAATGCGTAGCCGCGATATTCGCGCCGACTTCGCCCTCGGTGGCATTACCGCAACGATGGTTGATCTGCACGAAAAAGGTCTGATCCGCAAACTGCTGGATGTGCAGAGCTTTGACAGCCACGCTGCACAATCGCTGGCCCGTAACCCGAATCACATCGAAATCAGTGCCAACCAGTACGCTAACTGGGGCTCTAAAGGTGCATCGGTTGATCGTCTCGACGTGGTGGTACTGAGCGCGCTGGAAATTGATACCCAGTTCAACGTTAACGTGCTGACCGGCTCTGACGGTGTGCTGCGTGGCGCTTCCGGCGGTCACTGCGATACCGCAATTGCCTCTGCGCTTTCCATCATTGTTGCGCCACTGGTGCGCGGTCGTATCCCTACTCTGGTGGATAACGTGCTGACCTGCATTACCCCAGGGTCCAGCGTCGATATTCTGGTCACCGACCACGGCATCGCTGTTAACCCGGCACGTCCGGAACTGGCAGAACGTCTGCAGGAAGCAGGCATAAAAGTGGTTTCCATTGAGTGGCTGCGCGAACGTGCGCGTCTGCTGACCGGTGAACCACAGCCGATTGAATTCACCGACCGCGTCGTTGCCGTCGTGCGCTACCGCGATGGCTCGGTGATTGACGTTGTGCATCAGGTGAAGGAATAAGCCATGCACCTGCTCCCTGAACTCGCCAGCCACCATGCGGTTTCAATTCCCGAGTTGCTCGTCAGCCGGGATGAAAGGCAAGCACGGCAACACGCCTGGCTCAAGCGCCATCCTGTTCCACTGGTCTCCTTTACCGTGGTTGCGCCGGGTCCGATTAAAGACAGCGAGGTCACACGCCGAATTTTTAATCATGGCGTGACAGCCTTGCGCGCTTTAGCCGCAAAGCAGGGCTGGCAAATTCAGGAGCAGGCTGCACTGGTTTCCGCCAGCGGGCCGGAGGGCATGTTGAGCATTGCCGCTCCAGCTCGCGACCTCAAGCTCGCCACGATTGAGCTTGAACATAGTCATCCTCTCGGGCGTTTATGGGATATCGATGTCCTGACGCCCGAAGGCGAAATTCTCTCCCGCCGCGATTATTCGCTGCCGCCTCGCCGCTGCCTGCTATGCGAGCAAAGCGCAGCCGTCTGCGCGCGCGGGAAAACCCACCAACTGACCGATTTACTCAACCGCATGGAGGCGCTGCTGAACGATGTCGATGCCTGCAACGTCAACTAAAACCACAAAGCTTGCTGCGTCATTAATCAATGAATACGCCCTGCTGGGCTGGCGCGCCATGCTGACTGAAGTCAATCTGTCACCGAAACCAGGCCTGGTAGATCGCATTAACTGCGGTGCGCACAAAGATATGGCGCTGGAAGATTTCCACCGTAGCGCACTGGCGATCCAGGGCTGGTTACCCCGTTTCATTGAATTTGGTGCTTGTAGTGCAGAAATGGCACCGGAAGCGGTACTCCACGGATTACGCCCAATTGGTATGGCTTGCGAAGGTGATATGTTCCGCGCCACTGCGGGCGTAAACACGCATAAAGGCAGCATTTTTTCTTTAGGGCTGCTATGTGCAGCAATTGGCCGTTTGCTTCAGCTCAACCAGCCGGTAACGCCCACAACCGTTTGTTCGACGGCGGCAAGTTTCTGCCGTGGTCTGACCGAGCGCGAACTGCGTACCAATAATCAACAACTGACCGCAGGTCAACGGTTGTACCAGCAACTTGGCCTTACCGGCGCGCGCGGTGAAGCCGAAGCAGGTTATCCACTGGTGATCAACCACGCCCTACCGCATTACCTCACTCTGCTGGATCAGGGGCTAGATCCTGAACTGGCATTGCTCGATACCTTGCTCCTACTGATGGCTACCAACGGCGATACCAACGTTGCATCGCGCGGTGGTGAGGGGGGCCTGCGCTGGCTACAGCGCGAGGCGCAAACACTATTGCAAAAAGGGGGCATTCGAACCCCCGCCGATCTCGATTATCTCCGGCAGTTCGACAGGGAGTGTATCGAACGAAATCTCAGTCCAGGCGGCAGTGCCGACCTGCTGATCCTTACCTGGTTTTTAGCACAGATTTAATAATTTAAGCACTTGATAAATTTGGAAATATTAATTTTCGGAGAACCCGTATGTCTTTAGCAAAAGATAATATATGGAAACTATTGGCCCCACTGGTGGTGATGGGTGTCATGTTTCTTATCCCTGTCCCCGACGGTATGCCGCCGCAGGCATGGCATTACTTCGCTGTGTTTGTGGCAATGATTGTCGGAATGATCCTCGAGCCAATCCCGGCAACAGCGATCAGTTTTATTGCGGTTACTATTTGCGTGATTGGCAGTAATTACCTGCTCTTTGACGCCAAAGAATTAGCTGACCCAGCGTTTAATGCGCAAAAACAGGCGCTGAAATGGGGGCTGGCTGGTTTTTCCAGTACCACAGTCTGGCTGGTATTTGGCGCATTTATCTTTGCATTAGGATATGAAGTTTCTGGATTAGGCCGTCGTATTGCCCTTTTCCTGGTGAAATTCATGGGGAAACGCACGCTGACGTTAGGTTATGCGATTGTCATTATCGACATTCTGCTGGCACCGTTTACACCGTCCAACACCGCGCGTACCGGGGGTACGGTTTTCCCGGTCATTAAAAACCTGCCGCCGCTATTTAAATCATTCCCGAACGATCCGTCCGCGCGTCGTATTGGCGGCTATTTGATGTGGATGATGGTCATTAGTACCAGTCTTAGCTCCTCTATGTTTGTCACTGGTGCAGCACCAAACGTGCTGGGTCTGGAGTTCGTCAGCAAAATTGCCGGTATCCAGATTAGCTGGTTACAGTGGTTCCTCTGCTTCCTGCCGGTTGGGGTTATCTTGCTTATCATTGCGCCGTGGCTTTCCTACGTGCTGTACAAACCGGAAATCACACACAGTGAAGAAGTGGCAACCTGGGCGGGTGATGAACTAAAAACCATGGGGGCGTTGACACGTAGAGAATGGACGCTGATTGGCCTTGTGTTGCTCAGCTTAGGTTTATGGGTATTTGGCAGCGAAGTGATTAATGCCACTGCGGTTGGCCTGCTGGCTGTTTCGCTGATGCTGGCGCTGCACGTTGTGCCGTGGAAAGACATTACCCGTTATAACAGCGCATGGAACACGCTGGTCAACCTGGCAACGCTGGTCGTCATGGCTAATGGCCTGACTCGTTCCGGATTTATCGACTGGTTCGCCAGCACCATGAGTACGCATCTGGAAGGTTTTTCGCCAAATGCGACGGTTATCGTCCTCGTGCTGGTGTTCTATTTTGCTCATTACCTGTTTGCCAGCCTGTCAGCGCACACCGCAACCATGCTGCCGGTCATTCTGGCGGTCGGTAAAGGTATTCCGGGCGTACCGATGGAACAACTGTGTATTCTGCTGGTGCTGTCTATCGGTATCATGGGCTGTCTGACCCCATATGCTACTGGCCCAGGTGTGATTATTTACGGCTGCGGCTATGTGAAATCAAAAGATTACTGGCGTCTTGGGGCTATCTTCGGGGTGATTTATATTGCCATGCTGCTTCTGGTAGGCTGGCCGATTCTCGCCATGTGGAACTAATACGTTCGCCAAACGCTGAATAAATCACCGCGCCCGCCAGGTTAGCCAACCTGGCGGGCTTTTTTATGATTTAATAGATAGTATTCAGTGCATGTATGAGTTCCACACCCACTATGAAAATATTCTGGCGTAACGCCGCTTTACTGGCGGCTTCTCTGCTCCCCTTATCTTCTGTCAACGCCGCTGCATTACAGGCAAAACAGTATGGCGATTTTGATCGTTACGTTTTAGCTCTTTCCTGGCAAACCGGGTTTTGCCAGAGTCAGCACGACCGAAATCGTAACGAACGCGATGAGTGTCGACTGCAAACCGAAACGAGCAACAAGGCCGATTTTCTGACCGTACATGGTCTGTGGCCAGGATTACCTAAATCGGTTGCTGCGCGTGGCGTTGATGAACGCCGCTGGATGCGCTTCGGCTGCGCCACTCGCCCAGTCCCAAACCTGCCGGAAGCTCGCGCCAGCCGGATGTGTTCTTCACCGGAAACAGGGTTATCGCTGGAAACAGCAGCTAAATTGAGTGAAGTTATGCCGGGCGCAGGTGGTCGTTCCTGTCTGGAACGTTATGAATACGCGAAACACGGCGCCTGCTTTGGTTTTGATCCGGACGCTTACTTCGGGACGATGGTACGTCTGAATCAAGAGATCAAAGAGAGCGCAGCCGGAAAATTCCTCGCTGATAACTACGGTAAAACCGTGAGCCGCAGTGACTTTGACGACGCCTTTGCCAAAAACTGGGGGAAAGAGAACGTCAAAGCGGTCAAGTTAACGTGCCAGGGTAATCCGGCGTATTTGACTGAAATCCAGATTTCAATCAAAGCTGATGCCATCAATGCGCCGCTCTCGGCAAGCTCATTCTTGCCACAACCTCACCCTGGCAACTGTGGCAAAGCCTTTGTGATTGATAAAGCAGGTTATTGAGATCCAGCGCAGCGGACGTTGATCCATCACGAAAATTTATCCCTTACGCTGTTTTTCGATTAAGATTTATACAAATCGCTCAGCATTAAGGAATTACCTGAATGTGATGTAAATCACTTCAAAGAGTGAGCAACAGTCAGTATCATCATATGAGCTAAACCCTCGCCGCCTGACGGTGAGGGTTTTCTTTTGGGTATGTTTATCTGCGACAATCGCAGTACCGACGACATGGAGTAAAAATGTCCAGACCAACAATCATCATTAACGACCTGGATGCCGAACGCATCGATATTCTGCTGGAGCAACCTGCCTATGCCGGTTTGCCAATCGCCGACGCGTTAAACGCAGAGTTGGATCGCGCCCAAATGTGTTCGCCAGAAGAGATGCCGCACGATGTGGTGACGATGAACAGTCGGGTTAAATTCCGCAATCTTAGCGATGGCGAAGTCCGTGTGCGTACACTGGTGTATCCGGCAAAAATGACCGACAGTAATACTCAACTTTCCGTTATGGCTCCGGTTGGTGCCGCACTGCTGGGGTTGCGCGTTGGCGATACCATCCACTGGGAACTTCCGGGCGGCGTTGCTACCCACCTTGAAGTGCTGGAACTCGAATACCAGCCTGAAGCCGCTGGCGACTACCTGCTTTAATCCCATCTGCACAAGCGTTATTCGCTTTGCCCGGAGGATGCTTCTGCATCCTCTTTCCGCTCAAATATCAACCAGACTTATCATTTTGCTCTTCACCGCTGCGTTCTAATCTGAACAAGTTATCCACCAGCGGATCCCCCTATGAGCGAAGCTCTCGGTATTACTGCGTTTTATATATTCATTGCAGCAATTCTTGTTGTGGCAGTGCTATATCTTGAGCAACGCTGGTAGTAGCTGACTTAATCCATTTTCCAGATCAATTGCTATCCCAGATCAAATCAACTTCGCAAATCATAGAATCATAATCAATAATATGCTGTTATATGTTCATGCAATAGCAAGGAGGGAATGCTTATGTACAAAACAATCATTATGCCAGTAGACGTATTTGAAATGGAATTGAGCGACAAAGCCGTTCGTCACGCTGAATTTCTCGCCCAGGATGATGGCGTAATTCATTTACTCCATGTATTACCGGGCGCCGCAAGCCTTAGTCTGCACCGTTTTGCTGCTGATGTGCGTCGTTTCGAAGAACATTTGCAACATGAAGCCGAAGAGCGCTTACAGACAATGGTCGGCCATTTCAATATTGATCCATCCCGTATCAAACCACATGTCCGTTTTGGTAACGTGCGAGATGAAGTGAACGAGTTAGCTAAAGAACTGGATGCGGATGTTGTGGTTATCGGTTCGCGAAATCCATCGATTTCAACCCATCTGTTAGGTTCCAACGCTTCCAACGTGATCCGTCACGCCAATCTGCCAGTATTAGTCGTTCGTTAACAAATTAACGCATTTATGACGCCCTGCCCTGAGCAATCCCGGCAGGGCGTTTTTTATAAAAAAAGCCGCCAGGTTTGACCCCGGCGGCTAAGCAATTGCAGGTGAATCTTACTTCTTCTTATGCAGTTTTGGTGCGAATCAGGTAGTCAAAAGCGCTCAGAGAGGCTTTAGCACCTTCGCCAGTAGCGATGATGATCTGCTTGTACGGAACCGTCGTACAGTCACCGGCAGCGAACACGCCTTTGACGTTGGTTTCGCATTTCGCATCAATGATTATCTCACCCATACGATTACGTTCTACTGCGCCTTCCAGCCAGTTGGTGTTCGGCAGCAGACCAATCTGGACGAAAATACCAGCCAGTTCGATGTTGTGAATATCGCCACTGACACGATCACGATATTCCAGACCTACGACTTTGCTACCGTCGCCTTTCACTTCCGTGGTTTGCGCATTCAGAATGATGTCGACGTTTTTCAGGCTGCGCAGTTTATCCTGCAGAACCTGGTCAGCTTTCATTTCTGGGGCAAATTCCAGCAGCGTTACGTGTTCAACAATCCCTGCCAGGTCGATTGCCGCTTCCACACCGGAGTTGCCGCCGCCGATAACCGCTACGCGTTTGCCTTTAAACAGTGGGCCGTCGCAGTGCGGGCAATAGGTTACGCCTTTGGTGCGATACTGATCTTCGCCCGGAACGTTCATGTTGCGCCATTTTGCACCGGTCGCCACGATAATGCTGCGAGCTTTCAGTACCGCGCCGGAAGCCGTTTCAATCTGATGCAAACCGCCTTCAACCGCTGCCGGGATCAGTTTGCTCGCGCTCTGGCTATCAATCACATCAACATCGTATTCATCAACGTGAACCTTCAGCGCGCCTGCCAGTTTTTGGCCTTCGGTTTTCGGCACAGAGATGTAGTTTTCGATATCAACAGTATCGAGGATCTGACCGCCAAAACGTTCGCCCATCAGACCAGTACGGATGCCTTTACGTGCGGAGTAAATTGCTGCCGCAGCCCCTGCCGGGCCAGAACCGACAATCAGCACATCGTAAGCGTCACGCTTGTTCAGCTCTTCTGCTGCACGTTTTTCAGCGCCAGTATCGATTTTGGCGACGATTTCGGAAATAGTCATGCGGCCCTGACCAAACTCTTTCCCGTTTACGAACACTGCCGGAACGCCCATCACGTTGCGATCGGTGATTTCGTTCTGGAAGGTGCCGCCGTCAATTGCAGTGTGCTTGATGCGCGGGTTCAGTACGCTCATCAGGTTCAGCGCCTGCACCACGTCCGGGCAGTTGTGGCAAGAGAGCGAATAATAAGTTTCGAATTCAAAATCACCGTCAATATGGCGAATCTGCTCCAGCAGAGACTGCGCTTCTTTCGACGGATGACCACCGGTCCACAGCAGCGCCAGTACCAGCGAGGTGAACTCATGACCCAGCGGGGAGCCTGCAAAACGCGGCCCCTGGTTGGAACCTGGGTTGGTGATCAGGAAAGACGGCTTACGCACCGGCAAGCTGTTATCTTCTTTAAAGGTGACTTTGTCTGACAGTTCTGCGATTTCAGCCAACAGTTCCTTGATTTCTGCCGATTTAGCGCTGTCATCCAGCGTGGCAATCAACTCAACAGGCTTGGTCAATTTCTCAAGGTAAGCCTTGAGTTGAGTTTTCATATTTGTGTCGAGCATGTTTATCTCCTGGGCTTTAAACATCATCATGCAAGCGGCCTTCATCGGCTACCTGGATGCAGCTTGCATCATGATGCGGGGAAGAAAATCGGGTGCCGCAGCACCCGAAGAATTAGGTGAATTTCCGAAGTATTTCGCGCCGGAGTTGGTAGCGCGAAAGACGAAGGAAATTTAGATTTTACCAACCAGGTCCAGAGACGGAGCCAGAGTTGCTTCACCTTCTTTCCATTTAGCCGGGCAAACTTCACCTGGGTGAGAAGCTACATACTGAGCAGCTTTGATTTTACGCAGCAGGTCAGACGCGTCACGGCCAATGCCTTCAGCGGTAACTTCGATTGCCTGGATGATACCCTGCGGGTCAACAACGAAGGTCGCACGGTCAGCCAGACCTTCATCTTCACGCATGTTGTCGAAGTTACGGGTCAGGGCGCCAGTCGGGTCGCCGATCATCGCGTATTTGATTTTCGCGATGGTTTCAGAGCTGCTGTGCCATGCTTTGTGGGTGAAGTGAGTATCGGTAGATACTGCGTATACGTCTACGCCCAGTTTCTGCAGTTCTTCGTAATGGTCTGCAACGTCGCCCAGTTCGGTCGGGCATACGAAAGTAAAGTCAGCCGGGTAGAAGAAGAAGACGCTCCAGCGGCCTTCGGTATCTTTCTCGGTGATTTCGATGAATTCGCCGTTTTTGAATGCCTGGTTTTTAAAAGGTTTAATTTTGGTGTTAATCAAGGACATCTATACTTCCTCCGTGTTTTCGATGAGATGTAAGGTAACCAATTTTTGCCGATTCGGCTAATGCGTTTCCATTATCAAATCGATAAGTTTTACCTTACAACCTTCGTAAGACAACTTTGTGAACTTTGCACCGCCAGCGGCGATAAAAGTAAAATGGGCCTCCTTTCCAGGTGGCCGCGTAACCTGAACTACCCTTTGGTATCTTCAGCGCCTGTTCAGCAGGCTGCGGTGTTGCGATGACGACCGCAATGCCGAGAGGGATTACAACACCCTCATAAACAAAGGGCAATCACCTGTTCTAAGCTCTTACCTATGACAGTGATAGGTTATGCCTTTTACTCAAATTTTGCACTGACTGAAAAGGACAAATTAATGTTAAAAAAGATAATTTTTTTTACCCTGCTACCGGGAATCGTTTACGCCGAAGAGCTTCCCGCCCCCGTAAAAGCGATTGAAAAACAGGGGATTACGATTATTAAATCGTTCGATGCGCCAGGCGGTCTGAAAGGTTATCTGGGGAAATATCAGGACATGGGGGTCACTATCTACCTTACGCCAGACGGTAAACATGCCATCTCTGGCTATATGTACAACGAAAAGGGAGAAAACCTCAGTAACGCTCTTATTGAAAAAGAGATTTACGCGCCTGCCGGACGCGAAATGTGGCAGCGTATGGAACAATCAAACTGGCTACTTGACGGTAAAAAAGACGCGCCGATCGTGGTTTATGTTTTTGCCGATCCTTTCTGCCCATATTGCAAACAATTCTGGCAACAAGCACGCCCGTGGGTTGAGGCCGGTAAAGTACAGATTCGTACTTTGTTGGTTGGCGTGATAAAACCAGAAAGCCCCGCCACCGCAGCGGCAATCCTCGCGTCTAAAGATCCGGCAAAAACGTGGCAAGAATATGAAGCATCTGGCGGCAAATTAAAGCTGAACCTCTCCGGGAACGTTACACCTGAACAGATGAAGATTCTCAGTGCCAACGAGGCGTTGATGGACGAACTGGGTGCAAATGTCACCCCTGCGATTTATTACATGAGCCCAGAAAAAACATTACAGCAGGCTGTTGGATTACCAGATAAAAAGACCTTAAACATTATTATGGGGAATAATTAACATTCAATTCATGGATAACTGAAATACATATCACTTTTCAGTTATCCAAATAATAGCAAGTATTGCTCACCTCACGCATATCAACTATGCTAGTTTAGAAAAACTTAATCATAGATTAAGCAAAACAACATAATATATTGAAATACATAAAGCCATATCATTGACTTGATGAATATCATGAAAACAAGTATATGAATGGAGTACATCATGGCTAATCTTTACGACCTAAAAAAATTTGATTTAAACTTACTTGTCATTTTTGAGTGCATCTATCAACATCTCAGTATTAGCAAGGCAGCTGAATCGTTATACATAACACCTTCTGCAGTAAGCCAGTCTTTACAACGTCTACGAGCGCAATTTAATGATCCCTTGTTTACTCGATCCGGTAAAGGGATTGCACCAACAACAACGGGTTTAAATTTGCATCATCATCTTGAGAAAAACCTTAAAAATCTTGAACAAACCATCAACATTGTCAATAAATCTGAGCTAAAGAAAAAATTTATTATTTACGGCCCGCAACTTATTTCCTCAACGAACAGTAGCCTTTTGATCGGATGTCTCCGACAAGATTCGTCCGTAGAAATTGAACATCATGACATTATGATGTCAGCAGAAAGTGCCGAAGATTTATTAGCTTATCGCAAAGCAGATCTGGTCATCACATTAACGCCAGTTATCAGTCGCTCGGTGAGCTGTGTACCTTTTCAATCGATACGCAATACACTTATCTGTAGTTCATCCCATCCGAGAATAACGGAATACAGCAGCCGCGAAGAAATTCTTGATGAAGAGTTTACTTTTCTGATATCAAAAGCATCTGGACTTGAAGATTTTCAGATGGAAATAGAAGCTCTTCTGACAAACCGAAAAATAGCATTCCGTAGTTCTTCACTGTTTACTATCATCAATACTATTGCGGTAACCGATTTATTGGGCATTGTTCCCGTTGAGTTATATCGCAGCAATCAAAAGAACCTACAATTAAAACAAATAAAGCTAGAGCAAAACCTACCCTCTAATACGCTTTATATCTCCTATAACAAATCATCATTAAACAATCTGGGATTCTCCCGATTTATTGATCGCTTAAATGATAATTTATCCTGAACACCGTTCAATAAGGACAATGCTCCTCATAAAAAATTCAGCCGATGAATATAAAATGAGATATCTTATTTTAATTTGTTACTACTATAATCAGAAAACTATCGCACTATTCTCCAGATCACGTTAAGAGAGCGTTTTCAGATGTCCATTTATAAAATTCCGCTTCCGCTCAATATTCTGGAAGCTGCACAAGAGCGTATTACCTGGACACTCAACACCCTACCCCGCGTTTGTGTCTCATTTTCTGGCGGTAAAGATTCAGGCTTAATGCTTCATCTAACCGCGAATCTGGCCAGAAAAATGGGAAAAAAAATATACGTTCTGTTTATCGACTGGGAAGCACAGTTTTCTTTAACTATTCACTATATTCAGTCCCTACGAGAGCAGTATGCAGATGTCATTGAAGAATTTTATTGGGTAGCGCTGCCTCTTACGACGCAAAACTCTCTTTCTCAGTATCAACCCGAATGGCAATGCTGGGAACCTGATGTTGAATGGGTACGCCTGCCCCCGGAAGATGCGATAACCGATCCGACATTTTTCTCGTTTTATCAACCGGGTATGACGTTTGAACATTTCGTGCGTGAATTTGCCGAATGGTTTTCGCAAAAACGTCCGGCGGACATGATGATCGGCATCCGGGCTGACGAGTCCTATAACCGTTTCGTTGCTATCGCCAGTTCGAATAAACAGCGTTTTGCCGACGATAAACCCTGGACTACGGCCGCACCAGGCGGTCATAGCTGGTACATTTACCCCATCTACGACTGGAAAGTGGCTGATATCTGGACCTGGTATGCAAATCATCAAAGTCTCTGCAACCCACTGTATAACCTAATGTATCAGGCAGGCGTCCCTCTGCGTCAGATGCGAATTTGCGAACCTTTTGGCCCGGAGCAACGGCAGGGATTATGGCTCTATCACGTTATCGAACCGGATCGCTGGGCTGCTATGTGCGCACGAGTCAGCGGTGTAAAAAGCGGCGGAATTTACGCCGGACATGACAATCATTTCTATGGGCATCGGAAAATCCTCAAGCCAGAGCATTTAGACTGGCAAGAGTATGCATTATTGCTGCTCGATAGCATGCCGGAGAAAACAGCTGAGCATTACCGCAATAAAATCGCCATTTATTTGCACTGGTATCAGAAAAAAGGCATCGAGGTTCCACAAACCCAGCAAGGGGACATTGGCACGAAAGATATCCCCTCCTGGCGGCGAATATGCAAAGTTTTACTCAATAACGATTACTGGTGCCGGGCATTATCATTTAGTCCTACGAAAGCGAAGAACTATCAGCGTTATAACGAACGGATAAAAGGAAAACGTCAGGAATGGGGGATACTATGCAACAACGATTAACGCAGGATTTAACCCAATTTCTCGCCAGCTTGCCGGAAGACGATCGCATCAAAGCGATTAATGAAATCCGCATGGCGATCCATCAGGTTAGCCCCTTTCGTGAAGAGCCCGTGGATTGCGTTCTGTGGGTTAAAAATAGCCAACTCGTGCCGAATGATTACAACCCCAATAATGTGGCACCGCCAGAGAAGAAGCTGCTAAAAAAATCCATTGAAATTGATGGTTTTACCCAACCTATCGTGGTGACTAACACTCAATCTGACACAATAGAGATTGTTGATGGCTTTCACCGTCATGAAATTGGTAAAGGATCTAACACGTTAAAAACGCGCTTAAAAGGGTATTTACCGGTTACCTGTCTGGGAGGGGATCGTAACGAGTGCATCGCTGCAACAATTCGCCACAACCGCGCTCGTGGACGCCATCAAATCACCGCCATGTCAGAAATCGTCCGTGAACTCAGCCAGTTGGGATGGGACGACAATAAAATCGGCAAAGAACTGGGAATGGATAGCGACGAAGTGCTGCGCCTGAAGCAAATTAACGGCCTGCAAGAACTGTTTGCCGACCGTCAATATTCCCGCGCCTGGACTGTCAAATAACTAAAGCTGGCGCAGGCGTTCAGCTGCTGCCAGCAACGTCGATTCCTTCTTGGCAAAACAGAGACGAATCAGTTTATGGGGGAAGGGATCGGCGCAAAATACCGATAGCGGGATCGCCGCCACGCCATGCTCCCGCGTCAGCCACTGGCAAAACTCAACATCATCCAGCGTAGACACGGCGCTGTATTCCACCAGCAAAAAGTAAGTACCTTCGCAGGGTAGTATCTCCAGCCGACTTTCACTTAAGGCGTTCACCAGAATATCGCGTTTCTGCCTATAAAAGTCCGGTAACGCAAGATAATGCTCAGGTTCTGCACGTAGCATATCCGCAAGCGCCAGCTGCGCCGGGGTATTGATCGAAAAGGTCAGATATTGATGCACTTTGCGGATTTCGGCGCTGATGGGCGCAGGCGCAACGCAATAGCCCACTTTCCAGCCGGTCATATGATAGGTCTTGCCAAATGAAGAAACTGCCACCGCCCGCTCACGCAACTGCGGATGCGCCAGCACGCTGGCATGGCCCTGCTGTGAAAAGTTGATGTGCTCGTACACTTCATCACTAATAACAAAAATCTCGTGCCCGGCAATTGCCTGCCACAAAGCGGCGAAATCAGCCTGCCGCCAGACGGTGGCGCTGGGATTATGCGGCGTATTGAGGATCACCAGTCGGGTGCGCTCGCTTAACAATGCGGCAAATTCCTGCCAGTCAACGCGAAAATGCGGAGGTTGCAGTGCAATACGCTTCACTATTCCCCCCGAAAGCGCGATGGCGGGGGCGTAACAGTCATAGCTGGGATCAAAGCAAATCACTTCATCACCATTGCGCACCAATGCGGTAATCGCTGCATATAACGCTTCCGTCGCCCCTGCCGTTACGGTGATATCGCTATCGGCATCTGGTTGATAGCCATACAGCCGCGCGGTTTTCTCAGCAATCGCCTCGCGTAATGCCTGCACGCCGGCCATGGGCGCATATTGATTTGCCCCTTGGGCAACGTGGTACGCCAGCCGCTCCTGTAAATAGCGCGGACCATCAAAATCAGGAAAGCCTTGCGACAGGTTAATCGCCTGGTGTTGCTGCGCCAGTGCGCTCATCTGGGTGAAAATAGTGGTGCCAAGTTGTGGAAGTTTGCTTTGTGGAATCAGAGGGTTATTTGTCATTTTTATTGTACCTGACGAAGTTGCGTGTTGAAGGCACTATAACACGATGCTAGTATTTGGCAATCAAGACGTTTAGATGTCTAAATAAAACAATAAGGACAACACAACATGCCTCACAATCCCATCCGCGTCGTCGTCGGCCCGGCTAACTACTTTTCTCATCCTGGAAGTTTCAATCACCTGCACGATTTTTTCACTGATGAACAACTTTCTCGCGCGGTGTGGATCTACGGCGAACGCGCCATTGCTGCGGCGCAAACCAAACTTCCGACAGCGTTTGAACTGCCGGGGGCAAAGCATATTTTGTTTCGCGGTCATTGCAGCGAAAGCGATGTACAACAACTGGCGGCTGAGTCCGGTGACGATCGCAGCGTGGTGATTGGCGTCGGGGGCGGTGCACTGCTCGACACCGCGAAAGCCCTCGCCCGCCGTCTCGGTCTGCCATTTGTTGCCGTTCCGACGATCGCCGCCACCTGCGCTGCCTGGACACCGCTCTCCGTCTGGTATAACGACGCCGGACAGGCGCTGCATTATGAGATTTTCGACGACGCCAATTTTATGGTGCTGGTGGAACCGGAGATTATCCTCAATGCGCCGCAACAATATCTGCTGGCGGGGATCGGTGACACGCTGGCGAAATGGTATGAAGCGGTAGTACTGGCCCCGCAACCAGAAACGTTGCCGCTAACCGTGCGTCTGGGGATTAATAACGCGCAGGCCATTCGCGACGTCTTGTTAAACAGTAGCGAGCAGGCGCTTGCCGATCAGCAAAATCAGCAGTTAACACTATCATTTTGCGATGTGGTGGATGCCATTATTGCCGGAGGCGGAATGGTCGGTGGTCTGGGCGATCGTTTTACGCGTGTGGCGGCGGCCCATGCCGTGCACAACGGTCTGACTGTACTGCCGCAAACCGAGAAGTTTCTCCACGGCACCAAAGTTGCCTACGGTATTCTGGTGCAAAGCGCCTTGCTGGGCCAGGATGATGTGCTGGCGCAATTAACCGGGGCGTATCAGCGTTTTCATCTGCCGACTACGCTGGCGGAGTTGGAAGTGGATATCAATAATCAGGCGGAGATCGACAAAGTGATTACCCACACCTTACGTCCGGTGGAATCCATTCATTACCTGCCAGTCACGCTGACACCTGATACCTTGCGTGCAGCGTTCGAAAAAGTGGAATCGTTTAAAGCCTGACGTACACATTTAGCAGCAGCGCGCGCCGCCTTTTCCACCGTAGCGCGCGTCCTGCCGCTCACGGAAAAACTCCTCGTAGGTCATCGGCGTTTGATCAGGATGGTTAACCCGCATATGTTCGACATAGTTGTCGTAATCAGGCATACCGATCATCAGCTTCGCCGCCTGACCTAAATATTTTCCGGCTTTTGCCAGTGAATCAAACATCTAAACCTCCGGTAATACAAATGCCCTCCTGAATTATGAGGGCTTAATTGCTATCAACACGCTCGGGCTGAGAGTAAGGGGAACGCTCGGCACATTCCCCCACACTCTGACTTTAGTGCGCGCCTTTCGCCTGCGCCACGATCTCCTCGACATTTTCCGGCATTGGCTCATACGGCGTTTCTTTCGCCGTTGGCTTCGGCTCTTTCAATGCCGCCAGTGCCGTCTTAATCGAGAACAGTGCCAGAACCACCACGACCACCATAAAGAAGATGGTTAACCCAGCATCCAGACGGTTGTTGAACACCAGTTGCGCCAGTTGTGACTCAGTATACTGCGACGGAATATTGCCGCTGTCGATCATTGCCTGGAACTTGTTAGCAATCGCCAGGAAGCCGACTTTCGCATCCGGGCTAAACGCTTTCTGCCAGCCTGCGGTCAGGGTACAAATCAGCAACCAGGCCGTTGGTACCAGCGCCACCCAGGCGTAACGTTGACGTTTCATTTTGAACAGCACTACGGCACAGAGCATCAGCGCCATCCCTGCCAGCATCTGGTTGGCTATACCAAACAGCGGCCACAGAGTGTTAATACCGCCCAGCGGATCGACCACCCCCTGATGGAGGAAGTAGCCCCACGCCAGCACGCACAGCGCCGTTGCCAGCAGGTTAGCAGGCAGTGAATCGGTCCGTTTCAGGCCCGGAGAAACCACGCCCAGCAGATCCTGCAACATAAAGCGCGCAGCACGCGTACCTGCATCTACTGCGGTCAGAATAAACAGTGCTTCAAACAGAATGGCGAAGTGATACCAGAACGCCACATCCATCATGCCGCCCAGCGCGCCGTGCAGAATGTAGGCCATCCCCACCGCCAACGTCGGCGCACCGCCCGCACGGGAAATGATCGACTGTTCACCCACTTCGCTGGCAATCTGGTTTAGCGTATCCGGAGTAATCGCAAAACCCCAGCTACTCACTACCTGCGCGGCAGAAGCGACCACATCCGCCGTTCCTGCCGGAGCCAGCACCGCCATCGGGCTGTTCATGGCGAAGTACACACCTGGATCGATGATACAGGCAGAAACCAGCGCCATAATCGCCACGAAGGATTCCATTAACATTCCGCCGTAGCCGATAAAACACGCCTGCCCTTCGTTCGCCAGCATCTTCGGCGTGGTACCGGAAGAGATCAGCGCATGGAAGCCAGACACCGCGCCACAGGCGATGGTGATAAACAGGAACGGGAACAGGTTACCAGTCCATACCGGGCCAGTACCATCAACAAATTTAGTCAACGCAGGCATGGTCAGCGTCGGGCGCATAATCAAAATGCCCACCGCCAGACCGACGATAGTCCCGATTTTCAGGAAGGTAGAGAGGTAGTCACGCGGAGCCAGCAGCAACCACACCGGCAGCACCGCCGCCACAAAACCGTAACCCACCAGCATCCAGGTCAGCTGCACGCCGGTAAAGTCAAAGTACGGTGCCCAGGTCGGGCTTTCTGCCACCCAGCCGCCAGAGATAATGGCGAAAATCAGGAACACCAGGCCAATCACCGACACTTCGCCAATACGCCCCGGACGCAGATAGCGCAGGTAGATCCCCATAAACAGCGCCAGCGGAATGGTGAACGCAACGGTATACGTTCCCCACGGGCTATGGGTCAGGGCTTTCACCACGATCATCGCCAGCACGGCAAGGATAATGACCATGATCATAAAGCAGGCGACCAGCGCAATCACCCCGGCGGTTGGCCCCATCTCTTCTTTGACCAGCTCACCCAGCGAACGACCGTCACGGCGCGTAGAAACAAACAGCACCATAAAGTCCTGCACTGCACCAGCAAGAACCACCCCGGCAAGCAGCCAGATCATCCCCGGCAGGTAGCCCATTTGCGCTGCCAGCACTGGCCCCACCAGCGGGCCTGCTCCGGCAATAGCCGCAAAATGGTGACCGAACAGCACTTTCTTGTCTGTCGGTACATAGTCCAGCCCATCGTTATGGCGCACCGCTGGCGTCATACGCGTCGGGTCAACCGCCAGCACATTTTTGGCGATATACAGACCATAAAAACGGTAAGCGATCAGATAGATACAGACCGACGCCACCACAATCCACAGCGCGTTGATCTGTTCCCCACGATTTAAAGCAATGTATCCCAGAGCAAATGCTCCCATTACAGAGAGCACTGTCCAGACGAGGTATTTCCCTGATTTGTTCATAGTTGTTATCCGTGTGCGTGTCCATAGAGATGTTACATTTTGTTTCTATAACATCTTTGTGCAATTTAACAACACAGCAACCATGCAAATCGGAGTTGAAACCAATATTTAACTTAACAATGTTAACTCGATCACTCCGTTAACCGAGTTTTCCAACAATCTCATTTAATTCTGTCGGGCTCATCCCAAAACTGCCGTACCCAGCCGACAAGTGCAGCAACGCCGCCCCTGTTCATCGAAAACGACGATTTCCCAACTCTGATTTTGCCGCCCAAGATGCAACGGCTGGCAGACGCCGCGTACCTTGCCTTCAGACACCGGGCGATGATGGGTGGCGTTAAGTTCCGTGCCCACCACACACTGTCCGTCGCGGGTCATCATAAATCCGGCCATCGATCCCAGCGTTTCCGCCAGCGCTGCCGACGCGCCGCCATGCAGCAGGCCAAACGGCTGATGAGTACGGGTATCAACTGGCATTTCGGCTTCCAGCACATCATCGCCCAGACGGGTATACACAATTCCCAGATGCGCCACCATTGTGTTATCGCTGGTGGCGTTCAGTTCGTCGAGCGTTAAATGGCGTTTCCAGATCATGCTTATGCCCCCAGCGTTGAGCCGCCATCTACCACGATATCCTGTAGGGTGATATGGCTGGCGAGATCGGAAGCGAGGAACAAAATCGTGTTGGCGATCTCTTGTGGACGGGCGATTTTCCCCAGCGGAATGCCGAGTTTAAACTGCTCGCCAAAGCCGCGAATACGCTGCTCTTCGGCGTCATCGCTCACCCACAGCGTGCGTTGCATATCGGTGTCGGTTGAACCCGGCGAAACCACATTGCAGCGCACACCGCTACCCGCCAGTTCCAGTCCGACGCTCAACGCCAGGCTTTTCAGCGCCGCTTTCGACGCGCCATAAGCACTCATGCCAATACGCGGCGTGTGCGCAGCGTCGGACGCCACAGTGACAATCGCCCCGCCCCGTTGGCGACGAAACTGATTCATGGTCTGCTGGAACAGGTTAAACGCACCGCCGACATTGACCGCAAAAGTCTGTTGCCAGTCTTCCTTACTGAGCTGATCGGTCGCGCCCATGCGCAAAATTCCCGCCGCATTGACCAGCGCGTCCAGTCGCTCCGTTTCAGCTAACAGTCGCTGACACACTTGCGCCACCTGCGCAGCATCGGCAACATCCATCACTTCGGTCGCAAAGGGATATTGCTCCTGAGTGAATGCTTGATCAAAACCTGTAACTTTCGCTCCCGCTTCAACAAACGCCAGCGCCGTGGCGTAGCCGATACCTTTCCCCGCGCCAGTTACCCAGACATTTTTACCGCTGAAATCCATTATTTCACCTCGCGGGAGAGTAGCTTCCACCAGGCGTCGATGGTCGGGTTTTTCGCCAGCATGACAAAGTCGATATCACCATGCACTTTGCGCCAGCGCGCCGCCAGCGCCATCATGCGCACCGAATCCAGACCGTAGTCGATCAGGTTGTCGTCATCGAACGGTTCATCGGACTCGTCCAGCAACGGCAGGATCACCTCACGCAGCGCCGCTTTGCTGGCGGGGACAGGTGCTGGCAGTAATTCTTCAGTCATCACCACCCGGCCAGACCGTCCGGCCACATATTTCAGCGACATCAAATGCTCGTCACGGCTGAAATCGGCCAGCGCATCCGCCACCATAAACGGTTTAATATCGCGCATAAATGCGTCGGTTGCGGTGGTCATACAGCCAATGTGGGCATATACCCCGGTAATAATCAGCTGGTTACGTCCACTCTCTTTGAGCATTTGCTCCAGCGGAGAACGATGAAACGCGCTGTAGCGCCACTTCACCAGCACCGTGTCGTCGGCATCTGGCGTCAGGCGATCCACCACCTTTTGCTGTTCCGGCGAGCGGGTCAGGCCCGGCCCCCACATATCATTCAACAGCGCCCGATCTTCATCGCTCTGATCTTTCGGCTGGGCAGTGTAATAAACCGGAATATTGTGCTGTTTGCAGTAGTCGCGCAGCGCCGCAATATTGGCGATCACCTGCTCCATCATCGGGCAGTTCTCACCCCAGAAGCTGACAAAATAGTCCTGCATATCATGGATTAACAACGCGGCACGTTGCGGTTCAAAGGCCCAGTCGACTTTATTCTGCGGAATATCGTGAGACTCCGGCAGCGCGTAAGCCTGTAATTTTGGAATAGCCATCGTGTTCTCTCCTTCAGGCTGAAGCGCGTGACGCCAGCCACTGACGTAATTGTTTTTTATCGACTTTCCCGACCGCCGTCAGCGGAAGTGAATCTACACACTCCACGCGATCCGGTAATTTAAATTCGGCAATACCCTGTTCGCGCAGGAAACGACGCACCTGCACCGCGCGCAGCGGCTCTTTTACCACCAGATAAGCACAGCTTTTTTCGCCCATCAGCTCATCTTCCATACTGACCAGTGCGGCGTAGATCACCGCCGGATGGCGCAGCAGCAGGTTTTCGATCTCTTCGGCAGCGATCTTCTCGCCGCCACGGTTGATCTGATCTTTCTCGCGCCCCTGCACGGTGATGTAACCCTCTGGATCAATAGAGATCAGATCGCCGGAACAGTAAAAACCGTTGGCATCAAAGGCGCTGGCATTGTGCTGTGGACTTTTGTAATAACCGCGGAAGGTATACGGCCCGCGCGTCATCAGGCGTCCAACTTCCCCTTGCGGCAGTGGATTTCCGTCAGCATCTGCAACCCACACTTCGTCATCCGGGCACATTGGGTAGCCCTGGGTATGGATAATTTTCTCCGCGCTATCATCAAGTCGGGTGTAGTTCACCAGCCCTTCCGCCATGCCGAACACTTGCTGCAACTGGCAGCCAATCTCTGCGGGAATACGCGCCGCAAGCGTGGCAGAAAGACGCGCACCGCCGACCTGTAACAGTTTCAGCGAGGCAAGCTGCGCCCGGCTTTCGCCTTCGATCAACGCCTGCAACCACAGACTGACTGCCGGCGGCACCAGCGCGGTAACGTTAACCTGATGTTTTTCTATCAATGGGAAACAGAGCGTGGCGCTGGGATCGGCCGCCAGAACGACAGTGCCGCCAGCGAGAAACACACCCAGCGATCCTGGTGAACTCATGGCGTAGTTATGAGCCGCCGGGATCGCGCACAGGTAGCGCGTCTGTTGTGTGAACTGACAAATCTCGACGCTACGGCGCACGCTGTAGTAATAGTCGTTATGGGTACGCGGGATCAGTTTCGGTGTGCCGGTAGTGCCGCCGGAAAGCTGGAAATAGGCCACTTCATCAGCAGGTGATGGCGTGGCAGTAAAATCCTCTGCCGGATGGTTAATCGCATCCTGCAAGTTATGCTCACCGCTGTCGTTGTGCAGTTGCACCACGCGAATGGAGGAATGTTCTGTGACGAAAGTATTGAGGAAATCATCCCCGCTAAACAGCGCATGTTGGCGATCGGCAATCAGCAATGTGGGTTCAATCTGGCTGGCATAGGCGTTCAGTTCACTACGCTGATGGCTGAACAGCGCCAGCACCGGCGCAACGCCCAGTTTCAGCAGCGCGAAAAAGGTAATATAAAGTTCAGCGACGTTACCCAGTTGTACCAGCGCGGTTTCACCAGGTTTAATGCCCTGACGGCGCAAACTACAGGCGAGGTTATCCGCCGCCTGATTCAGCTCCCGGTAACTCAACTGCCGCTCGCCGTCGATAACCGCGATGCTATCACTCGCGGCGTGGCGGGTCAGAATGTCGGTCAGCGGCAAATCCTGCCAATAACCTTTTTCCCGATAGCGACGGGCAAACTCTTCCGGCCAGCGGGTGAATGGAATGCTCATCCTCGCTCCTTAATGCAATCCAAAAACGTTCAACATGGTAGAAAGTTTGACACCTGTTTCGCGCCACTCACCCAACGGTGACGACGCAGGCACAATCCCCGCTCCGGCAAACAGACGCACCTGATTTTCCCGCAGCTTCGCGCAGCGGATAGTCACCACCCACTCGCCGTTACCTTCGCTGTCACACCAACCCACAATGCCGCCAAACAGCTCGCGGTCGAACGGCTCCAGATCAGCAATAACCTGGGTCGCGGCCTGATGCGGGAAACCACTCAGCGCGGGGGTCGGATGCAGCAGGCAGGCCAGAGTCAGTGCGTTTTCTTGCGAATTCGCTTTACCTTCAAAGGGAGTTGCGAGATGCCACAGCGTCGGCGTGGTGATCAATTGTGGAGAGGAGGGAACGTGTAACTCACTACTGCGTTCGCGCAGTACCTCTTTCATCGCCTGAGTCACTAGTTCATGTTCATGGCGATCTTTTTCTGACGCCAGCAGACGATTACCCGCTTCGCGATCGAGCACGTCATCCGGCTGACGACGCGCGGAACCGGCTAACGGAATAGAGCTAAAACGCTCGCCGTCTTTGCGCAGCAGCAGTTCCGGGCTGGCCCCGAGCAGAACGCCACCATCAGCCAATGGCACATGGAAGTTGTAACTAACCGGGTTTTGCGCAATCAACCGTTCCAGCAATACGCCGCTATCAATGGAGGCGTCAGTGGTGATATCAATCAACCGTGACAACACCACTTTGTCGACCTGCGGCGTGGCGGTAAGAGCGGCGGCGCGGGCGACCATCTGTTCAAACGTGGCTTGTTCCGGAATTGCCTGGCGTTCAACCACGTTCAGCGACTGGCTGCGGGTGAAACGGCGTGCGGAAGCTTGTTTTTCCTTACGGGAGAACGACTGCCAGGATTCAGGGATATACAGCGACGAAGGCTGACGTGGATCGAAGGGAATCGCCCCGACCATTACCGGATTTTTGATGCCCCGCGCTTTGGCATCGGCAAACAGCGCGGCGAGTTTTTGCTGGAAGGGACTGTCGGGCGAATCCCCGTTCACAGCTGGTTCATCGAAGCGGGCGAAACATCCTGACGTCGTAAAACTGCGGTACGGCGACATAAAGAAAAAGCGATTGGGCGCAAGTGTTGCCATGGTCTGCTGTACTTCCTCAGCCAGTGACGTATCCATATCATCCTCCACAAAATGATAAAGGCTTTAATAATGATTATCATTTATATTTTCGGTCGCTAACCTAAAAGCAAACGCGCACTATGTCAACTCTTGAGGTAACGCAATCTGCAACTCGGGGTTGCATCTGGTTGTCGTTACAATGAAAATGAGAAGCATTAACTTCATTAATAACAGGACGCTGATTTGTGAGACTCGCCCCGCTCTACCGCACCGCTCTTCTACTAACAGGCTTTTTACTTTCAGGAATATCCGCAGTGCAGGCCGCCGACTGGCCGCGTCAGGTGACTGACAGCCGCGGCACTCATATGCTGGAAAGCCAGCCACAGCGCATCGTCTCAACCAGCGTCACGCTGACGGGTTCGTTGCTGGCGATTGATGCCCCAGTGATTGCCAGCGGCGCGACCACGCCAAATAACCGCGTCGCGGATGACCAGGGCTTTTTACGCCAGTGGAGCAAGGTGGCGAAAGAACGCAAACTGCAACGGCTCTATATCGGCGAACCGAGCGCCGAAGCCGTTGCCGCGCAAATGCCGGATCTGATTTTAATTAGCGCAACAGGCGGGGATTCGGCGCTGGCGCTGTATGATCAGCTTTCCACCATCGCCCCGACATTAATCATCAATTACGACGACAAAAGCTGGCAGTCGCTGTTAACGCAACTTGGCGAAATTACCGGGCATGAGAAGCAAGCGGCAGAGCGGATTGCACAGTTTGATAAGCAACTGGCGGCGGCGAAAGAGCAAATCAAATTACCGCCGCAGCCGGTCACTGCCATTGTCTATACCGCCGCTGCACACAGTGCCAATCTCTGGACGCCGGAATCAGCACAAGGGCAGATGCTGGAACAACTCGGCTTTACGCTGGCGAAGTTGCCCGCAGGGTTAAACGCCAGCCAAAGCCAGGGCAAACGCCATGACATCATTCAGCTTGGTGGGGAAAATCTGGCGGCAGGGTTAAATGGCGAGTCACTATTCCTGTTCGCTGGTGATCAGAAAGATGCCGATGCAATTTATGCCAATCCGCTGCTCGCGCACCTGCCTGCAGTACAAAACAAGCAGGTTTATGCGCTGGGAACCGAGACGTTCCGACTGGATTACTACAGCGCCATGCAAGTGCTGGAACGACTTAAGGCGCTGTTTTAAGCATTAACTGTCGGACGCTGTCACCTGCGGCGGCGTCTGGCGAAAACGCCGCAACTCCACCAGCACCAGCAACAACAACACGCCGATAATCAACAAAGCAAAACCGCTCGCGCTTGCGGAAGCCACCGGTGTCATCATCGCTCCCAAACCGCCCAGCAGCGCCGCGCCTATGGCATCGCCCGTCACGTTCTGTGCCGTCCACAAACCGTTAATCCGCCCTAACATCGCTTCCGGCGTCTGTGTTTGCAGCATTGTATATTGCAGCAACGAACTGACCGCGCTCAGCCAGCCGAACAGCGCCAGACAAACCACGCCTAAAATCCACATCGGCATCAGGCCAAACAGACCAATGGCGAGGAACGATCCCAGCGTGGAGAGCAACATCAACAACCCTGGTCGCGCGCTATGTGCCAGCTTCCCGCTGGTTAATGCGCCGATAGCCGCGCCGAGCGGGATCGCCGCATAAAGAAAACCAATCTGTGCCGCCGACATCTGCCAGTTGGTAGCCAGCGCCGGATACAGTACGCGCACCGCGCTCGCCATCGTCAATAAACCACCCAGCAGCGCAATGCCGCCCACCAGCGGACTGGCGAGCAGAAAACGAAATCCTGCCAGTAATGATTTCAACGGATGCTCACGCGGCTGCGGTGGCGGTGGCAACGCCGGAAGGCTTAACAACGGTAGCAAGGTAATAAACGTGCCCGCCGCCGCCAGCCCATAGTTCCAGGCTACGCCGCCAGTCGCCAGCAGTAAGCCGCCAATCATGGGCGAAATCACCGATCCCAGCCGCACGGTCAACATGGTGATCGCCCCGGCCTGCATTAAGTTTTCACGCCCTACCAGTGCAGGTGTCGCCGCCAGTAGCGCCGTAACGCCAAGTGACGCGAAAAAACCATCCCATAATCCGAGTAAATAGATTGCCAGCAAAGACGGCTCCGGCAGCAGCGCGTTCAGGCACAGTCCAATGAAGCCAATGCCACAGGTGCCGCGCGCCAGCAGAATCACTTTTTTGCGCTCATAGCGATCCGCCAGCACGCCGCCGACCATCAAACCGACAAACATCGCGCCGCCGGTCAGCGTCACCGAAAGCCCCACCTGCCAGGTAGAATGCGTCATCATCTGGATCTGCACCGGCACCGCGACGCCGAGCAAACCCAGAGAAACAATAGAGATAAAACGAGCGAGGAATACTGCGCGAAACGCCGGGTGCGTTTTCAACAGGCTGAGGTTAAGCAGCCAGGATTGTTTATTCATTACAATGCCTTGCCATCAAATATTTTAAATACCTATTCTTAGGCTGCACATGCTAACATATCCAAATAAGATCGATAACGATAATTAATTTCATTATCATGGAAGTTCGTATGTCTGGTTCTGTTGCCGTGACACGCGCCATTGCCGTGCCCGGATTGCTGTTATTACTGATTATCGCGACGGCATTAAGCCTGCTCATTGGGGCAAAATCACTCCCCGCTTCCGTAGTGCTGGAGGCCCTCTCCGGCACCTGCCAGAGCGCCGACTGCACTATCGTCCTCGACGCGAGACTGCCGCGTACCCTGGCCGGATTGCTGGCGGGCAGTGCGCTTGGGCTTGCCGGGGCGTTAATGCAAACCCTCACCCGAAATCCACTTGCCGATCCTGGTTTACTTGGCGTGAATGCCGGAGCCAGTTTTGCCATTGTGCTGGGTGCGGCGCTGTTTGGTTACTCATCCGCGCAGGAACAACTGGCGATGGCCTTCGCCGGGGCGCTGGTGGCCTCGTTGATTGTAGCCTTTACCGGCAGCCAGGGCGGCGGGCAATTAAGTCCGGTGCGTTTAACCCTGGCGGGCGTGGCGCTGGCGGCGGTACTGGAAGGACTGACCAGCGGCATCGCCCTGCTTAATCCTGACGTCTACGATCAACTGCGTTTCTGGCAAGCCGGTTCGCTGGATATTCGTAATCTACACACTTTAAAAGTGGTGCTGATCCCGGTGCTGATCGCCGGAGCAACTGCGCTATTACTGAGTCGCGCGCTGAACAGTTTAAGCCTTGGCAGCGACACCGCGACGGCGCTGGGCAGTCGCGTGGCGCGCACACAGTTGATTGGTCTGCTGGCGATTACCGTGCTTTGTGGTAGTGCGACGGCGGTAGTTGGCCCGATTGCCTTTATTGGCCTGATGATGCCGCATATGGCGCGTTGGCTGGTAGGTGCCGATCATCGCTGGTCGCTGCCCGTCACGCTACTCGCTACCCCTGCCCTGCTGCTGTTTGCCGATATCATCGGGCGTGTGATTGTGCCCGGCGAGCTGCGCGTTTCCGTGGTCAGTGCCTTTATTGGTGCTCCGGTGCTGATCTTCCTCGTGCGACGTAAAACACGAGGTGGCGCATGATTTACGTCTCTCGCCGATTAATCATCACCTGCTTACTGCTGATTACCGCCTGCGTGGTGGCGAGTGTCTGGGGATTACGCAGCGGTGCCGTCACGCTGGAAACCTCGCAGGTATTCGCCGCGCTGATGGGTGATGCGCCGCGCAGTATGACGATGGTGGTCACCGAATGGCGTTTACCACGCGTGCTGATGGCGTTGTTAATTGGCGCGGCGCTGGGCGTCAGCGGCGCGATTTTTCAGTCGTTGATGCGTAACCCACTCGGCAGCCCTGACGTAATGGGCTTTAACACCGGAGCGTGGAGCGGCGTGCTGGTGGCGATGGTGCTGTTTGGTCAGGACCTGACGGCTATCGCGCTGGCAGCAATGGCAGGGGGTATTGTCACGTCACTGCTGGTCTGGCTGCTTGCCTGGCGTAACGGCATCGACACCTTTCGGTTGATTATTATCGGCATCGGCGTCCGCGCCATGTTGGTGGCCTTTAATACCTGGCTGCTGCTGAAAGCGTCTTTAGAAACGGCGCTAACAGCGGGTTTGTGGAATGCCGGATCGCTCAACGGCCTGACGTGGGCAAAAACCTCGCCTTCCGCACCCATCATTATATTGATGCTCATTGCCGCCGCCTTGCTGGTGCGGCGAATGCGCTTACTGGAAATGGGCGATGATACCGCGTGTGCGCTGGGCGTCAGCGTCGAACGTTCGCGTCTGTTAATGATGCTGGTGGCGGTGGTGCTTACCGCTGCGGCAACTGCTCTGGCGGGGCCGATTTCCTTTATTGCGCTGGTCGCGCCACACATTGCCCGACGCATTAGCGGCACCGCTCGCTGGGGGCTGACCCAGGCGGCGCTGTGCGGAGCGCTGTTACTGCTGGCGGCCGATCTCTGCGCTCAGCAACTGTTTATGCCGTATCAACTTCCGGTTGGTGTCGTTACCGTCAGCCTCGGCGGTATTTACCTTATCGTCTTGTTAATTCAGGAGTCTCGCAAAAAATGACCGAATCAGTAGCCCGTTTGCGCGGCGAACAGTTAACCCTGGGATATGGCAAATATACCGTTGCGGAAAATCTGACTGTAGAAATTCCTGATGGTCACTTCACGGCAATTATCGGGCCAAATGGCTGCGGTAAATCCACGTTACTGCGTACCCTAAGCCGCCTGATGACGCCTGCTCACGGGCATGTCTGGCTGGATGGCGAGCACATTCAACATTACGCCAGTAAAGAAGTTGCACGCCGGATTGGTCTACTGGCGCAAAATGCTACCACGCCGGGAGATATCACCGTGCAGGAGCTGGTAGCGCGGGGGCGTTACCCGCATCAACCGCTGTTTACCCGCTGGCGCAAAGAAGATGAAGAAGCGGTAACGAATGCGATGCAGGCCACGGGAATAACTCATCTGGCGGATCAAAGCGTGGATACCCTCTCCGGCGGACAACGCCAGCGGGCGTGGATCGCGATGGTGCTGGCCCAGGAAACGGCGATTATGCTGCTTGATGAACCAACGACCTGGCTGGATATCAGTCATCAAATTGATTTGCTGGAACTGTTAAGCGAACTGAACCGTGAGAAAGGCTATACCCTGGCGGCAGTGCTGCACGATCTTAATCAGGCCTGTCGTTACGCCAGCCATTTGATTGCGTTGCGGGAAGGGAAAATTGTTGCTCAGGGAGCGCCGAAGGAGATTGTCACTGCTGAATTGATCGAGCGCATTTATGGTCTGCGCTGCATGATTATTGACGATCCAGTTGCCGGAACGCCGCTCGTGGTGCCGCTCGGGCGAACGGCACCTTCAACCGCGAAGATTTAAACTAAGTGGTCTGCCATCATGGCATCCTGTTTTCTGGATGCCATCGCATGGCGCAACAGCACGCCACCACAAGCCACCATACCGCCGATCAACGCGGAAAGGATCACAATAATCGCTTTGCCCGGACCGTCTTTTTTCACCGGCAACGTCGGACGCAACTGATATTTAAACGGCGTAAAATCAACATCGTTGACATTTGCTTTTGTTAATTGTTCTACAAGATACTGACGATTACGTAATTCACCGTTCAGTTCCGCAACATCGGTGACCGCTTTTTCAATTTCCAGTTTGCGTTCAATACCGTCTGCGCCGAGAGAAATAGAAAAATCAGGGTCATCTTTTACTGCCTGACCATTACTGTAAACAGGTTTTTTAATGCCTGCTGCATTAGCAATATCGAGTGAATAATTGAGACGCTGAATGTTTGCATCGAGTTGGTTTTTCGTTTTAATGCGATCCTGCGCCAGCTTTTCTTTTTCAAACTGGGTTTTGATTTCCAGTTTATTACGTACGTTTTCTATCGACTCTTTCACCACCAACGCAGAGATATAATCGATATACCCGGCCAACACTTTCTGTGCCTCTTCACTGGTAGGTGCGGTGAAACTTAGCGTCCAGGAGGTATACAATGACGGTTCATCTTTTTTCTTACTGGCATTGTCATCAACCGCTTTCATCTTCTCGCTCAATGTGACAATAGCCCGATGCAACTCCTGTTCATCAATTTTCGCCTCTTTCAATTGGTTCATAACATACGGCGATGAACGAAGATAATCTTCCAACAAACTAATGGACTGAAACTTCTTGATAAACAGGTTAAATGCTTCTGTACGATCAATTTTGATATCCAGATCCAGTACCCGAAGGTTAGTAAATGTTTTCTCCAGATCTTGCCATTGCACAGGTTCTGCCGGCGTTATAACCGCCGCACTGGTCCATTTTTGCGGTAGGATAAATGACACCAGCAACCCGATACAGGCAAAGGCAAAAACGACAGCCATGATCTGTTTTTTTGCGTGCCATAAAACTTCGATAAGATTAAGTAAATCAATTTCATTATTACGGGCTGGTGCCAGATGATAATCGGGAAAATGCGAGTCGCTTTCCTGCTTAATATTCAGTGTTGACATACGGTATAACCTGAAAATGAGTCCAATGAGGGTAAATTTCCACGGCGCACACTTTACCAGTTGGTGAGAATTATCCGAAGCTGAACTTTGTAAATTCCACGCAGCAAACGCAATGTTTGGCGCATTTTCAGACAAACCACTCAGTAAATATTAATACGATAAATAACAAAATCCATAATTATTTATCGTAATTATGGATTTGCATTTAAGATAAAGTTATTTATTTAGCGCGGCACGAATAATTGGTCCAATTTTTTCAAATGCGATTGGAGAAATAATATCCACATGCGCGCAATCCTGGCGATAAATATCCAGCTTTGCTATCCACGGCGACCAGGCGCGTTCGGGGCTCATACCTTCCTGAAGTGTACGCTCCGCAACAAACAGCGTAGCTTTGCCATCAAACGGTTCACTATGGGCGGTGGTTAATAGCCGCACTGCATCGGCATAATTGCCTTCAATGGTGGTAAACAACTCTGTCGACGCCGTTCCCTGCTGGGCTGCCAGAAAGGCCTCGCGCTCGCGGTTAATCTCCGCCAGCACTTCCGGGTCCAGACCATTGGCTTCTTTTTCCTGCCAGTTTTGCGTTTCTGGCGGCCAGGTATCCAGCAAGCCAAGAAATGCCACCTGTTCGCCACGAGCCCTCAACCGCGCCGCAATGCCCTGCGCCAGCGTACCGCCCAGCGAATACCCCAGCAGGTAATAAGGACCGTGCGGTTGTTGCTCAAGTAACGTTGCCAGATGCGCTTCGCAGACTTCATCCAGATTTGCCGCCGTCTGCATGGGTCCATAAGGGCGCGGCGACTGAATACCGATAATCGACCACTGTGGATCGAGATAACGCGAGAGCACGCTAAACTGCCAGGCAAAACCGGACGCCGGATGGAAACAAAACAGCGTCGGGCCATTACCTTCACGCAACGGCAGAATGGTTTCGAATCCCATACGCCGGGAGCTGTCTTCTTCACCATCAATAATCGTTGCGAGTTTGGCGACGGTTGACGCGACCATCACCTGCCCCGGCGTCACCTGGCGGGCAAACTGTCGGCTTAACTGCGCTGCCAGTTTCATTGCCAGTAGTGAATGACCACCAAGCGCAAAGAAATCAGCATCGGCATCCTGCACGTCACAACCCAGCAACGACGCGAATGCCGCGGCGATAATCGTTTCACTGCCCGCTTTCGGCGCACGCCCCGGCGCTTGTGCCTTCAGTTCAGGCAACGGTAAGGCTTTGCGATCCAGTTTGCCATTGGCGCTAAGTGGTAACTGTGGAAGTTGCAGCAGAACCACGGGCACCATATGCGGTGGCAATGTTTCGCGAAGCTGCGCCTGCAATGCGCTGGTATCCAGCGGCAGGCCTGATTGCGACACCAGATAGCCCACCAGTTGACGCGCATCACCACCAGTGGCTGCCGCCTGGTTAATTACACAGGCATGAGTAACAGCCTGTTCGACATCCGGCAGCGCCTGCATCACGCGGTCGATTTCGCCCAGTTCGATACGCTGCCCGCGAATTTTTAGCTGATCGTCACTGCGCCCGAGGTACTCCACCGCGCCGTTATCCAGCCAGCGGGCAACGTCTCCAGTACGGTACATCCGTTCACCTGGGGCAAAAGGATCGGCAATAAAGCGGCTGGCGGTCAGATCGGGTCGTCCAAGATATCCTTGCGCCAGTTGAATACCAGTGAGATAGAGATCACCCGCCACACCCGGCGGCACCGGATGCATCATCGCATCGAGAATGCGCAGGCCCGTGTTCCACACCGGATAACCAATCGGCACGCTGCTGCCGCGCACCTGTGCCAGTTCCTCGCCAAAAGCCGGATACCAGCTGACATCTACCGCCGCTTCCGTCGGGCCATATAGATTATGCAACGGCGCGCCGGTTAACTGTTGCCATTCGCGGCATAAATCAGCCGGTAAGGCCTCACCACTACAGAAAACCTGTTTCAACGTCGCGCAATTCTGGCGAGCGGTTTGCGGAGTCAGCGATGCAACAAATGCCGCCAGCATCGACGGCACAAAGTGCGTGGTCGTTACGCCATATTCGGCAAAGAATTGCTGCATAGCGAGCGGGTCGCGGTGCGCTTCCGGTTCAGCCATCACCAGTTTCGCCCCGGCAATAAACGGCCAGAAAAACTCCCACACCGAGACATCAAAACTGCACGGCGTTTTTTGGGCAACGACATCTTCGCCCGTGAGCGGGTAATGATTTTGCATCCAAAGCAGACGGTTAACGATAGCCGTCTGCCCGACCATTACCCCTTTTGGCCTGCCAGTGGAACCGGAGGTGAAGATGATATAAGCCGTGTGGTGCGGTTGTGAAAGTTGCAGCGGCGCACTGCTCTGTGCGGTAAGCGGGGCGTTATAGCAAAGGCTGGTTAAATCTGGAACATCAGCAAAGCGCGGCAGTTGATCGTCGGTGGTGATTAACAGCGACGGACGCGCATCTTCCAGCATCATTTTCAGGCGATCGTCCGGATAGCCGGTATCCAGCGGTAGCCAGGCTGCACCAGCCTCAACAATTGCATGTAGCGCCAGGGTCAAAAAGACCGAGCGCGGTAATGCCACCGCCACGCTGTCGCCTGGTTTAACGCCGCGCTTACGCAGCAGATTCGCCAGCGCCACCACCTGCTCGCGCATTTCCCGATAGCTAAACTGGTAACGCGCATCAACCAGCGCCGGAGCATCCGGTGTTTTTGCCGATTGTTCTGCCACCAGCGCGCTCAGCGTGGTTTCTGGAATCTCAACCTGAGTGGCGTTGATCTGCGCCAGCTGCGCATACTCACCTGGCAGCATAATATCGACATCGCCGCACAACAGCGCTGGATCCGCGGCGAACTGGGCGATCAGCATTTTCAGGCGTTCAGCATGCTGGATTAACGTTGGCTCATCGTAACGCTGTTTATTGGCGAGGATCTCAATACTCAAATCACCGTGTTCATCCGGGAACAGCGCCAGTTCAAGGTCATTAACCGGACCGGTTGCCAGGGTATGGGTTTGCGCCTGTACACCAGGAATGTCCAGTTGATAATCAAACACCTTGATATTGAGTACCGGACCGAACAACGGTTCCTCTCCCACCGCGCGTCCGCTGTCACGGACAATCTGTTCTGCATCGTAACGTTGATGGCGACGCATTTTTTTCAGTTGAGCCGCCAGTCGGGTTGCCAGTTCCGGCAGCGTTTCTTGCGCCGCAATGTGAATACCCAACGGCAAAACGTTGAGCACGGGTCCGGTCGCCGTCAACGCTGCCGATCCCAGGCGGCGCATAAAGATAAATCCGGCGGCGTAGTCCATGCGGTTGCACAATCGCCCCAGCCACAAAGCCGCCAGCGCAAGGGCTAAATCGGTACGCTGCACACCTGACAGTTGCATAGCCAGCTGGCGGAATTCCCCGTCAGTAAATTCCAGTTTCAGGCGCAGAATATCTGCCGAAGCGCTGCGCCCCGGTAAAGGTGCCGGGGAAAGTGACGCGGGCGGCGGCAGTTGACGACGCTGTTCCGCCCAGAATGCCGCATCACGCTGCCAGGCCTCGCTTTCGCGGTATTGCTGGTACTCTTCCACCACATCAGCGAAAGGCGTAAACGGCGAAGCAGGCGTTGGTTCGCCACGCAGCCATGCGCGGTAAATGTTGGCGATCTGGCGGGTAATGGCCGGGAAACTGAAGCCATCGACCAGCAAATGGTGATAACGCTGATACCAGTACCAGCGGTTATCCGCCACCTGTATCAGCTGATGAAAGACCAGTGGTTTACCGCTATCGACGCGCAGATTTTGTTGCAAATCTGCCTGCATTAATGCCTGCGCAGTACCGTGCGGATCAATGTTGGTTCTCAGGTCGATAATTTCTGGCAGTTCGAACGTCAGCGCATCATCGACCCACTGCCAGACTTCGCCGTTATCTTCCGTAAAACGCATCCGCAACGTATCTGCTTGCGCTAATCCGGCAACCACCGCGCGGGCCAGTAATGACGCATCAACCTCTCCGGTTAACTCAACGTAATGCGCCACGCTCCAGGCGGAGGGTAAATCCGACAGTTTTTCTGCCATCCAGATGCCGGGCTGTGCAGCGACCAAAGGTAAATGCTGGCTCATTGCGCCTCCTGCAACTGGGTGAAATTCGCCGGTGTCAGAGTACGCCAGTGGGCTTCCAGCCACTGCTGGCAGGACGCCTGTGACTGCGGCTGACACACAACGTCCCAGCCTGCCGGTAACGCGCATTGTTGCGGCCACAGACTGAATTGCCCCTGCGCATTGCGCAAAATGTAAAACGCTCCCTGTGGATCATCGAAGGGATTACTGAATGCCATATTCAACTCCTGTCATGGAAAAGCGGTTGCCAGAGGTCGATTAGCCCCTGCATCAAGCCACCGCGCCAACAAAGCGCATCATGTCCGCCGTCAACCTGACGCCAGAAAATGGATTCTTTTATGGGGTGTAATTGCGCATACAGCGCCTGATTGGCCCGCATGATCATCGGCTCGCGAATACCCGCTTCCAGCACAATGCGCAGACCTTCGGCGCTAACTTCACCAGCTTTTAGCTGTTCAAGTAACACGCCCTCTTGCTGCCCGCCCCGATGCGGCCACCAGTACGATCCTGACTGGCTTAATACACAACCAAAGCGTTTAGGCCAGTGCAGTCCGGCATACAGCGCGGAAAGCCCACCAAAACTCTGTCCGGCGACCACGGTGCAATCGGCACGATCGCTAAAAGGGGCAATAGCTTTCACCAGGGGTAATAACTCTTGCTGTACTGCCAGCCAGAAATCAGCATTACACGGCAGTTCGTGGGCGCGGTGCGTGGTGTCGATAGCGTCGATCAACACATACACGGCGGGAGGAAGTTGCTGACGATGGGTCAGCGAAGTCAGCACAGGCCAGACAGGCATACTTTGCGCCCAAAATTCGCCATCAAGCAAAACTGCCAGCGGGCGTTCTCCTGCTGTTACATCTCCGGTGGTAAAAATCCATACACGGCGTGAATTTCCCAGACGTTCACTTTTCCAGATAATTTCTTTAGCAGGCGTTTCTGGCGCTTGCGGACAATCCCAACCCGGTTGCAGGGGCGCTTGCGGCATTTCGAGTGCAGAAACAGCGTGCCCTCGCCCGCCTTTCCAGCTTTGTGGATTCAGCGGATCGGCTATCGCCTGAGGTAATAGTTTTCGCCAGCCTTCACGCAATTCGAGGCGATCAGGGGATGGTGCAGAAAAAATGTCATCGCGTTCGCTGGGAACAAAACAGTAGCTGCCGCGCCATTCGGCATTGAGTTGTGTCGTCCACAGCCAGACATCGGTACCTGCAATTCGCTGCATCGACTGGGGGCGGCTATTTTGATGGTGATCGGTGACGCCAGTGATGTAGACCCATACGCGCTTTATCGTCGAGTAGTCTTCAGAACCTTGTGGATCACGCCACCAGAAAGTGACCTCAAACATTTCGTCATTAAGACGCTGCCATTCAGGGCCATGTTTCGACTGCCACCAGCTATCACTTCCCACCTTTAACGCCGCCACATCATAACCTTATGTTTATTGTGAATTTTTTCATTGATTGCAGAAATATATTGATAATATTATTGATAACTATTTGCATTTGCAATAGCGTAATGGCGCGCCGTGGGAAGCGCGGACATTTATTAACCAACTGCACTGCGTGTCTTTCAGGATCAAAGGTTTTCGCGGTAGCGGGATGCGTCGTGTTGATGACGACCATGCCCGACAGTTGCAATTCGTGGCAAAAATGCAGGAATAAAACAATGAACAAGAAGATTCATTCCCTGGCCTTGTTGGTCAATCTGGGGATTTATGGGGTAGCACAGGCACAAGAGCCAACCGATACTCCTGTTTCACATGACGATACCATTGTCGTTACCGCCGCCGAGCAGAACTTGCAAGCGCCTGGCGTTTCTACCATCACCGCAGATGAAATCCGCAAAAACCCCGTTGCCCGCGATGTGTCGGAAATCATCCGTACCATGCCAGGCGTTAACCTGACCGGCAACTCCACCAGTGGTCAACGTGGTAATAACCGCCAGATTGATATTCGCGGCATGGGGCCGGAAAACACGCTGATTTTGATTGACGGCAAGCCGGTCAGCAGCCGTAACTCGGTGCGTCAGGGCTGGCGTGGCGAGCGCGATACCCGTGGTGATACTTCCTGGGTGCCGCCTGAAATGATTGAACGTATTGAAGTTCTGCGTGGTCCGGCAGCTGCGCGTTATGGTAACGGCGCTGCGGGCGGCGTGGTTAACATCATTACCAAAAAAGGCAGCGGTGAGTGGCATGGCTCCTGGGATGCTTATTTCAACGCCCCAGAACATAAAGAGGAAGGTGCCACCAAACGTACCAACTTCAGCCTGACCGGTCCGCTGGGAGATGAATTCAGCTTCCGTCTATATGGCAACCTCGACAAAACCCAGGCCGACGCGTGGGATATTAACCAGGGGCATCAGTCCGCGCGTGCCGGTACATATGCGGATACGCTGCCCGCTGGGCGCGAAGGGGTGATCAACAAGGATATTAATGGCGTAGTTCGCTGGGACTTCGCGCCTCTGCAATCACTCGAACTGGAAGCAGGCTACAGCCGCCAGGGCAACCTGTATGCGGGCGACACACAGAACACCAACTCCGATTCCTATACCCGCTCGAAATATGGTGATGAAACCAACCGCTTGTATCGTCAGAACTACTCACTGACCTGGAACGGCGGCTGGGATAACGGCGTGACCACCAGCAACTGGGTACAGTACGAACACACGCGTAACTCGCGTATTCCGGAAGGTCTGGCGGGCGGCACCGAAGGGAAATTTAACGAAAAAGCGACACAGGATTTCGTCGATATCGATCTTGATGACGTGATGTTGCACAGCGAAGTTAACCTGCCGATTGATTTCCTTGTTAACCAGACGCTGACGCTGGGTACGGAGTGGAATCAGCAGCGGATGAAGGACTTGAGTTCCAACACACAGGCGCTGACCGGAACGAATACCGGTGGTGCTATTGATGGCGTGAGCGCCACCGACCGTAGCCCATATTCAAAAGCAGAAATTTTCTCGTTGTTTGCCGAAAACAACATGGAGCTGACTGACAGCACCATCGTAACGCCAGGGCTGCGTTTCGATCATCACAGCATTGTTGGCGATAACTGGAGCCCGGCGCTGAACATATCGCAAGGTTTAGGCGATGACTTCACGCTGAAAATGGGCATTGCCCGCGCCTATAAAGCGCCGAGCCTGTACCAGACCAACCCGAACTACATTCTCTACAGTAAAGGTCAGGGCTGTTACGCCAGCGCGGGCGGCTGCTATCTGCAGGGTAACGATGACCTGAAAGCGGAAACCAGTATCAACAAAGAAATTGGTCTGGAGTTCAAACGCGACGGCTGGCTGGCGGGCGTCACCTGGTTCCGTAACGATTATCGCAATAAGATTGAAGCGGGCTATGTGGCTGTAGGGCAAAATGCGGCTGGCACCGATCTCTATCAGTGGGATAACGTGCCGAAAGCGGTAGTTGAAGGTCTGGAAGGATCGTTAAACGTACCGGTTAGCGAAACGGTCATGTGGACTAATAACATCACTTATATGCTGAAGAGTGAAAACAAAACCACGGGCGACCGTTTGTCGATCATCCCGGAATATACGTTGAACTCAACGCTGAGCTGGCAGGCACGGGAAGATTTGTCGATGCAAACGACCTTCACCTGGTACGGCAAGCAGCAGCCGAAGAAGTACAACTATAAAGGTCAGCCAGCCGTTGGCCCGGAAACCAAAGAAATCAGTCCGTACAGCATTGTGGGTCTGAGCGCGACCTGGGATGTGACGAAGAATGTCAGTCTGACCGGCGGCGTGGACAACCTGTTCGACAAGCGTTTGTGGCGTGCGGGTAATGCCCAGACCACAGGCGATCTGGCAGGCGCCAACTATATCGCAGGTGCCGGGGCGTATACCTATAACGAGCCGGGACGTACGTGGTATATGAGCGTTAACACTCACTTCTGATGCTAACGTCAGATTGTTGACAAAGCGCGCGTCGTTCATGCCGGATGCGGCGTGAACGCCTTATCAGGCCTACAAAATCTTGCCAATTCAATATATTGCAGGACCACGTAGGCCTGATAAGCGTAGCGCATCAGGCAGTTTTGCGTTTGTCATCAGCCTCTAATATGGTCGACATGAAAACTACGCATACCTCCCTCCCCTTTACCGGACATACGCTACATTTTGTTGAGTTTGATCCGGCGAGTTTTCGCGAGCAGGATTTACTCTGGCTACCGCACTACGCGCAACTGCAAAACGCTGGGCGGAAACGCAAAGCCGAACATTTGGCCGGGCGGATCGCTGCTGTTTATGCGTTGCGGGAATATGGCTATAAAGGTGTACCCGCAATCGGCGAGCTACGCCAACCTGTGTGGCCTGCGGGGTTAAATGGCAGTATTAGCCACTGCGGGACTACGGCATTAGCCGTGGTATCTCGTCAACCGATTGGCATTGATATCGAAGAAATTTTTTCTGCGCAAACAGCGGCAGAATTGACAGACAGCATTATTACACCAGCGGAACACGAGCGACTCGCAGACTGCGGTTTAGCCTTTTCTCTGGCGCTGACACTGGCATTTTCCGCCAAAGAGAGTGCATTTAAGGCAAACAAGATACAGGCCGCTCCAGGTTTTCTGGATTATCAGATAATTAGCTGGAATAAACAGCGGATCATCATTCGACGAGAGGATGAGCAGTTTGCTGTGCACTGGCAGCTTAAACAAAAGATAGTCATATCACTGTGCCAACACGATTAATTGACAACATCTGGTACGATTCGCCCGCAGCCATCACTGACTGCGGGCGAAAGTGTAAAGCAGGTGCCTTACCACCCTGACCTGACAACCGGATATGCGGGGATTGCTCCCCGCACAACGGCTACTTCTTCGGTTCGTAAGCGAGAACAGCCTTAAACTCAATATTACGTTCCTTTACCGTGAACTCACACAGCGAGTCTCCGACCAGAAGCGTAAATCCCAGCACCGTTAAACACAGCACTATGACTGCCACAAGGGCATATTTCGTCAGCATGTTTATATTGCCTCCATGCGAAGAAGGGACTACCATCCGAGTTGTTGAGGTTCGGAGTGGCAGCCCCAGGGTTGATAGAAATATCTCCTGGGGCTTCATCTTTCCAGACCTCAGAGTAAACCTGAAACCGGAAAGCTTCAGGCACCCGCAGTTATCTTACCCTTTCCTAGCAAAATAACTGTTTATTTATACAGCAAATCCTGTTTCGGACTTCTGTCGGCAAAACTGATCATTGCCCTTAAAACGAAATCGCCCGCAGCCATCACTGACCGCGGGCGAAAGTGTAAAGCAGGTGCCTTACCATCCTGACCTGACAACCGGATATGCGGGGATTACTCCCCGCACAACGGCTACTTCTTCGGTTCGTAAGCGAGAACAGCCTTAAACTCAATATTACGTTCCTTTACGGTGAACTCACACAGCGAGTCTCCGACCAGAAGCGTAAATCCCAGCACCGTTAAGCACAGCACTATGACTGCCACAAGGGCATATTTCGTCAGCATGTTTATATTGCCTCCATGCGAAGAAGGGACTACCATCCAAATTGTTCGGGTTTGGAGTGGTAGCCCCAGGGTTGATAGAAATATCTCCTGGGGCTTCATCTTTCCAGACCTCAGAGTAAACCTGAAACCGGAAAGCTTCAGGCACCCGCAGTTATCTTACCCTTCCTTAGCAAAATGGCTGTTTATTTATACAGTAAATCCTGTTTCGGACTTCTGTCATTCATTATCCGATCCGCAACTTGGCCAGGCTTTTTTTCTGCCCTCCCAGCTCGTCAAAATTCTCCTCCGCCAGCCAGCTCTGCAGCACCTTGCCACATTGCGGCCATTCGCTATCAATAATCGATAACCAGTCGCTGTCACGGTTACGCCCTTTGCGCACGATTTTCTGCCGGAAACGACCTTCAAAAACAAAACCTAAACGTTCAGCAGCGCGGCGTGATGCCAGATTAAGCGAATCACATTTCCACTCCACGCGCCGATAATTATGAGCAAAGGCGCATTGCAAAAGTAACCAGATCGCTTCTGTACCGAGCACGCTATTTTTCATTCGCGGAGACCAGGTAACATGGCCGATTTCAACCGAACCATGTTCGCGTTCGATTGCCATAAAACAGACCAGCCCAACGGCCCGCGCAGAACGATTATCAACCACGGCAAAGGGCACCAGTGAAAGATCATTCACTTTGCCAGCAATCCATGACTCGGTAGCAGCAACACTTGCCGGACGACTGCTGGCAAGCCACGTCCAGTCACGCTCGTCTGGCGCCTGAGCATATGCATCAAACAGATCGCCTGCGTGACGTTGCGCGTCTAGTGGCTCCAGTCGACACCATTGTCCTTCCAGTAAATGACGCGGTAAAACCGCTGCACCTTGCCAGTCCGGCAGCGCATCGCCGACCGTCTGTCCATATTGATTAATTTCCGGCACGACCTTCCCCTTTTGCTGATGTCTTAAACTGTTATATCAGTTCGCAATCACAACAAGAAAGAAACATTCCAGAACTTCCGCATCTCGCCCAGCCGCTCCCACTTCTATACTGAAATGAAAACGCCAACATAAGAGAAACCTATGCCATTACCCAATTTTCATGTTTCTGAACCTTTTACCCTCGGTATTGAACTGGAAATGCAGGTGGTTAATCCGCCGGGCTATGACTTAAGCCAGGACTCTTCAACGCTGATTGACGCGGTTAAAAATGAGATCACTGCCGGGGAGGTAAAGCACGATATCACCGAAAGTATGCTGGAGCTGGCGACGGATGTTTGCCGTGATATCAACCAGGCTGCCGGGCAATTTTCAGCAATGCAGAAAGTCGTATTGCAGGCAGCCGCAGACCATCATCTGGAAATTTGCGGCGGTGGCACACACCCGTTTCAGAAATGGCAGCGTCAGGAGGTATGCGATAACGAACGCTATCAACGAACGCTGGAAAACTTTGGCTATCTCATCCAGCAAGCGACCGTTTTTGGTCAGCATGTCCATGTTGGCTGCGCCAGTGGCGATGACGCTATTTATTTGCTGCACGGCTTGTCACGGTTTGTGCCGCACTTTATCGCCCTTTCCGCCGCGTCACCGTATATGCAAGGAACGGATACACGCTTTGCCTCCTCACGACCCAATATTTTTTCCGCCTTTCCCGATAATGGCCCGATGCCGTGGGTCAGTAACTGGCAACAATTTGAAGCCCTGTTTCGCTGTCTGAGTTACACCACGATGATCGACAGCATTAAAGATCTGCACTGGGATATTCGCCCCAGCCCCCATTTTGGTACGGTGGAAGTTCGGGTGATGGATACCCCGTTAACTCTTAGCCATGCGGTAAATATGGCAGGATTGATTCAGGCTACCGCCCACTGGTTACTGACGGAACGCCCGTTCAAACATCAGGAGAAAGATTACCTGCTGTATAAATTCAACCGTTTCCAGGCCTGCCGTTATGGTCTGGAAGGCGTCATTACCGATCCGCACACCGGCGATCGTCGGCCTCTAACGGAAGACACCTTGCGTTTACTGGAAAAAATCGCCCCTTCCGCACATAAAATTGGTGCGTCGAGTGCGATTGAGGCCCTGTATCGCCAGGTTGCCAGCGGCCTGAATGAAGCACAATTGATGCGCGATTTCGTCGCCGATGGCGGCTCGCTGATTGGGTTGGTGAAAAAGCATTGTGAGATCTGGGCCGGTGACTAAGCCGGGAATTGCCTTACAGAAGAATATCCCTGACAATGGTGTTTTAACTTACATTTAACAATGTTATGAAACACCCTTTAGAAACCTTGACCACCGCAGCTGGCATCTTGCTGATGGCTTTTCTCTCTTGCCTGCTGCTGCCCGCCCCCGCACTGGGGCTGACGCTGGCACAAAAACTGGTGACCTCGTTCCATTTGATGGATCTTAGCCAGCTTTACACTTTATTGTTTTGCCTGTGGTTTTTAGTGCTGGGCGCTATTGAGTATTTTGTTCTGCGCTTTATCTGGCGACGCTGGTTCTCGCTGGCGGATTAAACGTCGATTATCGTCGTGCTTCGCGGCATACTTTGCTTATTCTCCTTCGCCTAAAGGAACGTTTATGGATAAGCAATCACTGCACGAAACGGCGAAACGCCTGGCCCTTGAGTTACCCTTTGTCGAGCTTTGCTGGCCGTTTGGCCCGGAGTTTGATGTCTTTAAAATTGGCGGCAAGATTTTTATGTTGTCGTCAGAACTGCGCGGCGTTCCCTTTATCAATTTGAAGTCCGATCCACAAAAATCCCTGTTAAATCAGCAGATATATCCAAGCATTAAGCCTGGGTATCACATGAATAAAAAGCACTGGATTTCGGTCTATCCCGGCGAAGAAATCTCCGAAGCGTTACTTCGCGATCTGATCAACGATTCATGGAATTTAGTGGTTGATGGCTTAGCTAAACGAGATCAAAAAAGGCTGCGCCCTGGCTAAAACGTAAATCTATAGCGCATTTTTCTCGCTTACCATTTCTCGTTGAACCTTGTAATCTGCTGGCACGCAAAATTACTTACACATGGAGTCTTTATGGATATCATTTCTGTCGCCTTAAAGCGTCATTCCACTAAGGCATTTGATGCCAGCAAAAAACTTACCCCGGAACAGGCCGAGCAGATCAAAACTCTACTGCAATACAGCCCATCCAGCACCAACTCCCAGCCGTGGCATTTTATTGTTGCCAGCACTGAAGAAGGCAAAGCGCGTGTTGCCAAATCCGCCGCCGGTAATTATGTGTTCAACGAGCGTAAAATGCTTGATGCCTCGCACGTCGTGGTGTTCTGCGCGAAAACCGCGATGGACGATGCCTGGCTGAAACAGGTTGTTGACCAGGAAGATGCCGATGGCCGCTTTGCCACGCCGGAAGCGAAAGCCGCGAACGATAAAGGTCGCAAATTCTTCGCCGATATGCACCGTAAAGATCTGCATGATGATGCTGAGTGGATGGCAAAACAGGTTTACCTCAACGTCGGTAATTTCCTGCTGGGCGTTGCGGCGCTTGGTCTGGACGCGGTGCCAATCGAAGGTTTTGACGCCGCCATCCTCGATGAAGAATTTGGTCTGAAAGAGAAAGGCTATACCAGTCTGGTGGTTGTTCCGGTAGGTCATCACAGCGTTGAAGATTTTAACGCGACGCTGCCGAAATCTCGTCTGCCACAAAGTATCACCTTAACCGAAGTGTAATTATCCTGACAGCCGGGAACCCATCCCGGCTCAGATTGCTAACAAAGTGCGCTTTGTTTATGCCGGATGCGGCGTGACCGCCTTATCCTGCCTACAAGTTCGTCCAGTTCATTCAAGGTAGGCATGATAAGCGTAGCGCATCAGGCAATTTTATATTTGCCATCAGCTCTCGCAGGAAATTCCTTCATCAGATTTTCCTGATTTGCATAACTCCCTTTCAGCCGCCATCATAGGCCGCTGTTGTATATAGGAGATGTTATGCAGGATTTAATATCCCAGGTTGAAGATTTAGCGGGTATTGAGTTTGATCACACCACCTCGATGGTGATGATTTTTGGTATTATTTTTCTGACCGCCGTTGTAGTGCATATTATTTTGCACTGGGTGGTACTACGTACCTTCGAAAAACGTGCCATCGCCAGCTCACGGCTGTGGCTGCAAATCATTACCCAAAATAAACTCTTCCACCGTTTAGCTTTTACCCTCCAGGGGATTATCGTCAATATTCAGGCGGTATTCTGGCTGCAAAAAGGCACTGAAGCAGCTGATATTCTGACCACCTGCGCGCAGTTGTGGATCATGATGTATGCGCTGCTTTCAGTCTTCTCGTTGCTGGATGTTATTTTGAATCTGGCGCAGAAATTCCCGGCGGCAAAGCAGTTGCCGTTAAAAGGGATATTTCAGGGGATTAAACTGATCGGCGCGATTCTGGTCGGCATTTTGATGATCTCACTGCTGATTGGTCAGTCACCGGCGATTCTGATCAGTGGTCTTGGCGCGATGGCCGCCGTGCTGATGTTAGTGTTTAAAGATCCGATTCTTGGTCTGGTTGCAGGTATTCAGCTTTCCGCGAACGATATGTTGAAACTGGGCGACTGGCTGGAAATGCCAAAATACGGCGCGGATGGCGCAGTAATTGATATTGGTTTAACCACCGTCAAAGTGCGCAACTGGGACAATACTATTACCACTATTCCCACCTGGTCGCTGGTATCTGACTCTTTTAAAAACTGGAGCGGGATGTCAGCATCCGGTGGGCGACGTATTAAGCGCAGTATCAGTATTGATGTCACCAGTATTCGTTTTCTTGATGAAACTGAAATGCAGCGGCTGAATAAAGCGCATTTGTTAAAGCCTTATTTAACCAGCCGCCATCAGGAAATTAATGAGTGGAATCGCCAGCAAGGTTCTACGGAGTCGGTATTAAACCTGCGCCGAATGACCAATATTGGAACCTTTCGTGCCTATCTGAACGAATATCTGCGTAACCATCCGCGGATTCGTAAAGATATGACCTTAATGGTGCGCCAGTTAGCTCCGGGCGATAACGGTTTACCGCTTGAGATCTACGCGTTTACTAATACCGTGGTATGGCTGGAATATGAAAGCATTCAGGCTGATATATTCGACCACATATTTGCGATCGTCGAAGAGTTTGGTCTGCGACTTCATCAGTCGCCAACCAGCAATGATATTCGCTCCCTGGCGGACGCATTTAAGCAGTAATTAAAAAACCGCTCTCATCGAATGGATGAGAGCGGCTTCAGATTGTTGTCATCGTGTTGTCGGATGCAGCGTGAATGCCTTATCCAATCGGCACTATTATTTCGCTTTCCGACGCAGCGTTTTAAACGCCACAAACAGGAATACAATCCACACCGGCAGCAGAATTGCCGACAAGCGCATATCATCCATCGTGCACATCAGCAGCAAAATCATGCCGAGAAAGGCAATGCAGAGATAGTTGCCGAACGGATAAAGCAGCGCCTTAAACTGTGTTTCACGCCCCTGACGTCGCATCGCCGCGCGAAAACGCAGATGCGCCAGGCAGATCATAATCCAGTTCAACAGCAGCGTTGCTACCACCAGCGCCATCAGCAGACCAAACGCTTTTTGCGGCAGCAGATAGTTAATCAGCACCACCAGCGAAGTGATCGCCCCGGAAAGCATCAGCGAGTTGATCGGCACGCCGCGATGGCTAACGCGGGTAAGAAACTTCGGTGCATTACCCTGCACAGAAAGGCCAAATAGCATCCGGCTGTTAGAGTAAACCCCGCTGTTGTACACCGATAATGATGCTACCAGAATAACGAAGTTCAGCGCAGAAGCCACCACGTTGCTGTCAAGGTTATGGAAAATCATCACAAACGGGCTACTGTTGGATTTCACTTCCACCCACGGATAGAGTGCCAGTAAAACCACCAGTGAACCGATATAAAACAGCAAGATGCGATACACCACCTGATTCACTGCTTTAGGGATGCTTTTTTCCGGATCGCGCGCTTCAGCGGCAGTAATACCAATCAGTTCCAGCCCTCCGAAGGAGAACATAATCACCGCCAGCGACAAAATCAGCCCATTCCAGCCGGTGGCAAAGAAACCACCGTAGCGCCAGAGGTTGTCGATACTGGCTTTCTCGCCGCCATGACCAGAAAACAGCAGCCACAGGCCAAATCCGATCATGCCGATAATCGCCAGCACTTTAATCAGCGCAAACCAGAACTCAGTTTCACCATATAAGCGCACGTTCACCAGGTTAACGGCGTTGATGATAATAAAGAAGGCGGCAGCCCAGATCCAGGTGGGGACATCCGGGAACCAGTACTGCATATAGATGCCCGCAGCGGTCAGCTCTGCCATTCCCACCAGCACGAACATCACCCAGTAGTTCCAGCCAGAAAGGAAGCCCGCAAACGGTCCCCAGTATTTATAGGCAAAGTGGGCAAATGAACCGGATACCGGCTCTTCGACCACCATCTCGCCAAGCTGGCGCATAATCAGGAAAGCGATGATCCCGGCGACGCCGTAGCCCAGCAATACAGCCGGACCCGCCATCTGAATCGCCGGGCCAATGCCAAGAAACAGACCAGTACCAATAGCGCCGCCCAGCGCAATCAGTTGAATATGACGGTTATGTAATCCGCGATGAAGCGTCGGCTCTTGATTCGACGCAGTATCTTCCGATACGGTTGACGCGTTTTTCACGCCTTTCCCCTGTGTGTCTTTTTTGTTGAGGGGCACCTTTTAACATTTAGTGCCCATCGTCGCAAGACACAATCCACACAGTTAAACCGGGTATCCTTCCCCGGCTCTACTTTTATTTCCAAACCCGATGCCGATGCAGCCACATCAGCTTATACGCCGCCGGGATAATAAACAGCGATAGCAGAGGTGCGGTGATCATGCCGCCAATCATCGGCGCGGCGATGCGGCTCATCACCTCTGAACCCGCTCCCGTTCCCCACAGAATCGGCAGCAGACCAGCGATAATCACCGCCACAGTCATCGCTTTCGGGCGCACGCGCAGTACCGCTCCGTGATACAACGCCTCATCCAGCTTCTGCTCGCTGAATGTTTGCGGATTATTCAGCGACGGCTCGGCCTCTATGGCGTGACGTAAATACATCAGCATCACCACGCCAAATTCGGCGGCGACCCCAGCAAGGGCAATAAAACCGGTGCCCGTCGCCACGGAAAGATGAAAGCCCATCCACCACAGCAACCAGATGCCGCCCACCAGCGCAAACGGTACGCTGCTGATAATCAGCAACGCTTCGCCCACCCGACGGAACGCCAGATACAACAGCACGAAGATGATCATCAGCGTCATCGGCACCATGAGTTTCAGCTTATGGTTGGCACGCTCCAGCAACTCAAACTGCCCGGAAAACGCCACGCTGGTGCCCGGTTTTAACTGCACTTTCTCGGCAATCGCTTTTTGCAGATCGTGAACCACCGACACCATGTCACGATCGCGGGCATCGATATAAATCCAGCTCGTCGGGCGCGCATTCTCGGTTTTCAGCATCGACGGTCCGGTAGAGACTTTAACGTCGGCCACGTCTGCGAGGGTAATTTGCTGCTTCATCGGCGTCAGGATCGGCAGCTGACGCAGCGCCTGCGGACTATCGCGCCAGCTTTGCGGATAACGCAGATTAATTGGATAACGGGCAATCCCTTCCACCGTTTCGCCAACCATCGCCCCGCCCACTGCAGAAGTCACAAACAACTGCACATCCGCCACCGTCATACCGTAACGCGCGGCTTTTTCACGGTTAATCTCGACGTTGATATAGCGCCCACCTTCCAGACGCTCGGCAAGAGCAGAAGCCACGCCTGGCACCGTTCGCGCCACTTCTTCAATTTGCTCCGCCATCGCGTCGATATCCGCCAGCACAGTGCCGGAAACTTTAATGCCGATGGGGCTTTTAATGCCGGTTGAGAGCATATCGATACGGTTACGAATTGGCGGCACCCACAGATTCGCCAGCCCCGGCAGACGCACGGTGTTATCCAGTTCCTCAATGATTTTGTCCATCGTCATGCCTGGCCGCCACTGATCCTGCGGCTTAAGCTGGATGGTCGTTTCGACCATCTCCAGCGGAGCAGAATCGGTGGCGGTTTCCGCTTTCCCGGTTTTGCCAAATACCCGCGCCACTTCCGGCACGCTCATAATCAGCTTGTCGGTTTTTTGCAGCATACTCGCCGCCTCTGCTGCGGAAATCCCCGGCAGCGTCGATGGCATATACAACAAGTCGCCTTCATTGATCTGCGGTAAAAATTCCCCGCCAACTTTATTGAGCGGCCAGATAACCGTCAGCACCGAAAGTGCCGCCACCAGCAGCGTGGTTTTTGGCCAGTGCAATACTTTCAGCAACAGCGGATGATAAATACGAATCAAAAAGCGATTGAGCGGGTTACTGCTTTCTGGCGGAATTTTGCCACGGATCCAGTACCCCATCAGGATAGGGATCACTACGATCGCCAGCAGCGCCGCCCCCGCCATCGCATAAGTTTTGGTGAACGCCAGCGGGCCAAATAGACGCCCTTCCTGCCCTTCCAGGGTGAAGATCGGGATAAACGACAGCGTGATAATCAGCAGACTGATAAACAGCGCCGGACCTACTTCAACAGATGCATCGGTGATCACCTGCCAGCGCGTTTTATTATCCAGCGTGGCGTCAGGATGCTGGTGCAGCCACTCTTCGAGCCGTTTATGTGCATTCTCGATCATGACGATAGCGGCATCGACCATCGCCCCGACGGCAATCGCAATGCCGCCCAGCGACATAATATTGGCATTCAGCCCCTGGAAGTGCATGACAATAAAAGCAATACACAACCCCAGCGGCAACGAAATAATCGCCACCAGCGCCGAGCGCACATGCCAGAGAAACAGCGCGCAGACTACCGCCACCACAATAAACTCTTCCAGCAACTTGCCGCTGAGGTTGTCGATGGCGCGGTCAATGAGCTGGCTGCGATCGTATGTTGTAACTATCTCCACGCCTTCCGGCAGACTGCTTTTCAGCGTTTCCAGTTTGTCCTTCACGGCGGCGATCACTTCACGGGCGTTTTTGCCGGAGCGCAGGATCACCACCCCGCCAGCCACTTCGCCTTCGCCGTTCAGTTCGGCAATGCCCCGGCGCATTTCCGGTCCAATCTGGACCTTGGCAACATCACGCAGATAAACAGGCACGCCATTTTCACTGGCTTTTAAAACGATGTGATTAAAGTCGTCGAGCGTTTGCAGATAGCCGCTGGCGCGCACCATATATTCCGCTTCCGCCAGTTCGATCGACGAACCGCCCGCTTCCTGGTTTGAAGTATCCAGCGCATTTTTCACTTCGGCGAGACTGATGCCATATTGCGCCAGGCGCTGGGGATCGATAACCACCTGATACTCTTTTACCACACCGCCCACCGACGCCACTTCCGCAACGTCAGGGATGGTTTTTAGCTCATATTTGAGAAACCAGTCCTGCAATGAGCGTAAATCGGCCAGATCGTGCTTACCGCTGCGATCCACCAGTGCATATTCATAGATCCAGCCAACACCCGTGGCATCTGGCCCCAGCTCGGCGCTGACTCCCGCAGGCAGCTTACCCTGTACCTGGTTGAGGTACTCCAGCACCCGCGAGCGCGCCCAGTACGGATCGGTGCCATCTTCGAAAATGACATATACATAAGAGTCGCCAAACTGCGAGAAACCGCGCACAGTCTTCGCGCCAGGCACCGACAACATGGTGGTGGTTAGCGGATAAGTCACCTGATTTTCAACGATTTGCGGTGCCTGACCGGGATAGCTGGTTTTAATAATCACCTGCACATCGGAGAGATCCGGCAGCGCATCCACTGGCGTGTTAATGATGGTCCAGGTACCCCAGATACTTAGAAACAACGCGCCCATCAGCACCAGAAAACGGTTTGCCACCGAGCGACGAATAATCCATTCAATCATTGGTTATTCCCTCAATGCGCATGGGTAGCACTTTCAGAGCGCATCCGCTCCAGAGCGCCAGAAATATTGGCTTCAGAATCAATCAGGAACAGGCCGCTGGAAACCACCTTTTCACCTTCCGCCAGACCAGAGCGTAACGCGGTGACGCCTTGTGATGACTGGAAAACGGCAACGCGTTTCGGTACAAAGCGCCCGTCGGCATCAACGGTAATCACCCGCTGTTCGCTGCCGGTATCTATCAGCGCCTGTGACGGAATGAGCAGCATCGGTTCGCTGGCAGTGTTGAGTTGCAACCAGGCGTTCATGCCCGGTTTTAGCGCCTCGTCGGCGTTGTCGACTTCCAGACGCAGCTGCAGCGTGCGGGTCGCGGCATCCACGCCGGGTAGCAGCGTCCATTTGCGGATGGTGAGTGTTTTATCGGGTCGCGCCGGAACGGTGAGCGTAAACTGCGAGGCATCTTTCACCAGCCAGGCGATGGATTCCGGGATCGCAGCAGTGACCCACACCGGGTCCATACCCTGAATTTTCGCGACCACGTTATCTTTGGCAATATTCATACCCGCGCGCAGATCAAACGCGGTGATCACGCCATCAATGGGCGCTTTGAGCGTAAAGCGAGTCTGGATTTTTTGCGTGGTAATCAGGCGGCGAATATCCGCCTCCGGCATTCCCGCCAGTCGCAGCCGCTCAAGAATGCCTTCGGTCTGGGTCGCCGTACCGCCAGTTTCGCGCAGCAGTAAATACTCACTCTGCGCTTCCACCCAGTCGGGAATGGTCAGGTCGAGAAGCGGCGCGCCCTTTTTCACTTTATCGCCTACGGTAAGCGGATAAACCTTATCGATAAACCCGGCGGCGCGGGCCTGCACAATGGCATACTGATACTCGTTGTAACTGACATTCGCCGGAAAACTCTGGGCAAAAGTCAGCGGCCCGCGCGTGACGGTAGCCGTTTTCACCCCCAGATTTTGCGTCTGGGTCGGGTCAATGCGCACACCAGACGCAGAACTCTCTTCATCGGCATATTTCGGCACCAGATCCATATCCATAAACGGCGATTTACCTGGTTTATCGAACCGTGTATTGGGATACATCGGGTCGTACCAGAATAAGACTTTACGTTCGGCGGTCGGCGTTTTTTCTGCAGGCGGTTCCGCCTTTGCAAACCAGGTAAAACCTGCCGCAGAAATAATACCGCCCGCGATCATGCTGCCGATAATAAGCGCGATTTTTTTCATCTCATTAAACCTGGGTTACTGGCTGACTTTAATATCCTGTAATAAAGAAAGGTTGCCCTGCTGGACAAAATTAAACGCCACTTTGTCGCCGGTTTTAATTTCACTCATTTTCGTCTGCGGGGTGATAGTAAAGCGCATGGTCATCTCCGGCCAGTTCACGGCAGCAATCGGATCGTGATGGATGGTGATTTTTTTGCTTTCCAGATCAATACCTTTTACCACGCCAGTGGCGCTAATAACCTGTGGTTGTGCTTCGCTCATGGTTTCATGATGATGTTCGTTAGCCTGGGCATTAAAGCCAATAACGGTAAACAGACTGAACATTGCGACTTGCAGTGCTTTTTTCATTTATTCTCTCCTGGAGTTAAAAATTATTGCTGCCAACCGCCACCAAGTGCGGTATATAAAGAAATTTCGTTAACCTGACGGGCATAATTCAGGTCAAGTAAAGTTTGTCGGGTTGCAAATAAAGAACGTTCGGCATCCAGCACTTCCAGATAACTTACCGCGCCGTGCTGATATAATGCCCGCGCCCGTTGCAAAGTAATTTGCAGCGATGCCAGATAACGCTGCTGGGCGCTGATTTGATCGTTCAGGCTTTGACGTAATGCCAGCGCATCTGCCACTTCTTTAAAAGCATTCTGGATTTTCTGTTCATAATTCACCACCGACTGCTGCTGGCGAATTTCGGCGATATCCAGATTTGCCTGGTTGCGTCCGGCATTAAAAATGGGGATCTCAATTTTGGGAATAAAATTCCACATCCCGCTGCTGGCGTTAAATAATGACGACAGATCGCTGCTGGCGGTCGATATTCCGCTGGTCAGGTTTATAGACGGGAAAAATGCCGCACGTGCTGCGCCAATATTGGCATTAGCCGCCATTAACGCGTGTTCAGCTTCCATAATATCCGGGCGCTGCAATAAAATTTGCGACGACAAGCCCGCCGGTAATTTAACGCTTTGCAGGCTTCCGCTGTTTACTGTCTGCGCTTGCGGCAGCTTGCCGTAGCTACCCAGTAACAGTTGCAATGCATTATTCGCCTGCGCCAGTTCACCCTGACGTTTAGCGATGTCGCTGCGGGTACTTTCTATCACTCCGCGAGCCTGTTCCAGCGCCAGAACATTGCTGCTACCGGTCAACAATTGTTTTTCGACAAACGCATATGACTGCTGATAATTACGCAGCGTTTCTTCGGCTATTTGCAATTGCGCATAAGCCAGCTGCTGATTGAAATAGCTTTGCGCGACATTAGAAACCAGCAGAATATGCACCGCGCGTCGGGCTTCCTCAGTGGCTAAATAATTCTGTCGCTCGGCTTCACTCATGTTCTTTAAACGACCGAAAAAATCGAGGTCAAAGCTGGCGTTAAGGCCAGTCGAGAACTCCCGCGTCGTTGCGGAATCGCCTTTAAGATTGCCGCTCCAGCTGCCGCTGCCCTCGCCATTGAGCTGTGGGTAGCGTTCGGCATCGGTCAGACGATATTGCGCCCGCGCCTCCCGAACTTTCAGCGTCGCCATGCGCAAATCCCGGTTATTCACCAGCGCCTCGCTAATCAGCGTCTTCACCTGATTATCAACAAAAAAGGTGCGCCAGCCCGCGTTCTGGTAGTTATCCGCTGCGTTAACCAGGCCGTTCTGGCTGAGTGAGAACTGCTGCGGCACGGGCATTGCCGGACGCTGATAATCCGGTGCCAGTGAGCAACCGCTTAGCGCAAGGGCCACACAAAGTGTCAGGAATTTACAATGAGACATAGGCGCATAATTTCTGGTGATTTTATGCCGCCAACTTTACTCGCCAGGCTCTGATTTTCCGGTGACAGGAAAATGACAAAATTGTCATTTTACCAATAAGCGATTGCCATCTGATCCCGCTACTCTAGAATTGCCCGGGCAACATGCGGAGGAAATATGAAACTGTTGATTGTCGAAGATGAAAAGAAAACCGGAGAATACTTGACCAAAGGGTTAACCGAAGCCGGTTTTGTGGTCGATTTGGCCGACAACGGGCTGAATGGCTACCATCTGGCGATGACCGGTGATTATGACCTGATAATCCTCGATATTATGCTGCCGGACGTGAACGGCTGGGATATCGTGCGCATGTTGCGTTCCGCCAATAAAGGGATGCCGATTCTGTTGCTTACCGCGCTTGGCACCATTGAACATCGCGTCAAAGGGCTGGAGCTGGGAGCGGATGACTATCTGGTGAAGCCGTTCGCTTTTGCTGAACTGCTGGCGCGGGTGCGCACTCTACTGCGGCGCGGGGCGGCGGTGATTATCGAAAGTCAGTTTCAGGTTGCCGATTTGATGGTCGATCTCGTCAGCCGCAAAGTCACCCGCAGCGGCACGCGCATCACTTTGACCAGTAAAGAATTTACTCTGCTGGAGTTTTTCCTTCGTCATCAGGGCGAAGTGCTGCCCCGCTCGCTTATCGCCTCGCAGGTGTGGGACATGAATTTCGACAGCGACACCAACGCCATTGATGTGGCGGTGAAGCGGCTGCGCGGCAAAATCGACAACGACTTTGAACCAAAGCTGATTCAAACCGTGCGCGGCGTAGGCTATATGCTTGAGGTGCCGGATGGCCAGTAAGCCGTTTCAGCGCCCATTTTCACTGGCAACCCGCCTGACCTTTTTTATCAGCCTTGCCACCATCGCGGCGTTTTTCGCCTTTGCCTGGATCATGATCCACTCGGTAAAAGTGCATTTTGCCGAGCAGGATATTAATGATTTAAAAGAGATTAGCGCTACCCTTGAACGGGTACTTAATCACCCTGACGAAACGCAAGCCCGACGCTTAATGACGCTGGAAGATATCGTCAGTGGTTATTCCAACGTGTTGATTTCCCTGGCAGATAGCCAGGGTAAAACGGTGTATCACTCCCCCGGTGCGCCGGATATCCGCGAATTTGCTCGTGACGCAATACCCGATACAGATGCCCAAGGTGGCGAAGTGTTTCTCCTCTCCGGCCCGACGATTATGATGCCGGGCCACGGTCACGGGCATATGGAACACAGCAACTGGCGGATGATTAGCTTGCCGGTTGGCCCGCAGGCGGACGGCAAACCGATTTATACGCTCTACATCGCGCTTTCGATCGATTTTCATCTTCATTACATAAATGATTTGATGAATAAACTTATTATGACCGCATCGATCATCAGCATCCTGATCGTCTTTATCGTGCTGTTGGCGGTACATAAAGGTCACGCGCCGATCCGCAGCGTCAGCCGTCAAATCCAGAATATCACCTCGAAAGATCTCGACGTTCGCCTCGACCCGCAGACCGTGCCGATTGAGCTGGAACAGTTGGTATTGTCGTTCAACCATATGATTGAGCGCATTGAGGATGTCTTTACCCGCCAGTCCAATTTCTCAGCGGATATCGCTCACGAAATTCGCACGCCGATTACTAATCTCATTACGCAAACGGAAATCGCCCTCAGCCAGTCGCGCAGCCAGAAAGAGCTGGAAGATGTGCTCTACTCTAATCTCGAAGAGCTGACGCGAATGGCGAAAATGGTCAGCGATATGCTGTTTCTCGCCCAGGCCGATAACAACCAGTTAATCCCCGAAAAGAAAATGCTCAACCTGGCGGATGAAGTCGGCAAAGTGTTCGATTTTTTCGAGGCGTTAGCGGAAGATCGCGGCGTGGAGCTGCGGTTTGTTGGCGACGAATGTCAGGTTGCGGGCGATCCGCTGATGCTGCGTCGGGCGTTAAGCAACCTGCTTTCTAATGCCCTGCGTTATACGCCAACCGGAGAGACAATTGTAGTGCGCTGCCAGACGGTCGATCACCAGGTGCAAGTTACCGTCGAAAACCCCGGTACGCCGATTGCGCCCGAACACTTACCGAGATTGTTTGACCGTTTCTACCGCGTTGACCCCTCCCGCCAGCGAAAAGGCGAAGGTAGCGGCATTGGGCTGGCGATAGTGAAATCGATTGTTGTCGCGCATAAAGGCACGGTTGCGGTAACGTCGGATGCGCGGGGGACAAGGTTTGTTATCACATTACCCGCTTAATCATTCAGCAATCGGCAGCTTTTATAACCAGTGTAAAAATAACGTGCCGCAATAGTCATACCTATTAACGGTAAAAAGCTGTCACAATTCATAAAAAACCTTAATATACGCCACCCTAAACATAACCAGCGTTAATGTAAGGTTTTTGTGTGGACTGGCTTCTTGATGTTTTTGCTACCTGGCTCTACGGCTTAAAAGTAATCGCGATAACGTTAGCGGTCATAATGTTCATCAGCGGGCTGGACGATTTTTTCATTGATGTCGTCTACTGGGTACGCCGCATTAAGCGCAAGTTGAGTGTTTATCGCCGCTACCCGCGAATGAGTTACCGCGAACTGTATAAGCCGGATGAAAAACCATTAGCGATTATGGTTCCGGCGTGGAACGAAACAGGCGTCATCGGCAATATGGCCGAGCTGGCAGCGACCACGCTCGACTACGAAAACTATCATATCTTTGTTGGCACTTACCCCAACGACCCTGACACTCAGCGTGATGTTGACGAAGTGTGCGCTCGCTTCCCGAACGTGCACAAGGTGGTCTGCGCGCGTCCTGGCCCCACCAGTAAAGCAGACTGTCTGAACAATGTGCTGGATGCCATTACCCAGTTTGAACGTAGCGCCAATTTCGCCTTTGCTGGTTTTATCCTGCATGATGCTGAAGACGTGATTTCGCCAATGGAATTGCGTCTGTTCAACTATCTGGTCGAGCGTAAAGATCTGATTCAGATCCCGGTGTATCCGTTCGAACGCGAATGGACGCACTTCACCAGCATGACCTATATCGATGAGTTTTCAGAACTGCATGGCAAAGATGTTCCGGTGCGTGAAGCTCTCGCCGGACAGGTGCCTAGCGCAGGCGTCGGTACCTGCTTCAGCCGCCGCGCCGTGACCGCGCTGTTAGCCGACGGTGACGGTATCGCTTTCGACGTGCAGAGTCTTACTGAAGATTACGACATTGGTTTCCGCCTGAAAGAGAAAGGTATGACGGAAATTTTTGTCCGTTTTCCGGTGGTGGACGAAGCCAAAGAACGCGAGCAGCGTAAATTTTTACAGCACGCGCGGACATCAAACATGATCTGCGTGCGCGAATATTTCCCCGATACCTTTTCGACTGCGGTTCGGCAAAAGTCTCGTTGGATCATCGGCATTGTTTTCCAGGGTTTTAAAACTCACAAATGGACCTCCAGCCTGACGCTGAACTACTTTCTCTGGCGCGACCGCAAAGGGGCAATCAGTAACTTTGTCAGCTTCCTCGCGATGCTGGTAATGATCCAGCTTTTGCTGTTGCTGGCGTATGAAAGCTTGTGGCCTGATGCCTGGCATTTCCTTTCTATCTTCAGCGGCAGTGCATGGTTTATGACCCTGCTGTGGCTAAACTTTGGCTTGATGGTTAACCGCATTGTGCAGCGGGTGATTTTTGTCACCGGCTACTACGGTTTGACACAGGGCCTGCTTTCCATCCTGCGTCTGTTCTGGGGCAACCTGATTAACTTTATGGCTAACTGGCGCGCGCTGAAACAGGTTCTTCAGCACGGCGATCCGCGTCGCGTGGCGTGGGATAAAACGACGCACGATTTCCCCAGCGTGACTGGCGATACCCGTTCGTTGCGCCCATTAGGTCAAATTCTGCTGGAAAATCAGGTCATCACCGAAGAGCAACTCGATACAGCACTGCGTAATCGTGTCGAAGGTTTACGTCTCGGCGGTTCGATGCTAATGCAAGGATTGATCAGCGCCGAACAACTGGCGCAAGCGCTGGCTGAACAAAACGGCGTGGCGTGGGAATCCATCGATGCCTGGCAGATCCCTTCTTCGCTGATTGCCGAAATGCCGGCCTCCGTGGCGCTACATTATGCGGTGCTGCCGCTGCGTCTGGAAAATGATGAGTTAATTGTCGGTAGTGAAGACGGTATTGACCCGGTTTCTCTGGCGGCGCTGGCGCGTAAGGTCGGACGGAAAGTACGTTACGTCATTGTTCTGCGTGGACAAATTGTCACTGGATTACGTCACTGGTATGCACGTCGGCGCGGCCACGATCCACGGGCAATGTTGTACAATGCGGTTCAGCATCAGTGGCTCACGGAACAGCAGGCCGGTGAAATCTGGCGGCAATATGTGCCGCATCAATTCCTGTTCGCCGAAATACTGACCACGCTCGGTCATATTAATCGTTCAGCCATTAACGTGTTGTTATTGCGCCATGAACGCAGTTCTCTGCCGCTCGGCAAGTTTTTGGTCACCGAAGGCGTTATCAGCCAGGAAACGTTGGATCGCGTACTGTCAATTCAACGCGAATTACAAGTTTCGATGCAATCATTATTACTTAAAGCAGGTTTAAACACAGAACAGGTTGCGCAACTGGAGTCCGAAAATGAAGGAGAATAACCTTAATCGCGTCATCGGATGGTCTGGTTTACTGCTGACGTCTTTATTGAGTACCAGCGCACTCGCAGACAATATCGGCACCAGCGCAAAAGAGCTGGGGCTGAGCGACTATCGCCATTTTGTTATTTATCCCCGTCTCGATAAGGCGCTGAAGGCACAGAAAAATAACGACGAAGCAACCGCCATCCGCGAATTTGAATATATACACCAGCAGGTGCCGGATAATATTCCGTTGACGTTATATCTGGCGGAAGCTTATCGCCATTTTGGTCATGATGACCGCGCGCGATTATTGCTTGAGGATCAACTGAAACGTCACCCAGGGGATGCCCGGCTTGAGCGAAATCTGGCGGCAATTCCAGTGGAAGTGAAAAGCGTCACTACTGTTGAAGAGTTGCTCGCCCAGCAAAAAGCGTGCGATGCTGCACCGACCCTGCGTTGTCGCAGTGAAGTCGGGCAGAATGCGCTGCGGCTGGCGCAGTTGCCTGTCGCCAGAGCGCAACTGAACGATGCAACGTTTGCCGCATCGCCGGAAGGAAAAACGCTGCGAACCGATCTACTGCAACGGGCAATCTACCTGAAACAATGGTCGCAGGCAGATACGCTATACAATGAAGCACGCCAGCAGAATACATTAAACGCGGCAGAGCGCCGTCAGTGGTTTGACGTTCTTCTTGCCGGAGAACTGGACGATCGGATCCTTGCTCTGCAATCAGTGGGGATCTTCACCGATCCACAGTCATACATTACTTACGCGACCGCGCTGGCTTATCGTGGCGAAAAAGCACGTCTCCAGCGTTATCTCGCTGAAAACACGCCGCTGTTTACCACGGACGCACAAGAGAAAAGCTGGCTCTATCTGTTATCGAAATACAGCGCCAATCCCGTGCAGGCATTGGCGAATCATCAGGTACAGTTTGCCGATAACCGCCAGTATGTTGTTGGCGCAACGCTACCGGTGCTGTTAAAAGAAGGTCAGTACGACGCGGCGCAAAGACTGCTCGCTACCCTCCCCGCCGATGAAATGCTTGAAGAGCGTTATACCATCAGCGTGGCGACCCATAATAAAGGAGAAGCGCTGCGTCTGGCACGATTGTTGTCTCAGCGAGAACCGGCAAATCTTACCCGACTGGATCAACTCACCTGGCAACTGATGCAGGCCGGGCAGTCACGCGAAGCTGCCGATTTATTATTGCAACGCTATCCCTTCCAGGGCGATGCGCGTGTCAGCCAGACTTTAATGACACGGCTGGCTTCTCTGCTGGAAAGTCATCCTTACCTGGCGACGCCTGCAAAAGTGGCGATTTTATCGAAACCCTTGCCGCTGGCGGCGCAACGTCAGTGGCAAAGCCAGTTACCGGGTATTGCGGATAATTGCCCGGCAATCGTTCGTTTGCTTGGGGATATGTCACCTTCTTACGATGCTGCCGCCTGGAACCGCCTGGCGAAATGTTATCGGGAAACACTCCCCGGCGTGGCGTTATATGCATGGCTTCAGGCGGAAAAAAGGCAACCGAACGCCTGGCAACATCGCGCCGTGGCTTATCAGGCTTACCAGGTGGAAGATTACAGCACCGCCCTGGCGGCCTGGGAGAAAATCAGCCTTCACGAAATGAGCAATGAGGATCTGCTCGCCGCCGCCAATACCGCTCAGGCGGCGGGAAATGGCGCGGCTCGCGATCGCTGGCTTCAACAGGCAGAACAACGCGGGCTGGGAAACAATGCCCAATACTGGTGGCTGCATGCGCAACGTTATATCCCAGCTCAGCCAGAACTTGCACTGAACGATCTCACTCGCTCAATTAACATTGCGCCTTCTGCCAATGCTTACGTCGCGCGGGCAACGATTTATCGGCAACGTCATAATGTCTCAGCGGCAGTGAGCGATCTGCGCGCCGCGCTTGAACTGGAGCCCAATAACAGCAACACCCAGGCGGCGCTCGGCTACGCCCTGTGGGATAGTGGTGATATCGCGCAGTCGCGGGAGATGCTGGAACAGGCGCATAAAGGACTACCGGACGATCCGGCACTGATCCGACAACTGGCCTACGTGAATCAACGTCTGGATGATATGCCTGCGACGCAGCACTACGCACGGCAGGTGATTGATGACATTGATAATCAGGCGCTGATTACACCGCTAACGCCGGAACAAAATCAACAACGCTTTAATTTCCGTCGTTTGCATGAGGATACCGGTCGCCGCTGGAGTTTTAATTTTGATTCCTCTATCGGGTTACGCTCAGGGGCAATAAGCTCGGCAAGCAATAATGTCGGCGGTTCGGCGCCAGGTAAAAGCTATCGCAGTTACGGGCAGCTGGAAGCGGAGTACCGCATCGGGCGCAATATGCTGCTGGAAGGCGACCTGCTCTCGGTTTATAGCCGCGTCTTTGCCGATACCGGAGAAAACGGAGTGATGATGCCGGTGAAAAATCCGATGTCAGGCACCGGATTGCGCTGGAAGCCGCTGCGCGATCAGATCTTTTTCCTCGCCGTTGAACAGCAGTTCCCACTAAACGGGCAAAATGGCGCCTCCGACACCATGCTGCGTGCCAGCGCCTCGTTCTTTAACGGCGGAAAATACAGCGATGAGTGGCACCCGAACGGTTCTGGCTGGTTTGCGCAAAACCTGTATCTCGATGCGGCGCAATATTTTCGTCAGGATATTCAGGCGTGGACGGCAGATTATCGAGTTAGCTGGCACCAGAAGGTAGCGAACGGGCAGACTATTGAACCTTACGCTCACGTACAAGGTAACGGCTATCGGGATAAAGGTACTCAGGGCGCGCAGGTGGGCGGCGTCGGCGTTCGCTGGAACATCTGGACCGGCGAGACGCACTACGACGCCTGGCCGCACAAAGTCAGTCTCGGCGTCGAATATCAACATACCTTTAAGGCGATTAATCAACGTACAGGGGAGCGCAACAACGCGTTTCTCACCATTGGAGTGCACTGGTAAATGCGTAAGTTAATTTTCGTATTGCTGACACTTTTGTTGGTCAGTCCTTTTTCCTTTGCGATGAAAGGTATTATCTGGCAGCCACAAAATCGCGATAGTCAGGTCACCGACGCCCAGTGGCGTGGGTTGATGAGTCAGTTGCATTTGCAAGGATTCGACACCCTGATTCTGCAATGGACCCGTTACGGCGATGCGTTCACCCAGCCAGAACAGCGGGCATTATTGTTTAAGCGTGCCGCAGCTGCGCAACAAGCTGGCCTGAAGCTGATTGTTGGTTTGCATGCCGATCCGGAATTTTTTCTGCATCAGAAGCAGTCGTCCGCGGCGCTGGAGAGCTATCTTAATCGCTTGCTGGTCGCCGATCTCCAGCAGGCCAGATTATGGAGCGCCGCACCCGGCGTTACGCCGGATGGCTGGTATATCAGCGCAGAAATTGACGACCTGAACTGGCGCAGCGAAGCCGCTCGCCAGCCATTGCTGAAGTGGTTAAACAACTCACAACGGCTGATCAGTGATGTTTCGGCGAAACCGGTTTATATCAGTAGCTTTTTCGCCGGAAACATGTCGCCCGATGGCTATCGGCAACTGCTTGAACAAGTGAAATCTACTGGCATCCACGTCTGGGTTCAGGATGGTAGCGGCGTCGATAAACTTACTGCCGAACAGCGTGAGCGTTATCTGCAGGCCAGTGCCGATTGCCAAACTTTCTCCCCCGCCAGCGGCGTTGTTTATGAACTGTTTGTCGCCGGTAAAGGTAAAACCTTTGAAGCAAAACCAAAACCGGATGCAGAAATTGCTTCGCTGTTAGCGAAACGTTCCTCCTGCGGCAAAGACACGCTCTATTTCTCCCTGCGCTATTTGCCTGTCGCTCACGGCATTCTTGAGTATTAATGATTTAAGGGAGCAACTTTGCTTGCTCCTTTCCTTTTCACTTTCCTGGTCAGAATCCTGTAAATATTAATTGGACACAAATAATCGGTGTAGCCACTACTCAGAGGCATTATATAATCATATTCATGCCACCATATAATCTTTAAATAAGAACAATTACTCATCAGTTGCATTAGTATATTCCTTTACACGGAAATATACTTTTATCTAATACACAAAGAGAGTCAATGATGAGTAAAATTACAGGTGTTTTAGTTGATAACCATATCTATGATATTAAAAATGATATGAAGGGTGGTTACAATTTTCCTAATAGCCTGTTCCCAGGCGCCACCTTCAAGATGGTCATTGATAATGACCCCGTTAATAATGACAAGGTAATATGGAGCTGTAGCACTGATGCAGGCAATAATGCTCTGGCGGTTAGTCAGGATGGCACAGTGACTTTTCCGAATGTAGATGAAAGGTGCGTTTGGAAGATTTTTGCTATTTTTGCCACTGATAAAATAACGAATAAATCCGCCGGCGCTTATACTTTTCTCGTGAAGCGTTTTTTCAAATACAGCATTGAAAATTATAAATCAGTTAAAAATATTTTACCGTGGATTGAAAACATGAACGGAGAATTTCCTGAAGCGCAGGATATCGACAGTTACGATTATAATGATCATAATTCAGGACATATTATCAAGCGAGAAGTTAACGCAGGACTTTTCCAGGAATGGGGCAATGTAGCTAATAGTGGATGGAACACAAATAGTGAGTGTGCAGGTATTTGTAGAATTTACGCTTTTAATAAAGAAAACAATACTTATTATTGGCTGAAAAATGATGGGTTCAGACAGGAATTGAGCGGGGGGTTCACTGCTCAGGCAGTTGCATCCTACAGTGAACCCATCGACTGATTGTGCTTTTTGTCCACTATCACTTGAATTATTGCAGCGTAAAAAAGCAGCCCATATAAACATACGGGCTGATGCATTTTATTAAACTCGAACGAAACTATTTTTAATGTGGTGCGCTTCGTGACAATAAGTTAATCACCAACACTCCGGCACAAATCAACATCATGCCTATAATGGCTGGCAGATCCAACCGTTGGCCGAAAAATCCCCAGGAAAGTAAACTAATCAGGACGATACCGACTCCTGACCAGATAGCATAAGCAATCCCTGTAGGAATATAAGCCAGCGTCTGAGCTAATAACCAGAATGATGCACAGTAACAAATAATTGTACCAACAGAGGGCCATAACCGTGTAAAACCCTCTGAAAACTTCATTAAGGTTGTACCAATGACCTCTGCAAGTATTGCACCACCAAGATAAATATAAGGGTTCATAGCCTATTCTTTCCTGTTAATACCGAAGAGAATTGTACTACAGTTTGAACTTAACTCACTGGTTTCCTCCTGGTGCATTCATTGATGTTCTTCATCAGTGCTTCAGGAAATGGGCGGATGGGAATCCATAGAAATGGTGCGTAGATATGCTCACCTTGCGCCTAATCATTTGACGGAGCACGCGAGGAAAACTGACGACATTTTTGGTGATGATGTCCCAAAGATGTTCCATTTCTGAAATTATGGGGAAATAAAGAAGGCGTAACTGATTGAATTGTAATGGCGCGCCCTGCAGGATTCGAACCTGCGGCCCACGACTTAGAAGGTCGTTGCTCTATCCAACTGAGCTAAGGGCGCATTACACCGCGAGATGCTGTAATCGCGTGAATTATACGGTCAACCCTTGCTGAGTCAATGGCTTTTGAACCGGTTGCTGAACAAGTGTACGGCGGTGTCTATTTATCTCACCATGAGAGCAAGGAAACACATATCCGCCCTCAGTCTGGGACAGGTAAACCTGTTTTCATTGATAAAGAGTACAATTCTCTTACGTTACGAAAAATTGTGCGTTTATATGAGCCGGGTAACTATCAAACCAGCAACTCTCTGTTGCCAAAAAAACAGCGGATTACAGATAGTCCAGAAAACGAAACCTGACAGCGCGCCCCGCTTCTGACAAAATAGGCACATCCCCTTCGACCTACGTAACAGATGGAATCCTCTCTCTGATGGCAGCAAAGATTATAGATGGTAAAACGATTGCGCAGCAGGTGCGCTCTGAGGTTGCTCAAAAAGTTCAGGCGCGTATTGCAGCCGGACTGCGGGCGCCGGGACTGGCCGTTGTGCTGGTGGGTAGCAACCCTGCATCGCAAATTTATGTCGCAAGCAAACGCAAAGCTTGCGAAGAGGTGGGATTCATCTCCCGCTCATACGACCTTCCGGAAACCACCAGCGAAGCAGAGCTGCTGGAGCTTATCGATGTACTGAATGCCGACAACACCATCGATGGCATTCTGGTACAACTGCCATTACCGGCAGGTATTGATAACGTCAAAGTGCTGGAACGTATTCACCCGGACAAAGACGTGGACGGTTTCCATCCTTACAACGTCGGTCGTCTGTGCCAGCGCGCGCCGCGTCTACGTCCCTGCACTCCGCGCGGTATCGTCACGCTGCTTGAGCGTTACAACATTGATACTTTCGGCCTCAACGCCGTGGTGATTGGCGCATCGAATATCGTTGGTCGCCCGATGAGCATGGAACTGCTGCTGGCAGGTTGCACCACCACCGTGACTCACCGCTTCACTAAAAATCTGCGTCATCATGTAGAAAACGCCGATCTGTTGATCGTTGCCGTCGGTAAGCCGGGCTTTATTCCAGGTGACTGGATCAAAGAAGGCGCAATTGTGATTGATGTCGGCATCAACCGTCTGGAAAATGGCAAAGTTGTGGGCGACGTAGTGTTTGAAGACGCGGCTAAACGCGCCTCCTGGATTACGCCTGTCCCCGGCGGCGTTGGCCCGATGACGGTTGCCACGCTGATTGAAAACACGCTACAGGCGTGCGTTGAATATCATGATCCACAGGGTGAGTAACATGGCGACATTTTCTTTAGGTAAACATCCGCACGTTGAGCTGTGCGACTTGCTGAAACTGGAAGGCTGGAGCGAAAGCGGCGCGCAGGCGAAAATCGCGATTGCAGAAGGCCAGGTAAAAGTCGACGGCGAAGTTGAGACGCGTAAACGTTGCAAAATCGTCGCCGGTCAGACTGTGAGTTTTGCGGGTCACAGCGTACAGGTTGTTGCCTGAGCCCACTTCGGCCTGCCTGTACGCAGGCCGATTCTCTTTTCAGACCTTTGCCCTCTTCGTCGCTTTCATACAGGCTGATAGCGTCGACATTTTGCCGAAGCGATCATTATGCCAACCGTTATTACCCACGCCGCCGTTCCCCTTTGTATTGGTTTAGGATTGGGCTCGAAAATCATCCCGCCGCGTCTGTTATTTGCCGGAATCATCCTGGCGATGCTGCCCGATGCCGATGTATTGTCGTTTAAATTTGGCGTTGCTTACGGCAATGTTTTTGGTCATCGCGGGTTTACCCATTCGCTGGTGTTTGCGTTTGTTGTCCCGCTGTTATGCGTACTGATTGGGCGTCGATGGTTCAGGGCTGGGCTGATTCGCTGCTGGCTGTTTTTAACCGTCTCATTGCTATCGCACAGCTTGCTGGATTCGGTAACCACTGGCGGTAAAGGCGTTGGCTGGCTGTGGCCGTGGTCAGATGAACGCTTTTTCGCGCCCTGGCAGGTGATTAAAGTCGCGCCGTTTGCGTTGTCTCGTTACACCACACCGTACGGGCATCAGGTGATAATTTCTGAATTGATGTGGGTATGGTTGCCGGGGATGGTGCTGATGGGAATGTTGTGGTGGCGCAGGCGATAACCGGATGCGAGAACTCGCATCCGGCAATAGCGCAATTACTTACGACGCCAGGTGGTCCCTTGCGGGCCATCTTCCAGCACGATCCCCATCTCGTTAAGACGGTCACGCGCCGCATCTGCCGCCGCCCAGTCTTTCGCTTTACGGGCATCCAGACGCTGTTGAATTAACGCTTCAATCTCAGCCACTTCGCTGTCGTCTGCCTGCGCACCGCTTTGCAGGAACGCTTCCGGTTCTTGCTCCAGCAGGCCCAATACAGCGGAAAGTTTACGCAGGTGAGATGCCATTGCGTTCGCCGCTGCCATATCTTCTGCTTTCAGACGGTTCACTTCACGCGCCATATCAAACAGCACGGAATAGGCTTCCGGGGTGTTGAAATCATCGTCCATCGCTTCAATAAAGCGCGCTTCAAACGCTTCGCCACCAGCAGGAGCAACGGTTTTGTCTGTACCGCGCAGCGCAGTGTAGAGACGCTCCAGCGCCGCACGCGCCTGCTTCAGGTTCTCTTCGCTGTAATTCAGCTGGCTGCGATAGTGGCCCGACATCAGGAAGTAACGCACGGTTTCCGCGTCGTAGTATTTCAGCACATCGCGCACGGTAAAGAAGTTACCCAGCGATTTCGACATCTTCTCGCGGTCAACCATCACCATCCCGGAGTGCATCCAGTAATTCACATACTGACCATCATGGGCACAGGTGGACTGAGCGATTTCGTTCTCGTGGTGCGGGAACATCAGATCTGAACCGCCGCCGTGGATATCAAAGTGGTTACCCAGCTGCTTGCAGTTCATTGCCGAACATTCAATGTGCCAGCCAGGACGGCCCGCGCCCCACGGAGACGGCCAGCTCGGTTCGCCCTCTTTCGACATCTTCCACAGAACGAAGTCCATCGGGTTGCGTTTGTCGTCGACCACGTCAACGCGCGCGCCTGCCTGCAGCTGGTCGAGATCCTGACGTGACAGCACGCCATAAGTCGGATCGGTCGGGACGTCGAACATCACGTCGCCGTTGTCAGCCACATAAGCGTGACCTTTGGCGATCAGTTGTTCAGTGAGTTCAATAATTTCTGCGATATGGTGCGTCGCGCGCGGCTCCATATCCGGGCGCAGAATGTTCAAAGCATCAAAATCTTTGTGCATTTCGGCGATCATGCGATCCACCAGCGCCACAAAGCTTTCGCCATTTTCATTGGCGCGCTTGATGATTTTGTCGTCGATATCGGTAATGTTACGCACATACTTCAACTTATAGCCGAGGAAACGCAGGTAACGCGCAACCACGTCAAAGGCAACAAAGGTACGCCCGTGACCGATATGACAGAGATCGTAAACGGTGATTCCACACACGTACATGCCGACTTCCCCGGCGTGAATAGGCTTAAATTCCTCTTTTTGGCGTGTCAGAGTATTGAAGATTTTTAGCATCGAAGATTCCGTTTAGACATGTGTGGGTAATTGAGTTGCGTATAATACCCATATTTCCCGCGCGAATCAGCATACATTGCGAGATGATCCGATCGTGCGGTTATGCTATAACACCACCCTATATATGACCCGAACCGGGTTGAAGCACCAATCAAACGGAACAGGATGCAAAAATGGTTACTTTCCACACCAATCACGGCGATATTGTCATCAAAACTTTTGACGATAAAGCACCTGAAACAGTTAAAAACTTCCTGGACTACTGCCGCGAAGGTTTTTACAACAACACCATTTTCCACCGTGTTATCAACGGTTTTATGATTCAGGGCGGCGGTTTTGAGCCGGGCATGAAACAAAAAGCCACCAAAGAGCCGATCAAAAACGAAGCCAACAACGGTCTGAAAAACACCCGTGGTACGCTGGCAATGGCCCGTACTCAGGCACCGCACTCTGCAACTGCCCAGTTCTTCATCAACGTGGTTGATAACGACTTCCTGAACTTCTCCGGCGAGAGCCTGCAAGGTTGGGGTTACTGCGTGTTTGCTGAAGTGGTTGAAGGCATGGACGTAGTCGACAAAATCAAAGGTGTCGCTACCGGTCGTAGCGGTATGCACCAGGACGTGCCAAAAGAAGACGTTATCATTGAAAGCGTGACCGTTAGCGAGTAATCGTGGCGACACTCTTTATTGCAGATCTTCATCTCTGCGTGGAAGAACCGGCGATCACCGCCGGTTTTCTGCGTTTTTTAGCGGGAGAAGCCCGCAAGGCCGACGCGCTGTATATTCTTGGCGATCTGTTTGAAGCCTGGATTGGCGACGACGATCCCAGCCCGTTTCATCGCCAGATGGCGGCTGCGATCAAAGCGGTATCCGATTCCGGCGTTCCCTGTTATTTCATTCATGGCAACCGTGATTTTCTGCTCGGCAAACGCTTTGCCCGTGAAAGCGGCATGACGTTATTGCCGGAAGAGAAGGTGCTCGAACTTTATGGTCGTCGGGTATTGATTATGCATGGTGACACGCTGTGCACTGACGATGTGGGTTATCAGGCTTTTCGCGCTAAAGTCCACAAACCCTGGTTGCAAACGCTATTCCTCGCCCTGCCGTTGTTTGTGCGCAAACGTATTGCCGCGCGAATGCGAGCGAACAGTAAAGAAGCCAACAGCAGTAAATCGCTGGCAATCATGGACGTTAACCAAAACGCGGTAGTCAGTGCGATGGAAAAACATCAGGTGCAATGGCTGATTCACGGGCATACCCATCGCCCGGCAGTGCATGAGCTCATCGCCAATGCGCAACCGGCTTTTCGCGTGGTACTCGGTGCCTGGCATACGAAAGGTTCAATGGTGAAAGTCACGGCAGATGACGTTGAATTAATTCATTTTCCCTTCTGAACACGAATGAATAGATTCTGAAAAAGCGCCGGACTAACGCAACCTGTATATCTTTTTCTGAGCCAGCAAGGTAATAAATCCCTGAGTGAAATAACAACAGGGAATATTATTATGCAACGCTGCAACGGATTTTTGATTTCTGGCATCGCTCTTACGGCAGGTGCACCTCTGTGTATTAGCTGGTTCGGTCTTGTCGGCTTCTATTTTGGCGCATTGTCACTGGTAGCTGCGGCGGTCATTTCGTGGATAGTCTATTTCTGGCTCATTTATTTAGTACTCACCCGCCCTCACAACCAACGCTTTGTAGAAAGATTTATATTGATTGTTGGTATTTGCTTTTTTCCGTGGAGCATTGTGCTGATATGGGCATTCTTTGCCAGTTCAGCCAGAGCGCATAATCAACACGCAGAGCAGACTAAAAACTCAACAACTGACGGTTAATTCCGCCTACGCAACCGTTTTCCTTGCTCTCTTTCCGTGCTATTCTCTGTGCCCTCTAAAGCCGAGAGTTGTGCACCACAGGAGTTTTAAGACGCATGTCTTCCCGCAATAATCCGGCGCGTGTCGCCATCGTGATGGGGTCCAAAAGCGACTGGGCTACCATGCAGTTCGCCGCCGAAATCTTCGAAATCCTGAATGTCCCGCACCACGTTGAAGTGGTTTCTGCTCACCGTACCCCCGATAAACTGTTCAGCTTCGCCGAAAGCGCCGAAGAGAACGGTTATCAGGTGATTATTGCGGGCGCAGGCGGCGCTGCACACCTGCCGGGCATGATTGCCGCCAAAACGCTGGTGCCAGTGCTGGGCGTGCCCGTACAGAGCGCCGCACTGAGCGGTGTCGATAGCCTCTACTCCATCGTACAAATGCCGCGCGGCATTCCTGTAGGTACGCTGGCGATTGGTAAAGCAGGCGCGGCAAACGCGGCGTTACTGGCAGCACAAATTCTTGCGACTCATGATAAAGAACTGCACCAGCGTCTGAATGACTGGCGCAAAGCCCAGACCGACGAAGTGCTGGAAAACCCGGACCCTCGAGGTGCGGCATGAAACAGGTTTGCGTCCTCGGGAACGGGCAGTTAGGCCGTATGCTGCGTCAGGCAGGCGAACCGTTAGGCATTACTGTCTGGCCGGTTGGGCTGGACGCTGAACCGGCGGCGGTGCCTTTTCAACAAAGCGTGATTACCGCTGAGATCGAACGCTGGCCGGAAACCGCATTAACCCGCGAGCTGGCGCGCCATCCGGCATTTGTAAACCGCGATGTGTTCCCGATTATTGCCGACCGTCTGACTCAGAAGCAGCTTTTCGACAAGCTCCACCTGCCGACCGCGCCGTGGCAGTTACTTGCCGATCGTAGCGAGTGGCCTGCGGTGTTTGATCGTTTAGGTGAGCTGGCGATTGTTAAGCGTCGCACTGGTGGCTATGACGGTCGCGGTCAATGGCGTTTACGCGCCGATGAAACCAAACAGTTACCGGCAGAGTGTTACGGCGAATGTATTGTCGAGCAGGGCATTAACTTCTCTGGTGAAGTGTCGCTGGTTGGCGCACGCGGCTTTGACGGCAGCACCGTGTTTTATCCGCTGACGCATAACCTGCACCAGGACGGTATTTTGCGCACCAGCGTCGCTTTTCCGCAGGCCAACGCACAGCAACAGGCGCAAGCCGAAGAGATGCTGTCGGCGATAATGCAGGAACTGGGCTATGTGGGCGTGATGGCGATGGAGTGTTTTGTCACCCCGCAAGGTCTGCTGATCAACGAACTGGCACCGCGTGTGCATAACAGCGGTCACTGGACGCAAAACGGTGCCAGCATCAGCCAGTTTGAGCTGCATCTGCGGGCGATTACCAATCTGCCGTTACCGCAACCGGTAGTGAATAGTCCGTCGGTGATGATCAACCTGATTGGTAGCGATGTGAATTATGACTGGCTGAAACTGCCGCTGGTGCATCTGCACTGGTACGACAAAGAAGTCCGTCCGGGCCGTAAAGTGGGGCATCTGAATTTGACCGACAGCGACACATCGCGTCTGACCGCGACGCTGGAAGCGCTGATCCCATTACTGCCGCCGGAGTATGCCAGCGGCGTGATGTGGGCGCAGAGTAAGTTCAGTTGAGCCATATCGGGTGGCTAATTCTCGTCACCCGTCACCTCATTTCAGCCGATGCCACGGAATCAGATTATCCATTAACACCGCCAACAAAATACTAACCAGCAATCCGTTACTTAATAATGGGCGAAGCGTTAATGGCAGATCCTGTAAATAGACAGGCGGTAATCCCATTAAAAAGATCCCAACAAATAACGGTAGTGCGAGTCGATAAACATTACGCGCCGTAAAGTTAATTTGTTGGCTAAAAAGTAGCGCAGAAAAGAGTAATGGCAAATAAGACACTAACATTACCGCACTCGTTACCGGCAGCGGAATACTGCTGAATAAGCGCGTCAGTGGCGGAGTCATCGCTACCAACAAACAAATCGCACTACCGTAGAGAAATGAACGACGTGTCGCATCGCCAGTTTGCGTTAATAAACCAATAGACGAAACGAACGGCGAAAAGGGAATAATAGCCATCGGCACCGTCACCAGCGTCATCACCCCTGTGACCACGAAACTTCGACGATAACGTCTGTTTCCCGCCCCTTGTTGTGGGTAAAAAATATCAGTACCCCGGACTGCGCCATAAGTATTGCTGATATTAACCAGACCGGTAATTACCGCCGTCACAATAATCCCTGGGGATAACTTGCCTCCGCTCCCCAAGGGAAACCATTGCCAGTGCAGTTCAGAATGAATGATTGGCGATGAAGGAAAGCAGAAACGCCAAAGTAGCCAACCTAGTATTGTCCCCACCAATACCCCATAACGTGCCAAACGCTGGGGAAGAAAAATAATCATCGCCAGCACCAGACACATTACCGCTACCGACAGAGCAAACGCTGGAAACTGAATTTTAAAATTTGGGTCGGCAATACCAAACGGCAAACCTAACATTCCCTTAAAGAAGATAGTGGTAAGCTGCGCGCCCAGCATCAACATAAAAACGACCATCACGGTTGGGGTGAACAAGCGTGCCAGACGGTGACCTAACCCACTAATACCAATTAAAATAGTCAGTACGCCGGAAATCGCAATTCCTGCTACCAGACTATTGGCAATATCATTGAGCGGTGTACCTCGCGATGATTCACCCAACGTGATGGTGAGGATCGTTCCCCACCATAAACCTCCAGGCCCTTCCATAATAGCGCGGCGATGACCGAAAAATGCCTGAGCGATACAGGCTAATGCGGTTGCCAGAAATGCATATTGCGTCAGTGTCAGCAAACAGCTTTGCGGTAGCTGAAATGCCGAAAGCAACGTTGGCGGAACCACTACGGTGTTACAAAAAATGAAGAAAAACCACTGAAAACCAGACAACATATTTTCGCGGTTAAATGAAATATTAAACATAGGAACACCTGTTAAAATCGCGCCAACTGCTATCATTTATCGAATACAGATAACTTCATTCCCCACCAGCCAGGTATTAAAAACCTTGTCTGCAGCATATTTTAATTTAGCAGTAAGGGGTAATCCACGCTAATCCCTCTTCCGTAGTGGTCTTCGGTTTATATTCACATCCTACCCACCCATCGTAGTTTGATTGCGCAATTACCGTAAAGAGATATTCGTAATTAATTTCTCCGGTCCCTGGTTCGCCGCGATGTGGATTATCGGCAATTTGCAGGTGACCAATTTTATCGGCCCACTGAGTCATGGTATTGGTTAATTCACCTTCCATCCGCTGCATGTGATAAATGTCATACTGAATTTTCAAATTGCAGCAACCAACATCATCAATCAATTTCAGCGCCTGCCGAGTTCCGGTGAGATGGAAACCAGGAATATCAAAATGGTTAATAGGTTCAATCAGTAATAAAATATCTTCTTTCATCAGCATATTCGCGGCATAACGCAGGTTTGCTACAAGCGTTGCGTGAATCTGTTCACTGCTGAAACCAGCCGGCGTTTTACCGACCAGACAGTTAATTTTTTTATTACCCAGTGCACGAGCATAACGAATCGCTGCTGCTACGCCATCCCGAAACTCTTCTTCACGGCCAGGAATACAGGCAATACCCCGCTCGCCCGCCGCCCAGTCACCTGCCGGTAAATTGTGCAGCGTATGTTCGAGTTTATTACTCGCCAGCACCTGTTTTAATTCTTCAATGTCGTAGTCATAAGGGAACATAAATTCAACACCGCGAAAACCACACTGCGCAGCTTTCTCAAAACGGGCAAGAAAATCATATTCACCAAATAACATCGATAAATTAGCAGAGAAACGTAACATTATTTATCTCCCTTATTCATAGCGCATGAAGCAGGTTTCAGTCGGTGCATCCGCTGCGTTATCGGCGATATCTTCAAATTCCATGACGTTATCCAGTTCACTGCCCATCGAAATATTGGTTACACGTTCCAGCATAATTTCCACCACCACCGGGACACGGTACTGCGCCATTAAGGCTTTCGCCTGTTCAAAGGCTGGAGCAATATCTTCCGGTTTGAAAACGCGAATAGCTTTACAACCTAAACCTTCCGCTACTTTCACGTGGTCAACGCCATAACCGTTCACATCACTGGAGTTAATATTTTCGAACGCGAGCTGTACGCAGTAATCCATATCAAATGCGCGTTGCGACTGGCGAATCAGACCGAGATAGGCGTTATTCACCAGCACATGGATGTACGGAATGTTGAACTGTGCGCCAACGGCTAATTCTTCAATCAGGAACTGGAAGTCGAAGTCACCGGAAATCGCCACCACATTACGTTCTGGATCAGCAGCACACACGCCCAGCGCCGCCGGAATGGTCCAGCCCAGCGGGCCTGCCTGACCACAGTTGATCCAGTGACGGTCTTTAAAGACATGCAGCATTTGCGCCGCAGCGATTTGTGACAGGCCGATGGTGGTGACATAGCAAACATCACGTCCAAAGGCTTTGTTCATCTCTTCATACACGCGCTGTGGTTTCACTGGCACGTTGTCGAAGTGAGTTTTACGCAACAAAGTACGTTTGCGCTGCTGGCACTCAGCAACCCACTCTTTACGGCATGGCAGACGACCTGCTTTTTGCATCTCCTGCGCCACTTCAACCAGCAGCGTCAGCGCCGCTTTAGCATCAGAGACAATGCCGAGATCCGGACACAGCACGCGACCAATTTGCGTCGGTTCAATATCGATATGAACGATTTTGCGCCCTTCGGTGTATTTCTCTACCGAACCGGTATGACGGTTAGCAAAACGGTTACCGATACCAAACACCATGTCCGACGCCAGCAGCGTTGCGTTACCGTAGCGATGCGAGGTTTGCAGACCCACCATCCCGGCCATCAGTTCGTGATCGTCCGGAATACAGCCCCAGCCCATCAGCGTTGGGATAACCGGAACGCTGGTCAGTTCGGCAAACTGTTGTAACAGCGCCGCGGCATCAGCGTTGATCACCCCGCCCCCGGCAACAATCACCGGACGTTCGGCCTGAATTAACATTTCTACCGCTTTTTCGATCTGCATACGGCTGGCTGCAGGTTTGTAGACCGGCAGCGGCTCGTACATGTCAGGATCAAACTCGATTTCCGCAACCTGTACGTCGAACGGTAAATCCACCAGTACCGGCCCCGGACGACCAGAACGCATCAGGTGAAATGCCTGTTGCAGCACACGAGGCACCAGCGCCGCTTCACGTACTGTAACCGCCATTTTACTGACCGGCTTGGCGATAGATTCGATATCTACGGCCTGAAAATCTTCTTTATGCAGACGGGCTCTCGGTGCCTGGCCGGTAATGCACAGAATAGGAATTGAATCAGCAGAAGCAGAATAGAGCGCGGTGATCATGTCAGTACCCGCCGGACCTGAAGTCCCCAGACAAACGCCGATATTCCCAGCCGTTGCGCGGGTATAGCCTTCCGCCATGTGCGACGCACCTTCCACGTGACGCGCCAGAATGTGACGAATACCGCCGTGCTTACGCATCGCTGAATAGAAAGGATTGATTGCTGCTCCCGGAACGCCGAAGGCGGTGGTGATACCTTCTTTCTCCAGCACATACATTGCCGCGTCAACGGCTCTCATTTTTGCCATTTTATTCCTACCTCTATTAATTGGAAAAATTTTCCAACTTTCAAATTTTGTCAAAAAAACCCGCTCCGCAGAGCGGGATGCGACAGACACTATGGATGTGCTTTCAGCCCCAACGCCGTGCTGATATCGCGGGCGGTGTCTCTGACCAGCTCACCCTGACTGACAAAACGATCTTCTGTCAGTCTTGATGAAGGCCCGGAGATGGAGATAGCGGCAACAACACTACCTACATCATCGTAAATTGCTGAAGCTATGCAATTCAGGCCTACAACATGCTCTTCTTTATCTACGGTATAGCCCAGTTCACGCGCTTGTTCCAGGTCCTTCAGCAAGGTAGGCATATCCACAAGCGTAGTTGGCGTAAACTGCTGCAAACCGGTTTGCAGAATGATGCTCATCAACTCCTCTTCCGCCAGCGGATAAAGCAGCGCCTTGCCCGCACCGGAAGCATGCAGCGGCAGACGACTGCCCAGCGGCGCACACATCCTGACCATCGATTTACACTCTAACTGACCAATTAATACCGCTTCATTGCCGTTACGAATCGCGACATTGACCGTCTCGCCGGAAAGCAGCATCAGGCGGCGCATAAACGGCCCGGCAACGGAGAGGACATCACGGTTATGGATGTACGCCGCGCCGACGTTAAAGACACCTAATCCTATATGCCACCAGCCTAACTGACTGTCCTGATAGACAAAATCCGCTGCCTGTAAAACCTTTAACAGGCGAAAGGTCGTCGAGAGCGGCAAATCCAGATTGAGAGAAATATCGCTAACCGACGAACTTCCCCCACTTTTTTCCAGATATTGCAGAATCGCAATTCCCCGCTCTAACGCCTGTGCGCCCTTCTGTGCCACAGGCTCCGCCTGTCCTGGCCTGCCGCGCCGTCTAACTTCCGTCATACCTACGTTAACTCCGACCTACAAGTGAGCATAAACAATGAACAATTAGTTTATCTTATGCAAGTCGGTTGCAGGCGTCACGCAAAACAGAGTTCCTGCTCAGGAATACTTTCAACATCACAGTTGTCACTGCCGCCGCGATCGATAGTCAGAAAATCGGTGACGCGCTGCCAGGCGAAAAGCGGGTGATGCCAGACGTTACGATGATAATTCACCCCCTGCTCACCGTTGGTGATAAACGCCCGCAGCGTTGACAGGTCTGGTTTATCGTCACCTGACGCCACGACCACTACAAACACTTCACCTTTCATCGGGATAAATGCCTGAGTACCCAGCGGATGACGTTCGAGTTCGTGGATGGTCAGCGGCAGATTCGCCGGTTGCGCGCGGTTAATGCTGATAAGCGTACGGTCTTGCTCAAGAATCTCAACCAGCGCCAAATCGTGATAGCGCTCCACCAGGCCATTGTTAATATGGAAAAAATCCCGTTGCTGCGTTTCGATAACGTCGCCATAAGCACAGAAGGCTTCCTGACTTAACGGTAATACCTGAAGTTTCATCTTTTTGTCCTTGTAACATAATTCCGTTCAACCACCGCCGACCGGTCAGCCAGGTTTCAATAACAGGCAATCTAAAACCTTAAGAGAACAACATCAATACAAAAGTTGGAATATTTTTCCAAAACTAGATTTAGCCCACAAATCACGCAGGGTTATCATGTGAAAATACAGGTAAATCAACGAACAGGAAAATCACGCAACCTGCTGATTTAAAAGGGGATACCTGAAGATGTTTGATCCAGAAACTTTGCGGACTTTCATTGCTGTTGCCGAAACGGGAAGTTTTTCAAAAGCGGCAGAACGATTATGTAAAACGACAGCGACCATCAGTTATCGCATTAAGCTTCTGGAAGAGAATACCGGAGTAGCGCTGTTTTTCCGCACGACTCGCAGCGTGACGTTGACAGCGGCTGGCGAGCATCTGCTTTGTCAGGCCAGAGACTGGCTGAGTTGGCTGGAAAGCATGCCGAGCGAGCTACAACAGGTGAATGATGGCGTGGAACGCCAGGTGAATATCGTCATCAACAACCTGCTCTATAATTCCGAGGCCGTCGCCCAGTTGCTGGCGTGGTTGAATGAACGTTACCCCTTTACCCAGTTTCACATCTCCCGACAAATCTATATGGGCGTCTGGGACTCGCTATTGTACGAAGGTTTTTCACTGGCTATCGGCGTCACGGGAACAGAAGCACTGGCAAATACTTTTAGCCTTGATCCCTTAGGTTCGGTGCAATGGCGCTTTGTCATGGCGGCAGATCATCCACTGGCAAAGGTTGAAGAGCCGCTAACAGAAGCGCAATTGCGGCGCTTTCCTGCGGTCAATATTGAAGACAGCGCCCGCACCTTAACCAAACGCGTCGCCTGGCGTTTGCCGGGACAAAAAGAGATTATTGTTCCTGATATGGAAACGAAAATCGCCGCCCATCTGGCGGGCGTTGGCATTGTTTTTTTGCCAAAATCACTTTGCCAGTCGATGATTGATAATCAACAACTGGTCAGCCGGGTCATCCCGACGATGCGCCCGCCTTCGCCATTGAGTCTGGCATGGCGTAAATTTGGCAGCGGCAAGGCGGTGGAAGATATTGTGGCCTTATTTACCCAGCGCAGGCCGGAAATCAGTGGATTTTTAGAAATTTTCGGCAACTCACACAGTTAAAAATCAAGTTTCCTTGCGCGTTGGCGCGTAAAATAGCGCGCAAGCTGATTTGAGGTTCACTTTTTACTATGCAAGAGAGACACACGGAACAGGACTATCGTGCCCTGCTGATTGCTGATACGCCCATTATTGATGTTCGCGCCCCCATCGAGTTTGAGCAAGGCGCAATGCCCGCCGCTATCAATCTGCCGTTAATGAATAATGATGAACGCGCCGCCGTTGGCACCTGCTATAAACAGCAAGGGTCTGACGCGGCGCTGGCGCTGGGGCATAAACTGGTGGCGGGTGAAATTCGTCAGCAGCGCATGGATGCCTGGCGGGCAGCGTGTCTGCAAAATCCGCAAGGTATTCTCTGCTGCGCCCGTGGCGGTCAACGTTCACATATTGTGCAACGCTGGCTGCATGAAGCGGGGATTGATTATCCGCTGGTGGAAGGCGGTTATAAGGTACTGCGCCAGACTGCGATTCAGGCGACCATTGAACTGTCACAAAAACCGATAGTGCTGATTGGCGGTTGTACCGGCAGCGGTAAAACGCTGTTAGTGCAACAACAGCCGAACGGTGTTGATCTGGAAGGGCTGGCGCGCCATCGCGGTTCTGCTTTTGGTCGCACATTGCAGCCGCAACTTAGCCAGGCGAGTTTTGAAAACCTGCTGGCTGCCGAAATGCTAAAAACCGACGCCCGTCAGGAGCTGCGCCTGTGGGTGCTGGAAGATGAAAGCCGGATGATCGGTTCGAATCACCTGCCGGAATGCCTGCGCGAACGAATGACTCAGGCGACGATTGCGGTGGTAGAAGATCCGTTTGAGATCCGTCTTGAGCGCCTGAACGAAGAGTATTTCTTGCGTATGCATCATGATTTTACCCATGCGTACGGCGACGAACAGGGCTGGCAAGAGTATTGCGAATACCTGCATCATGGTCTTTCGGCGATTAAGCGTCGGCTGGGGCTACAGCGCTATAACGAACTGGCTGCAAGGCTGGATGCAGCGCTGACAACGCAACTTTCAACCGGCACAACCGACGGTCATCTGGCCTGGCTGGTGCCGCTGCTTGAAGAGTATTACGACCCGATGTATCGCTATCAGCTTGAGAAAAAAGCGGAAAAAGTTGTCTTTCGCGGTGAGTGGGCGGAAGTAGCGGAATGGGTTAAGGCGCGGTAATGGGCGGTATTCTGAAACGGCGATTGTCGTGAGAACAGAATGGTTGCACCAGAATACAGATATAAAAAAACCGACATGACAGTCGGTTTTTTTATTTTTTCCGCCCAAGACTTGGTGGTTCCGGGCAGAAATGAAACAGTCCTCATCTAGCAAGTGAATTATAAGTCAGGATGCCTACATATTCAAACAGCTATGTTGGCGATACAATCCCGACGCTAGTAGCAAGACTGCCGGATGCGGCGTAAACGCCTTATCCGGCCTACACAATCTTGCAAAATCAATATATTGCACGATCCTCGTAGGCCTGATAAGCGTAGCGCATCAGGCAATCTAACGCCTGTCATCACCCCGCAAACTGCCTGAACAGCGCCTTACCCTTAACCAGTCGCGCGCCGAGCCAGCCGCCGCAAAGTGACAGCAGCAGTGCACCGCTGCACGGCAGCACAATCCACAACCGCCAGTCCGGTTCCCACGGGAAGTCGAACACTTTCGCCTGCAACACTGCCAGCGCCGTTTCCGCACCAGTTGCGGCCACCAGACCAGAAACAAACCCGAGCATGGCGAACTCACTCCACAATGTTGTGCGCAGCAGTTTTTTGCCCGCGCCTAGGGTGCGCCACACCACCAGCTCCTGATGACGCTGACGCATTCCCACCTGCACCTGTGCCAGCAACAGCAACATACCGCAGGCGGTGACCAGCACTACCATCACTTCCAGCGCCCGACTTACCTGCTCCAGCACCTGACCGACCTGTTTTAAAATCGCGCCAATGTCTAACAGGCTAATGGTCGGGAACTGACGGTTGAGTTGCGTCAACATGCTGTTGCCATTCTCCCAGCGGAAACTGGTGAGCCAGCTTTGCGGCTGTCCATCCAGCGCCCCTTCAGGGAAAATAAAATAGAAATTAGGCCGCAGACTTTCCCAGTCCACTTTGCGCAGGCTGGTCACTTTAGCGCGGAACTCCTGGGTATCGCCCATAAAAGTCACGGTATCGCCGAGGGCAACGTTTAAGCGTTTCGCCAGCCCCTCTTCCATCGACACTTCATCGGCTTTTGGCGGCCAGTTACCAGCGACAATCGGATTATGATCGGGCCGCGTATTTTGCCAGGTAAGATTGAGTTCGCGGTTAAGCGCCTCATCGTCATTACCTTCTGTCGGCTTGTCGTTAATCGCCGTCAGCCGCGCACGCACCACTGGATAAAATGATTCCGGGACTATCTGATGTTCCGCGAGGAACGCTTTTAGCGGCGTAACCTGTTCTGTGGCGATGTTGATTAAAAAGTAGTTCGGGCTTTCTGGCGGTAGCTGCTGCTGCCAGCGGTCAAGCAGATCGCCACGCAACACCAGCAGCAGCGCCAGCAGCATAAAGGAGAGCGAAAATGCCGAAAGCTGGCTTAACGTTGACCACGGCTGACGTAACAGGCGGCTGACCGCCAGGCGCAGAGGCAGCGATTTCAGCGTCATGCGGCGAAGTACATTCAGCAGCATCCAGCCCAGCACACCGCACAGCAAAGCCAGCACCACCGCGCCCGCCAGCACCGCCCACAGCAGCATACTGCCGCCCATCAGCCCGACGAGCAGCAGCACAACCACCACAGTGACAACCGGCAGATAAAACTTCAGCGGCCAGACGTTCGCTACCACATCATTACGTAGTACGCGTAAAGGCTGCGTTGCCAGCAACAGGCGGTACGGTCGTAGCCCCACCAGCAGCGAGATGACTGTCATGGTGCCGAGCGCCCACAGCCACGGCCAGAGGCTGGCAGGCGGTAGTGCGGCAGGCAGAACGGGCTTGAGCAGTACCATCAATACGCTTTCGAACAACAGGCCAATCGCCCCGCCGGTAACGGCTGAAAGCACCAGAATCATCAACCACTGACCGACGATTAACTTACGCAGTTGCGCTCGCCCTGCCCCCAGCGTTTTGAGGATCGCCACCAGATCGTAGCGACTGCGACAGTAATGATTCATCGCCACCGCCACCGCAGCCACTGCCAGCAGCAAGGTCAGAAGCGCCGAAAGCAGCAGGAACTGTTGCGAGCGTTCCATCGAGCGCCCCAGCGCGCCTTCGTCCTGTTCCAGACCGTACCAGCGTTGTTCGGGTTTAAGCTGGGGTAACAGCCATTTCTCATAGCCGTCGAGCTGATTCTCGCTGCCACCAAATTTATAGCGCCAGGTGACCCGACTCCCCGGCTGCACGGCTCCGGTTTTATCGACATCCGCCAGATTCATCATCAGGCGTGGGGCTATCTGGAAGGGGTTAAAACCGGCATCCGGTTCCTGAATCACTTCTCCGGCGATCCGCAGCGTGGCATCGCCCACGTCGATGGTATCGCCGATTTTCAGGTTAAGCAGTGCCATCAGGCGTGGGGCCAGCAATACGCTGCCCGCCTGCGGTTTCAGGCCAGGGGGATTAGTTTGCAGATCGCCATACATCGGGTAGATCTCATCCACCGCTTTGACGTTCGCCAGCTGCGGTGTGTCGCCTGCAAATGTCATCGTGGCGAAAGTCAGCTGCTTGCCGACTTTCAGGCCGCGCTTTTGCGCTTCCTCCAGCCACGCTTGCGGCACTTCGCGCGAACTGCGCAACGCCCGATCGCCCGCCATAAACTCCCGGCTTTGCTGGCTTAAACCTTTCTCCATGCGATCGCTGATATTGCCCAGCGCCAGCACACAGGCCACCGCCAGGCTAAGCGCCAGCCAGACAATTAATAGCGACGGCGAGCGCCATTCGCGCCAGAACCAACGTGCAATCATGCTTCCTCCTGCAACTGCCCGTTCACCAGCCGTAAGCAGCGGTCACAGCGTGCCGCCAGTTGCAGGTCATGGGTCACCATAATCAACGTGGTGCCATGCTCACGGTTGAGGGTAAACAGCAGGTCGGCAATTTTATCACCCGTCTGGCGGTCAAGGTTGCCGGTAGGTTCATCAGCAAATAGCACATCTGGCCGACCGTTAAAGGCACGCGCCAGCGCCACACGTTGCTGTTCGCCGCCGGAAAGCTGTGCCGGAAGATGATCAAGACGTTTGCCCAGCCCTAACTGTTCGAGCAATGCTTTCGCCCCGTTACGACTTTCCGCGCTACTCTCACCGCGCAGCAGCGCCGGAAGCTCGACGTTTTCCAGCGCGTTAAGGGTCGGAATTAACATAAATGACTGAAAAACAAAGCCTACATGCTTCGCGCGCAACTTTGCCCGCGCTTCTTCGTCCATATTATGTAGCGGTTGTCCTACCAGATTCACTTCGCCACTGCTGCCGTCATCCAGCCCGGCGAGGATCGCCAGCAAGGTTGACTTACCCGATCCCGACTCGCCCACCAGCGCGATGGTTTCGCCACGTTTGACAACCAGCTCAACTCCGGTGAGGATGGAGAGTTCATGCTCCCCCTGACCGACGGACTTCTTAAGATGATGAACTTCAACAATGTTTTCCGCTGGCATTTGCCCTTCCTGTTCCTGGTCCTGTTAACTTTCCGTGCCGCCGCAGCGGACACGTTATTAATTCTGGGTGATAGCCTGAGCGCCGGGTATCGAATGTCTGCCAGCGCGGCCTGGCCTGCCTTGTTGAATGATAAGTGGCAGAGCAAAACGTCGGTAGTCAATGCCAGCATCAGCGGCGACACCTCGCAACAAGGGCTGGCGCGCCTTCCGGCTCTGCTGAAACAGCATCAGCCGCGCTGGGTGCTGGTTGAACTGGGCGGCAATGACGGTTTGCGTGGTTTTCAGCCACAACAAACCGAGCAAACGCTGCGCCAGATTTTGCAGGATGTCAAAGCCGCCAACGCTGAACCATTGTTAATGCAAATACGTCTGCCTGCAAACTATGGTCGCCGTTATAATGAAGCCTTTAGTGCCATTTACCCCAAACTCGCCAAAGAGTTTGATGTTCCGCTGCTGCCCTTTTTTATGGAAGAGGTCTACCTCAAGCCACAATGGATGCAGGATGACGGTATTCATCCCAACCGCGACGCCCAGCCGTTTATTGCCGACTGGATGGCGAAGCAGTTGCAGCCTTTAGTAAATCATGACTCATAAAGCAACGGAGATCCTGACAGGTAAAGTTATGCAAAAATCGGTCTTAATTACCGGATGTTCCAGTGGAATTGGCCTGGAAAGCGCGCTCGAATTAAAACGCCAGGGTTTTCATGTGCTGGCAGGTTGCCGGAAACCGGATGATGTTGAGCGCATGAACAATATGGGATTCACCGGCGTGTTGATCGATCTGGATTCGCCAGAAAGTGTTGATCGCGCAGCCGACGAAGTGATCGCCCTGACCGATAATTGTCTGTATGGGATCTTTAACAATGCCGGATTCGGCATGTATGGCCCCCTTTCCACCATCAGCCGTGCGCAGATGGAACAGCAGTTTTCCGCCAACTTTTTCGGCGCACACCAGCTCACCATGCGCCTGTTACCGGCTATGTTGCCGCACGGTGAAGGGCGTATTGTGATGACCTCATCGGTGATGGGATTAATCTCCACGCCGGGCCGCGGCGCTTACGCGGCCAGTAAATATGCGCTGGAGGCGTGGTCAGACGCACTGCGCATGGAACTGCGCCACAGCGGAATCAAGGTCAGCCTGGTTGAGCCTGGTCCCATTCGTACTCGTTTCACCGACAACGTCAACCAGACGCAAAGCGATAAACCGGTCGAAAACCCCGGCATCGCCGCCCGCTTTACGTTGGGGCCGGAAGCGGTGGTTGCCAAAGTGCGCCATGCTTTTATCAGCGAGAAGCCGAAGATGCGCTATCCGGTGACGCTGGTGACCTGGGCAGTCATGGTGCTTAAGCGCCTGCTGCCAGGGTGCGCGATGGACAAAATATTGCAGGGGTGAGTTGAAGCGCGCGCTTAAGCCCCCATGTCAAAGAAAATATCGACAACAGAGAGCGACTCCATGTCCGTAGAAAATATTGTCAACATTAACGAATCTAACCTGCAACAGGTTCTTGAACAGTCAATGACCACACCTGTGCTGTTCTATTTTTGGTCTGAACGTAGCCAGCACTGTTTGCAGTTAACCCCAATTCTGGAAAGCCTCGCGGCGCAGTACAACGGGCAATTTATTCTGGCGAAGCTGGACTGCGACGCGGAGCAGATGATTGCCGCCCAGTTTGGTCTGCGCGCGATTCCGACCGTGTATCTGTTCCAGAACGGGCAACCGGTAGACGGCTTCCAGGGACCGCAACCGGAAGAAGCGATCCGCGCCCTGCTGGATAAAGTGCTGCCGCGTGAAGAAGAGCTGAAAGCGCAGCAGGCGATGCAACTGATGCAGGAAGGCAATTACACCGACGCCCTGCCATTGCTGAAAGACGCCTGGCAGTTGTCGAATCAGAACGGGGAAATCGGTCTGCTGCTGGCAGAAACGCTGATTGCGCTGAACCGTTCTGAAGATGCAGAAGCCGTGCTGAAAACCATTCCGTTGCAGGATCAGGACACCCGCTATCAGGGGCTGGTGGCGCAAATCGAACTGCTGAAGCAGGCGGCAGATACGCCGGAAATTCAACAGCTGCAACAGCAGGTGGCGGAGAACCCAGAAGATGCCGCACTGGCGACGCAACTGGCACTGCAACTGCATCAAGTTGGGCGCAATGAAGAGGCGCTGGAGTTACTGTTTGGGCATCTGCGTAAAGATCTCACCGCCGCAGACGGTCAGACGCGTAAAACGTTCCAGGAGATCCTCGCTGCGCTGGGTACGGGGGATGCACTGGCGTCGAAGTATCGCCGCCAGCTGTATGCGTTGTTGTATTGATTTTCCGTTGATCGGCGCATGAACCACAACGCCGGATGCGATGCTGCGCATCCGGCATCACATTATTTCTTCTTCAATTGCGTCACCACCAACTGGTGGCGCGAATTGTAAAATTTACGATAGGTTAAATAACAGGCAATAATGGTCGACAGGCTGGCGGTTGAGAGCAACATAAAGGTCACCATAATCTGATATTTAATCGCCTTCACTGGATCAATCCCGGCAAATATCAGCCCGGACATCATTCCCGGTAAACTCACTAAGCCAACCGTTTTTGCTGAATCGACCGTCGGAATTAAAGCCGCGCGAATACTGTCGCGAATCAATATCGCTGAAGCCTGTTTCGGCGTCGCCCCAAGACTCAGTTTCTCCTGAATCTGTTGCTGTTCGCTGATAAACCGCTGCCCGAGATTGTTATAACACAGCCCGACTGCCACCATCGCGTTACCGGCTATCATCCCGGCAATAGGGATCACCTGCATCGGGATAAATTCAATCGACCCTGAGAGAATCAGCACCGCCAGGGTAATTCCCGCCCCGACCGTAATGGCAATAAACGATGAGATAAACGCTTTAGCAATATATTTACTGCGTTTTTGCGCATTCCACGCCGCATTAAAGCAGATAAATAACACCATCAATAATGTCAGGCTGGCATCATCAACGCTGAAAATATATTTCAATACATAGCCGACAATAATCAGCTGAATTATCGCGCGCCCCACACTCCAGAGAATATCTTTCTCCAGCGCCAGTTTTTCTTTATGGCTAATTAAGATTGCGACAACCACCAGCATTAATGCCAGTGCCAGTGACTCGTTGGTAATATTATGCGTGTTCATAGCGTGCTTCCTGCATTTCTCCGGCATGCGGTTGCAGTGTAATCACTTTATCCGCATGATTAATTTCGTCTTTATCGTGCGTCACCCACAACACAGCAATATTTTGCTCACGTACATAGCGGTGGATCATCTCATTGACGTTGCGTTTGTTGCTTTCATCCAGCGCACTGGTGATTTCGTCGAGCAATAAAACCTTCGGCATAAATTGTAGGTTACGAATCAATGAGATGCGTTGTTTTTCACCACCAGATAGCTCGGCGATATTTTTCGTCAAAATGGTGTCCGGCAAGGAAAAACGTTCGAGAAAATCGAGAAAAATGGCCGGATCAGGCTGCTGGTTACGGATCTGCCAGGGAAAGATCAGGTTATCGTAGACCGTGTCGCCAAACAGAGCCGGCGTTTGGGCGCAGTAAGAAACTTGTTGGCGATAGGTTTCTGGCTTTAGTGTGCTGACATCCTCACCTTCAAACAGTAACGTTCCGCAGGTCGGGCTGATTAATGAAGCAACTATTTTTAGTAGCGTACTTTTACCGCAGCCAGAAGGGCCGGTAATTAACTTAAATTCGCCAGCACGCAGCGAAAAATTGATGTTATTGAGAATGTTCGTATCGCCCGCCCGATATCCAACATTTTGCAGTTGGAGAAAAAGACTATTTTCCTGCATTGCCCATCCCTTTTTCTGATTTTTACTAAAAACAGTTTATCCTCCGCAAGAATAAGGGGGAACTCTCTTTCAGTAATCAGGTATAATTTGTTTAATCAAGCAGCAACTTTGCTCTTTATGGACGGTACAACAGGAGGTTTTTCCGATGCTTATTTTTATCCCGATTCTCATTTTTGTCGCGCTGGTGATTGTTGGCGCGGGCGTCAAAATCGTGCCGCAGGGCTATCAGTGGACGGTAGAACGATTTGGTCGTTATACCAAAACGTTACAGCCGGGGCTAAGTCTGGTGGTGCCGTTTATGGACCGCATTGGTCGTAAGATCAATATGATGGAGCAAGTGCTCGACATCCCATCCCAGGAAGTTATCTCGAAAGATAACGCCAACGTCACTATCGACGCCGTTTGCTTTATTCAGGTGATTGATGCCCCGCGCGCGGCTTATGAAGTTAGCAATCTGGAACTGGCAATCATCAACCTGACCATGACCAACATCCGTACCGTTCTGGGTTCGATGGAACTTGATGAAATGCTCTCTCAGCGCGACAGCATTAACTCGCGTCTGCTGCATATTGTCGATGAAGCCACTAATCCGTGGGGGATAAAAGTCACCCGTATTGAAATTCGCGATGTGCGCCCACCGGCTGAACTTATCTCTTCAATGAACGCGCAGATGAAAGCGGAACGTACCAAACGCGCTTACATCCTTGAAGCAGAAGGGATTCGTCAGGCGGAAATTCTCAAAGCCGAAGGTGAAAAACAGTCACAAATCCTGAAAGCGGAAGGTGAACGTCAGTCGGCATTCTTACAGGCCGAAGCGCGTGAACGTTCGGCTGAAGCAGAAGCACGCGCAACCCAAATGGTGTCTGAAGCCATTGCTTCTGGTGACATTCAGGCGGTGAATTACTTCGTGGCGCAGAAATACACCGAAGCGTTACAGCAGATTGGTTCCTCCAGCAACAGCAAAGTGGTGATGATGCCATTAGACGCCAGCAGCCTGATGGGATCGATTGCCGGGATTGCTGAACTGGTGAAAGACAGCGCGAACGAGCGAAATAAATCATGATCGAGATGATAGTTATCCATCCGCATATTTTTTGGCTGAGTCTCGGCGGTCTGCTGCTGGCAGCCGAGATGTTGGGCGGCAATGGTTATCTGTTGTGGAGCGGTGTCGCGGCGGTGATTACTGGCCTGGTGGTCTGGTTGCTGCCGCTGGGTTGGGAGTGGCAAGGGGTGATGTTTGCCGTCCTGACGCTACTTGCCGCCTGGCTGTGGTGGAAATGGCTGGCACGAGGCGTGCGCGAACAAAAGCACAGTGACAGTCATTTAAACCAGCGCGGACAGCAATTGATCGGCAGACGATTTGTGCTGGAATCACCGTTAGTCAACGGGCGCGGTCATATGCGCGTCGGCGACAGTTCATGGCCCGTCAGCGCCAGCGAGGATCTCGGTGCAGGTACGCATGTTGAGGTTATTGCGATTGAAGGGATAACGCTGATCATCCGTGCGGTCATCGCCTGATGCGACGCTGACGCGTCTTATCATGCCTGGAAATCTGTGCCTGAACGTAGGCCGGAAAGGCGTTTACGCCGCATCCGGCAGTCGCGCACCGACGCCTGATGCAACGCGGGCGCGTCGGCCGCCTCCGCCATATTAACTGGCATTGGCAAATTACTCGTCACTGCCTTTATTCATGTTTTTTTGGTCTTCATCCGGATAGTGTTTTTTTAGATATTCCAGGACGTTTTTATTGACCTTGTGTTGGGTATACACCCACCCTTTCCAGTAATCAGGCTGGTCCAGGTAAACTTCTGGCGGAATGGTGAAATCAGAAAGCGTTAACCATTCGGCTAACAGATCGGGGTTTCTCTTCTGGATCAACTGCAACAGCATGATCAGCGACATGGCAGAGGCAGGAGCCGTACTATCGCCGCTTAAATACTTCCACACCGTAGAGCGATTCGAACGAAAAAGGATGGGGAGCAGCGCCCTGTCCAGATTCATTTCATTAAAAATCTTCTCAAATTCATTCATTTAATTTTCCTGCCTGGCGTAAACCTCTTAAAAATTGAGATTTATCAAAGAAACGCATTCTAGCACACATCAGGAACAGCTTCACGTTTAGCCTAGAAACAACATTTATTTCGCTTATCAAAACAAGTCTTTACTCTTTTTTACATTGAAAAAGCACAAAATGATTTTCTATTTTATTTATATAAGAAACATTTTTTGTTTCTTATTGGCGATATTTACGCTTACACCAACCAAAAATGCGCTTTACATCACACAAATGGCGGCGTAGATTTCGATTAAATTGCAACGTAGTTTATTTCTTAAAATAATATTATTTGTTTCTTATAGAAACACTAATGCGACTTATTTTGCACGAGAGAAAATGAATGAAAACTGTAAACGTAGCTTTACTGGCACTCATAATTTCAGCAACATCCAGCCCTGTTGTTTTAGCTGGTGATACCATTCAAGCGGCGGCAACAGAGCTTTCAGCCATTAACTCTGGCATGTCGCAATCGGAGATTGAGCAGAAGATTACCCGCTTTTTAGAACGCACAGACAACAGCCCCGCTGCGTATACCTATTTGACTGAACATCACTACATCCCTTCTGAAACATCTGATACCACTCAGCCTCCCCCTGTCCAGACAGATCCTGACGCAGGACAAAAAACCGTTGCCGCTACAGGTGATGTACAGACAACTGCCCGTTATCAGAGCATGATCAACGCCCGACAGTCTGCGGTAACTGATGCCCAGCAAACGCAAATTACAGAGCAACAGGCGCAGATCGTAGCCACACAAAAAACGCTCGCCGCGACTGGAGATACGCAAAATACCGCGCATTATCAGGAGATGATTAATGCCAGACTGGCGGCTCAAAATGAGGCTAATCAGCGCACTACCACTGAACAAGGGCAGAAAATGAATGCGCTGACAACCGATGTGGCAGCACAACAGCAAAATGAAAGGACTCAATACGATAAACAAATGCAAAGTCTGGCGCAGAAGTCAGCCCAGGCACATGAGCAAATTGAAAGTCTGAGACAAGATTCCGCACAAACGCAGCAACAGTTAACCAACACCCAAAACCAGGTCGCTGATAACAGCCAGCAGATTAACACGCTCAATAACAATTTCAGTTCGCTGAAAAACGAAGTTGAAGATAACCGTAAAGATGCTAATGCGGGGATCGCGTCAGCCATTGCCATTGCCTCACAGCCGCAGGTGAAAACCGGTGATTTAATGATGGTGTCAGCGGGAGCAGGAACGTTCAACGGTGAATCTGCGGTGTCTGTCGGAACATCTTTTAATGCCGGAATTCATACGGTAATTAAAGCGGGAGTCTCAGCGGATACACAATCTGATTTTGGCGCAGGTGTCGGCGTGGGATATTCGTTCTAATTTTAATAGCAATTTCTTATTCGCAATTATCCGCACATTATTTAAGGTTAACAATGATGAATAGCACCATTAAATCGTTTTCCCTGCTGGCGGTTATATTACTGGCTGGCTGTAGCTCCCCCACTTCCCGCATCGCAGATTGCCAGGCGCAGGGCGTCAGTCATGACACCTGTTATCTCGCAGAACAACAGCGTCAGGCGGCTATTTTAAGTGCATCAGAGGCGCAGGCATTTAAAAATGCAGAAGCCGCACAACATGCCCAGGCCACTAAAAAATCCATTTATAAAGGATTTGGCCTTACCTTCAGAATGAGCAGTAAGAACTTCGCTTATCTCAATGATTCATTATGTGCCATAGATGAAGATAATAAAGATGCCACCGTATATCAGTCGGGTCTGTATAACGTCATTGTTTATCATCACACAGGAAAAGTCGCCTTAATGAAAGAAGGCCAGTTTGTGGGCTATTTAAAATGAAGGAGCAAAAGAAAATAGCCATGACGCATATTATGATTATCGGTGCGTTTATTTTTGCCTTCCTGCAAGTGGTGTTATTAGCCTCCCTGGTTCACGCTGTGAATGTTAACAACGAAATCCAGGAAAGCTTATTTCAGTCGGGGCGCATTATGGTAGAAAGTTTGCAGCATATTCTTTCAGTGCAAACGGGGATTAACTGATTTTCACCCCGCCCGATGATGACAGCAGCCGGAGAGATTTTCGATAATCGGGCAGTCGGCGCTGTCATCGCCGGGGCAGGCATTCGCCAATGCCAGTAGCTGGTCGCGCATGGCTTGCAGCTCTTCAATATGTCGCTCGATCTCCGCGACTTTCTCCAGCGTGCGCCGTTTTACATCGGCGCTATGACGCTGCGGGTCGTTAAACAGATTCACCAGTTCGCCGCTCTCTTCCAGGTTAAAGCCCACCTGGCGTGCCTGACGCAGTAAGGTCAGTTCGTTGAGATGCTGCTGCGTATAGGTACGATAACCGTTTTCGCTGCGCATCGGCGGTGTCACCAGTCCCTTCTCTTCATAGAAGCGAATGGCTTTGCTGGTCAGGCCGGTAATTTTTGCCACATCGCTAATGTTCATCGTTCGCGCAACGCCTCCTGTGCTTTGTTAAAGGGTTTCAACAGATAATCCAGCACGCTTTTTTTACCCGTGCGGATATCGACCGTCGCCACCATACCGGGGAATATCGGAAACTGCTGTTTATGTTTATTTTCCAGATGGTTGCTGAAGGTGCGAATGTACACTCGATAGTAATAAACATCGCGCCGTACTTCATCCTGAATGGTGTCCGGTGAAATCACCGCAACTTCTCCTGGTAAGCCGCCATAGATGGAGTAATCGTAAGCGGTTATTTTCACCAGTGATTTTTGCCCCGGATGGATAAACGCCACATCGCGCGGGGAGATTTTCGCCTCAATCAGCAGTTGCTCATCCAGCGGCACGATGGTCATGAGTTTACCACCTGGGGCGATGACGCCGCCAACCGTAGTGACGTCAATGTCTTTGACAATGCCACGCACCGGCGCGGTAAAGTCCAGCCTGGTGAGAGAGTCTTCCCGCCCGCGGATCACCGAACGCTGGGTTTCGACCTCTTCGTTGGCTTTTGCTAACTCTTCCCGTGCCTGAACGTAATATTGCGTGCGCACGTCGCTGAGTTTGTTTTCCAGTTCATTGGCCTGGCGTTGCAAACGCAGCACTTCGACGCTGCTCGCCGCCCCCTGTTTCACCAGCGGCTGGGTCATCGCCAGTTCGCGATTGACCAGGCTAATTCCTTGTGTCAGCCCGGTGGTGGCTTTGTTCAGCCCGTCGCGGCGAGTGTTGTACAACGCCGTTTCCGACTCGATAAGCTCGGGGAATTTATTCAGTTCGTCGGGGAACACCAGCGGTTTATTGCTCACTTCTGCCCGCAGCCGCGCCGAGGTCGCAAGCGCCGCGTACAGCCGCGACATTGCTTCCTGCACGTCGGATTCGGTTTTGGTGCGGTTAAGCTGCGCCAGCGGCTGGCCTTGCTCAACAATATCGCCCACTTTCACGTCGAGATGATACAAAATCCCGCCTTCCAGCGACTGCACCACCTGTTCACGCCCGGAAGGTTCTACGGTGCCGCTACCGGTAGTGACTTCATCAAGCTGGAAATACCACGCCCAGCCGAGAAAACAGAGCAGCATGACGACGGTCACACGTACCGCCAGTGCCGAGCGCGGCAGGCGGGGTTCAGTCAGGCCACGGTTATATTGCAGTTGTCCGTTCATGCGGCAGACCCCTTATTCTTCTCCTGCAACACCACCCGTCGCGCCGTGGGTTCGCCCTGTTCACGCAAAATGGCCTCTTTCGCACCATCCATCACAATCCGCCCCTGATCCATCACGATTATCCTGTCCACCAGTTGCAGCATTGCCGTGCGGTGAGTGGCGATGACCAGCGTGCGATGACCAATCCACTGTTTCAGTTGTTCGATTAAGTGCGCTTCCGCCATTTCGTCCAGCGAAGCGCTGGGTTCGTCGAGCAGGACGATATTCGGTTGAGAGATGAGGAGCCGCGCCAGCAACAGCGTTTGCCGCTGACCACCAGAGAGGCCAAATCCCCCTTCCTGAATCATGTAGTTGAGGCCGTTTTTCTGCTTCTGCACAAACGGCAGCGCCCCGCTGAGGGTTAACGCGCGTTCGATATCTTCATCGCTGGCTTCCGGCATCCCCATGGTGAGGTTTTCCCGCAGCGAGCCGAAGAACAGTCGTCCGGTCTGGCTGAGCAGCCCCATGTCGCGGCGCAGATCCGCCGGATCAAGCTGCCCAATACTGATGTTATCCAGCAGCACCTGCCCCTGCTGGGCGATACGCATTCCGGCGAGCATTTGCAGTAGCGTCGATTTACCCGCGCCGTTGCGGCCAAGAATGGCGATTTTCTCTCCGGCCTGAATGTTGAGTTTGCCAATCGCCACATCGGCAATTTTCTCTTCTTCGTCGTAATAAAACACCGCGTTGCTGAACTGATAATTGCCGTGCAGCACCGCTTTATGCACCAGTTTGCCGTGTTCCGGCTGATCCACCGGGCGCTTCATCAGTTCATCAAGCCCGTTACGCGCCACTTTCGCCTGCTGCCAGCGCGAGAGCACGCCGGATATCTGCGACAGCGGCGCAATAGTGCGCGAAGCCAGGATCGTCGTCCCGACCAGCGCGCCGGTGGTCATGTCACCGTTCATCACCATAAAGCAGCCCACCAGCAGTACCACCACGTAGACGATGGACTGCACTTCCTGCGTCCAGGTAAGCAGCAGCCCGGTGAGAAAACGTTGCCTCATGCTGATGGACGAGGCCACGTCGTTGGTGTGGTTCCACTGATTCTGAAAACGCTGCTCGGCGCGCAGCAGTTTAATGTCTTCAATCGACTGCACCGCTTCCACCAGCGTAGCGTTGCGTACCGCTGACTCGCGCATCCCTTCGTTCGCCAGCCGCGCCAGCGGGCGTTGAATCAGCAGACCGGGGATCACCAGTAATGGCAGCGCCAGCAAAACCACCAGCACCAGCCAGCCGCCGATCATCCACAGAATAAAGACAAACAGCAGGAAGAACGGCAGATCCGCCACCGCGCCAATGGTGGTGGAAGTGATCAGCTCCCGCACCGATTCCAGTTCGCGGATCTGCGAGATAAACGATCCGGTGGATTTCGATCGCACGTTGTTTTTCAGCCGTAATGCGTGACCAAAAACGCGATCCGAAATGCGCAGATCCGCCCGCTTGCCAATCATATCTGAGAGGTGCGTGCGCACCATGCGCATACAGAACTCAAACAGAATCGCCATCATCACCCCGGCGAACAGCACCCACAGCGTCGGGTACGATTGCGCCGGAACGACGCGGTCGTAAACCTGCATCGAGAAAATCATCGCCGCCAGCGCCAGCACGTTCGCCACCAGTGAGGCCAGCATAATATCGCCGTAGCGCCGCCAGTCTTTCAGCGACAGACTCCAGAACCAGTTCGCCTGATACGGGCGAATGTAGTCATCCACCCGCGCATCAGGGATGGCGCTAAGCGGGCGCAGTAGCGCCAGTTCGACGATTTTATCTTCAATATCCGCGACGTTCAGCGTGGTTTCCAGCCCTTCGTCACCGCTGAACTGAACGCTGATATTGTCGTGATTGTCGCGGCGGGTGATTACGCCAATCTGCTGATTATCAAAAACCGCAATCAGCGGCAGCCGCCACGGGTTAAGCGAATCGGCAGAAAACTCCACCAATCGCAGCCCCATTCCCAATTGCCGCGCCATATCGGTGAGCAACTCTTCCCGTTTGCTGTCGCGCTCCCAGTTGACGGTCGCGCGCACGTTCTCCTGTGAAAAATCAAGGCGATAATAGCGCGCCACGGCGATCATCGCCTCCAGCCAGGCTTCCACGGACTGGGCATTTTTTTTCATTATCTACACCACCATCAACTGATGATTCGCCAGCAAAGTGGCGAGGTCGGTATGCACGCCCGTCAGCGTGACCACGTTAGTTGCCGCAAAAGTGCCGCCCGTGCCGTCGCGGTCGATCTGCACGATGGTGTCGCTGCCGCTCTGGGTGACTTTGACAAAATCACTGATGTTTCCGGCCTGCGCATCCAGCGTTGCCACGCCGTTGACGTAGCTGGCTTTGCCGTTGCCGGTATAGCCGCTGCCCTGTAACAGCTCGCGGATATCAATGCGATCGGTGTCGGCGGTGCCTTCCCATGTCCCTACCGTAAAGCCATTCACCACGTCCGAGCCATTGCCGCCAGTGGCGTCGCTGGCGTTGAGCAGTTTATAGAGCAAGGTGTCATGGCCCCCGTTGCCGATGTTGATGGTGTCGTTACCGCCGCGCCCTTCCAGTTGGTTATCGCCGCTGCTGCCCGTCAGGGTGTCGTTAAAGTTGGAGCCGGAAATGCCTTCGATATTGGTAAATGTCGAGGTGTTAAAGCCGGTCGCCTGGGCAGTGGTGGTGCTTAAGTTGGCGGTGATCCCCACTGTGGAGAGGCGGAAATCGACCACGTCCATCCCGCCGTTCGCCAGCCAGGTTCCGGTGCCGGAGCTGTACACCCAGCCGCCGGAACCGTCGTAGGTGTCGGTGCCAGCAGTAGCGAAGAAGGTGTCGTTATAGCCGGTACCAACGAACTTACCGTTGTTGCTCGCCGTGCCTGCTTCGGCGCTGAGATCGTAAGCGTGGGTAGCATCAGTGGCATGTAAACCGCCCCAACTGGTATTCACCGTCTGGTCGATATTGCTGGCAGTGGTGCCGGTGGATTTGATCAGCACCGCGTTGTAGGTTTCTCCGGCATTCAGCCCGTAGAAATTGACCAGCGCCGAGGTGTCGTTGACGCCCATCCCCGACTGCGGGTTGATGATTTGCGTAGCGACCAGCACTCCCGCCGAGTTGTAGAGTTTTACGGTATTACCGTAATAGACGTTAATGCCGTTGGGATCGGTGATACGCAGGTGCAGCGAGGTGCCGTAGCTCACCGTGTTAGTATTGCGGATCAGGAACACGCTGCCCGACTGTTTGGTCACCAGCACATCCACCGCGCCGTCCCAGTCGTAATCCATTGCCGCCACGCCGCTGGTGATGCCGCTCTGGCTGCCGCCGAGGGTAGATTGTGTCCAGTTACTGGCATTACTGACGTTAGTATAGAGGTACGACTGCCCGGTCTGAGCAATACGCGCGATATCCATTAACCCGTCATGATCCCAGTCCACTGCCACGCTGAACTGGCTGGCATAGGTTGTACCCGTTGCCCCCACCGCCACCGGATTCCCCAACACGCCGTTGGTATTGAATAACAGAGAGCCGTAGTTAGCTCTTCCCTGGCTGGCGGGCAGGAAGAGGTCCATATCGCCGTCACCATCGAAATCTGCCCAGGTCATGGACACAGACGTCGAGTTACCACCGCTGCCTGCAACGCTGAGGAAGGTGTTGATGGTGTTCTGCCCCCAGACAAACGTGCCGTTGCCCTGGCTGATGAGCGATGAAAGGGTGTAGTAGTTATTCAGGTTGAAGGTGTGCTGAACCAGGTCTACCCTGCCGTCATTGTTGAGATCGACGCCGGAACCTTCGTTAAGGGAAAGATAGCCGTTCACCACCCCGCCGACCGTGGCGCTCCCTCCGTTGTTGGCGGTGGTGGAGTTGCCTACCAAGGTGCCTGCGTTATTCCACAGGAAGGTGTTGGAGTCCGGCCCGCCTGCGTCGCCAATCCAGAAATCGAGATAGCCGTCGCCCTCTTTATCAAACGCCACAATCGAGCCATACCACGTCAGCGTGCCGACGTTCACCTGAATCGCGCTGGAAAAGGTGCCGTCGCCGTTGTTGGTAAAACCGTTGATATAGCCCGTGCCGTAGTCATCACGGGTGATAAACAGATCGCCCGTGCCGTTACGGTCATAATCGGCAATTGAACTGGTGGCGTAGTTGTTGCCGCTTTGCACCAGCGTCAGTGCGGTCTTCGACCAGGTGAGCGGATCGGTTGATTGCATAATTTGCTGGTTAGCCAGCACCGTCCACATCCCGTGGTTGTCGAGGCCGTAGGTCAGCCCCCAGGCGGTCGTTTTATTGGCAGTTGTCCAGGCGGGCGTGTAATCAATCGCCGCGTTGACCGTCACCGTGCCGTTGCTGACGTTGGCGGTGTTGCCGTTGCCCGCCGAGCTTTTTACCTGCGCGGTGACGTTATAGGCGGTCGCGGACGCCGCCAGCACATCGGTATCCGGTAACTGCACATACCAGGTGTTATGCGCCGGATCGACTACCACCGCACCGCCCGGCTGCGAGGTGTAGGTTTTGCCATTGATGACCACTTCGACATACTGCCCGCTGGCGAGCGCGGCAGTGATCACCCCGCTGATAATCGGCGTGGTATCGCGCGTGGTCTGGCTGGTGATTTGCGCCAGCGTGGTCGGAATAGAAGTATCGACCGTCAGGATAAAATCACTGGAGGAGGTGATATTCCCTGCCAGATCCACTACCCGCGCGCTGTAGGTATAGGCGCCGCTGACCAGACCGCTGTCGCTGTAGGTCCAGTTCAGCGCACCTACCATCGTCACCGCGCCTAACAGCAGGCCGTTGCGGTAGAGGTAAACCACTTCACCGCTGGCCAGCGGGCCGGAGAGCACGCCGTTCAGCAGTGGCGTGGTATCGTCGGTGGCCTGCGAACTGCTTAACGTCCCCTGCCGCTGCCCGACATCATCGGTATACGACACAATGGTCGGCGTGGCGGTGGGGTTAATCGTATCGACCACCACCGTTTTAGACACCACCGGGCCGGTGTTCCCCGCCAGATCCAGCACCCGAACCTGATAAACGTAGCTGCCATCGGTCAGCGTGCGGCTGTCGGTGTAAGTCCACTGCGTGCCGTTGGTAGTGAGCGTGGTCCAGGTCGCACCGCCATCAAGGCTAATCTGCGCCACTTCGCCGCTGGCAAGCCCCGCCCCCAGCGAACCGGTCAACGTGAGCGTGGTATCACTGGTGATAAAGTCGGTGGACGAACTCCCCGTGTCGGTGCTAATGCTGGCGATGGTCAACACCTGCGCCGGGTTAACGGTGTCAATCTGCGCCGACTGGCTGCCGGTTGCGCCAACGTTGCCCGCCAGATCGACCACTCGTACCTGCCAGGTCGTCGTGCCATTCGTTAGCGTGCGTCCGTCAACGTAACTCCAGTTCAAGCCGTCTGCCGCCAGCGTTACGTTCACCCAGGTTGCACCGTTGTCGGTGCTGATTTGCGCGAATTCATTAGTGCCGAGCGCCGCGCCCAGTACGCCGCGCACGGTAAGCGAGGTATCGCTGGTAATAAAATCGCTGCTGCTGGCTCCGGTGTCATCGCTGATGCCGGTAATGGTGATGCTTTTCGCCGCTTCCGGGCTGGTGGTGTCGACCACCACGTTTTGCGTTGCGGTCTGCCCAACATTCCCCGCCAGATCCACCACCCGCACCGTGTAGTTCCAGGTGCCGTCGGTCAGTGTGCGACCATCGGCATAGCTCCAGCTGGTGCCGATAACGGTTAAGGTTGTCCAGGTGACACCGCCGTCGAGGCTGATTTGCGCCCGTTCATCAGCGGCCAGCGCCGCACCGAGCGTCCCGCGCACGGTCAGCGTGGTATCGCGGGTAACAAAATCGCTGCTGCTTAACCCGGTGTCATCGCTGATGCCCGCAATGGCGATGGTTTTGCTCGCCAGCGGCGCGGTGGTGTCAACGGTGACAATCTGGCTGGCGGTCGCACCGATATTTCCGGCGGTGTCGATCACCCGCACCTGATAGTTGTAGTTACCGTCAGCCAGCGTGCGTCCGTCAAGGTACGTCCAGGTTAATCCGCTTACCGACAGATTCTGCCAGGTGGTGCCGCCGTCGATGCTGATTTGCGCGAACTCACCGGCAGCCAGCGTCGCCCCCAGCGTGCCGCTTACCGCAAGCGTCGTGTCGCTGGTGACAAAATCGTTAGTGATCAAGCCGGTATCGGTAGTGATCGCGCTGATGGCGATGGTTTTCACCGCTGGATCTGGCGCGATGGTGTCGATCACCACGTTCTGGCTGTCGGTCGCGCCAACGTTGCCCGCTGCGTCAATCACCCGCACCTGATAGAGATAGTTGCCATCGGTCAGCGTGCGGCTGTCGTTATAGCGCCAGGTCGTGCCAGTGACGGTAAGCGTGGTCCAGGTTGCGCCGCCGTCGATACTGATTTGCGCCGTCTCGTTACTGGCAAGCGCGGCGGTGAGCGAGCCGTTGACCACCACCGGACTGACGCTGGTGATAAAGTCGCTGGCGCTAAGCCCGGTGTCTGCTTGCAGGGAATCAATATTAATGCCCATCGCCGGGGCGCTGAGATCGACGGTAATAGTGTGATTACTGATGCCGGTGTTGCCAATGGCGTTGCTCACCGAGGCGTTAATCACGTAGGCGTTGCCGTCCGCCAGCGCAGTGACATCGGCGCTGCCGAGCGTGTAGCTCCAGCTACCGCCCGTCTGCACGGTGGTGGTGTAGGTTTTGCCGTTTAAGGTCAGGGTCAGCGTCTGCCCAACTGGGGCGGTGGTGGTGCCGCTGATCACCAGCGACGAGCCATGTTCCGCCGCGTTCACTACATCGTCGCCCGCAAAAGTGTTGATGGTGACGGTAGGCACATCGCCGTTCAACGTCACGCCACGGCTGGCGCTACCGGGGTTTCCCGCCTGATCGCTGACCGTCGCGCTAATGGTGTAGCTGCCGTCGCTTAATCCGGTAAACTGCTGCGCCGGAATAAAGACCGACCAGCTTCCGCCGCTGCCGACCGTGGCGGTCCAGCTCTGACCGTTAAAGGTGACGGTCACCGTCTGACCCACTTCGGCGGTGGTGGTGCCGCTGATGGTCTGCCCGGCAAGCTGCTCGGCGTTGTTGATAATATCGTCACCCGCCACGGTGGCGATGGTCACCGTTGGCGCAACGGTGTCAACGGTCAGAGCGTGCGTGGCCTGTCCGGGGTTGCCCGCGCGATCGTTCACGCTGGCGGTAATGGTCTGCGCGCCCTGCCCGAGCGCTGCCAGATCCGCCGCAGGCACGTTCAGCGCCCAGGTGCCATTGGCAGCAACCGTGGCGGTGTAGGTTTTGCCGCCAAAGGTGACGGTGACCGTCTGCCCCACTTCCGCGCTGGTCGAGCCGTTAAGGGTTAACGGCTGCTGTTGTTCTGCGGCGTTAAGTCGGTCGTCCGTCGAAACGGTGTTAATGCTGATAATCGGTGCGGTGAGATCCACCGCTACGCTGCGCGAGGCCGTGGCGCTGTTTCCGGCGCTGTCCTGAGCGGAAGCGCTGACCGTGTAGCTGGTACCATCCGCCAGCGCCGCAACGTCTGCCGCTGGCACATTCACGCTCCAGCTCCCGTTGCTTTGAATAGTGGCGCTGTAGCCTTTGCCGTTAAGCAACACGGTCACCACCGTGCCTGTCGCAAAATTAGTGCCAGTGCCGCTAAGGGTCAGCACATTGCCTGCTTCGGCGGCGTTAATAAGGTTATCGCCGCTGATGGTGCTGACCGAGAGCGACACCACCGCCGTGTTCACCTGCACGTTGTGCGTCTGCGTGCTGCTGTTGCCTGCGCTATCGGTGATGGTGGCGCTGATGGTCACCGTGCCGTCCGCAAGGCCGGAAATCACACTGGCTGGCACGCCAACGCTCCAGTTGCCGCTGGCATCGGTGCTGGTAACGTACTGCTGCCCGGCGATGGTCACCACCAGGCGGTCGCCCGCGACCGCGCCCGTGGCGGTGCCGCTGATAATCTGCGCCTGAGTATGTTCGACGTTGTTAATCACATCATCGCCCGCCACGGTGTTAAAGCTGATGACGGGCGCGGTGGTATCGACGGTCACGCCTTTGCTGGCGCTGCCGGGGTTACCCGCCAGATCGCTGACCGTGGCGGTCAGGGTGTAGCCGTTATTAGCAAGCGTGGTTAAGGCGCTGGCAGGCAGCGTTAAGCTCCAGCTACCGTCCGCCTGCACCGTGGTCTGGTAGTTACTGCCGTTAAGCGTGACGGTCAGCGTCTGCCCCGTTTCCGCCGTACTGGTGCCAGACACCGTTACGCCCGCCGCGGCTTCGCTGGCGTTGATGATGTTATCGCTGGCTATCGTGTTGATGGTGACGATCGGCGCGGCGCTATCGACGCTGTATTCATGTGTTGCCGTGGCGCTGTTGCCATTAACGTTGGTCACCCGCACCTGAGCGCTGGCATCACCGTCACGCAACGTCGCCATATCCGCAGCCGGAACGGTGGTGCTCCAGCTACCGTTTGCTGCCACCGTGGTGGTGTAGGTTTTGCCACCAAAGGTGACGGTAACGGTTTGCCCCGCTTCGACGCCGGACGTGCTGCCGGAGAGCGTTAGCGCCGCGCCTTTTTCGGCGGCGTTAATCACATCATCGCTGGTGATGCTGTTCATGCTGATGGCGACGGTAGTGAGATCAACCGTGACCGGATGGGTAATGCTGGTTTGCGTTCCGGCACTGTTCGCGCCGCTCACGCTAATGTTCAGCGTTCCCGCAGGCCAGTTGCTGACATCCGCCGCCGGAACGCCGACGCTCCAGGTGCCGTTCGCCAGCACCGTGGCGGCGTAAGTTTGGTTATTAATCACCACCGTCAACGCCGTACCTGCGGCAAAACCTGAACTGCTGCCAGTAATCACCTGCGCCTGACCGTGCTCGATGATATTGACCACATCATCGCCTGCAACGGTATCGACTCGCAGACCTGGCAGACTGGCATCGATGGCGATATCGCGCGTGCCGCTGCCGGTGTTGCCAACGGCGTTGGTCACCGAGGCGTTGACGGTTAACTCTCCGTTGCCCAGCGCCTGCCAGTCGGCGGCTGGTACGCTCACGTTCCAGCTTAAATCTGGCTGGACGGTGGCGGTGTAAGTTTTACCGCCCAGTTCAACGGTGACGGTGCTGCCCGCCGCCGCACCGGTTACCTGACCGCTGATGGTTTGTGCGCTGCCTGCTTCGGCGGCATTGATAATATCGTCCGTCGCCACCGGATTAATGGTCACACCCGGCAGCGCGGTATTGACCTGCACGTTATGGCTGGCGGTGCTGCTGTTGCCCTGGGCGTTGGTGACGCTCGCCGTCACGCTATAGGTAGCTTCGCCCAGCGCACTGACTGCCGAGGCGGGTACGGTAACGCTCCAGTTGCCGGAAGCGTCGGTGGTAGTGCTGTAGTTTTGTCCGTTCAGCGTCACGGTGATCGCCGTGCCCGCAGGTTGATCGCTGGTGCCGGAAAGCGCCAGATTCAATCCTTTTTCAGTGGCGTTGATCACGTCATCACCCGCGATGGTGTTGATGCTAATCACTGGCGCGGTGAGGCTGACGGTAACGGTGCGGCTGGCGTCGTCGCTGTTGCCCGCCCGATCGCTGACGCTGGCGGTGATCGTCTGCGCACCGCTACCGAGTGCCGTAACATCCGCCGCCGGGACGCCGACGCTCCAGTTGCCGGAGGCATCCAGGGTGGTGGTGTAGGTTTTGCCGTTGAGCACGACGCTCACCACATCGCCCGCTTCCCCGCCCGTGCTGGTGCCGGAAATCACCAGCGCCTGCCCGTGTTCGGCGTCGTTGATGATGTCATCGCCCGCCACGGTGTTAATGGTGAGAACGGGCGCGGTGGTGTCTATCGCCAGATTATGGCTGGCGCTGCCGGGGTTACCCGCTTTGTCATTGACTGTGGCGCTGACGGTGTAATTGCTTGCGGTCAGCGCACCTAAGGCTGAGGTGGGAACGCTGATGCTCCAGCTACCGTCCGCCTGTACATTACCGCTGTAGGTTGCGCCATTAAGGGTGACGGTGACCGTCTGGCCGGTTTCGGCGGTGCTGGTGCCGCTGATGGTGAGCGGGCTTCCGGCCTCCGTGGCGTTAAGAATATCGTCGCTGGCGATGGTATTAATGGTGAGCGTCGGCACGCTGGCGTCAACGCTATACGCATGGGTCGCCGAGGCACTGTTGCCGCTCGCGCTGCTGACGCTGGCCTGCACGTTCGCCGCGCCGTCTGGCAGAGTTGCCAGATCCGCCGCCGGAACCGTTACACTCCAGCTCCCGTTAGCGGCGACGCTTGCGGTGTAGGTTTTGCCGCCAAAGGTGACGGTAACGGTTTGCCCGCTTTCAATCCCGCTGGTGCTACCAGAAAGGGTCAGATTGGTGCCTTTTTCGGCGGCGTTAATCACGTCATCGCTGGCAACCGTATTGATGCTGATCGCCACCGTCGTTAAATCGACGGTGAACGGATGGCTGACGCTGACCGGGTTTCCGGCGCTGCTCTGTCCTGCCACGTCAACGGTTAACGGCCCCGCAGGCCAGGCGCTGACGTTTGCCGCCGGAATGCCGACACTCCAGCTCCCATCCGCCTGTACCGTGGCGGCATAGGCCACACCGTTGATGGTGACCGTCAGCGCTGCGCCTGCATTCAGGCCGCTACTGCCACCAGTGATTACCAGCGCCTGCCCGTGTTCGATACTGTTGACGATATCATCGCCCGCTACCGTATCCACGCGCAGCCCCGGCAGGTTGGCGTCAATGGTGATATCCCGCGTGCCGCTACCCGTATTGCCATTCGCGTTGGTGACCGAGGCGGTAATGGTCAAATCACCATTGCCCAGCGCCTGGAGATCGGCTGCAGGAACGCTGATACTCCAGCTTAAGTTGCCCTGTACCGTGGTGGTGTAAGTGTTGCCGCCCAGCGTCACGGTGACCGTATCGCCAGCGGCGGCACGAGTGACCACCCCGCTGATGGTTTGATCGGCGCCCGCTTCGGCGGCGTTGATAATATCGTCACCCGCCACAGTATTGATGGTGACGCCCGGCAGGCCGCTGTCGACCAGTAAATTCGCCTGGCTACTGGCGGTGTTGCCTGCCGGACTGGTGGCGCTGGCGCTGACGGTATAGTTTGCCTGGCCTAAAGCCGCCAGATCGCTCACCGGCACGGTTAAGGTCCAGTTGCCTGCTGCGTCGGTGGTGGCGCTGTAGTTATGACCGTTGAGCGTGACGGTAACCTGTGCGCCTGTCGCCAGCCCCGTACTGCTACCGCTAATGGCCAACGGCTGGCCTTTTTCATCGGCGTTCAGGACGTTATCGCCGCTGATGGCGTTAAAGGTAATTGACGGCAGGCCAGTATTGACCGTCACCTGATGCGTGGTGCTGCCGCTGTTTCCGGCGGCGTCGGTGACGCTGGCGTTAATGGTCACCGTGCCGTTCGCCAGCGCCGAGACGACGCTTGCCGGAACGCCGACGCTCCAGTTACCGCTGGCATCCAGCACGGTGGTAAAGGTGTTTGTGCCGATAGTCACCGTCACGGTACTACCGGTTGCCGCGCCAGTAGCGGAGCCGCTGATAATCTGCGCCTGGGCGTGTTCCGTCGCGTTGATCACATCATCGCCCGCCACCGTGTTGATGGTGACGACCGGAACGGAAGTATCCACCGTCAGGTTGTGATTAACCGAGGCCGGGTTTCCGGCCTTGTCGCTCACCGCCGCGCTGACGGTGTAGTTGCTGGCGGTCAGCGCACTTAAGGCTGCGGGCGGCACGCTGACGCTCCAGCTGCCGTCCGTCTGTACAGTGCCGGTATAGTTTGCGCCATTGAGCGTGACGGTCACCGTCTGCCCCGCTTCCGCCGTGCTGCTGCCGTTGATGGTCAGCGCCGTACCCGCTTCGGTAGCGTTAAGAATATCGTCGCTCGCGATAGTGTTGATGGTCACCGTTGGCGCGCTGGCATCGACGCTGTAAGCGTGGGTCGTGGTGGCGCTGTTGCCGTTAACATTGCTGACGCTGGCCTGTGCGCTGGCATCGCCATCACGCAGGGCTGCCATATCCGCCGCCGGAACAGTGGTACTCCAGGAACCATTCGCCGCGACACTTGCCGTGTAGGTTTTGCCACCAAAGGTGACGGTAACCGTTTGCCCGGTTTCCACGCCAGAGGTGCTGCCGGAGAGCGTTAACGCCGCGCCTTTTTCAGCGGCGTTAATCACATCATCGGCGGTAATGGCGTTGATGCTGACCGCCACCGCTGTGAGATCAACAGTCACCGGATGCGTGACGCTGACCGGGTTTCCGGCGGTGGTGTTGCCGCTCGCCGTAATTGTGACCGTCCCCGCAGGCCAGGCGCTGACATCCACCGCCGGAACGCCGACGCTCCAGGTGCCATCCGCCAGCACCGCCGCAACATAGGTTTGCCCGTTAATGGTCAGCGTGACGTTACTGCCCGTCGCAAGACCGGAACTGCTGCCGGTAATCACCAGCGCCTGCCCGTGCTCGATGATATTGACCACATCATCGCCAGCCACGGTACCAATCCGCAGACCGGGCAGATTCGCGTCGATGGTGATTTCGCGCGTGCCGCTACCGGTGTTGCCTACGCTGTTCGTTACCGAAGCCGAAATGGTCAGTTCGCCGTTTCCCAGCGCCTGTAAAGCGGCTGCCGGAACATTGACGCTCCAGCTTAAATTCGCCTGCACCGTGGCGGTGTAAGTCGCCCCGCCGAGCGTGACGGTTACCGTGTCGCCCGCCGCCGCGCCTGTGACCTGACCGCTGATGGTCTGGCCCGCGCCCGCTTCGGCAGCGTTAATAATATCGTCGCTCGCCACAACGTTAATGGTGACGCCCGGCAGCGCAGTATTGACCTGCACGTTATGGCTGGCGGAACCGCTGTTGCCATCAACGTCAGTAGCGGAGGCGGTTACCGTGTAAGTAGCTTCACCGAGCGCGCTCACGGCGGATGCCGGAACGGTCACGCTCCAGTTACCTGAGGCATCGGCAGTAGTGGTGTAATTTTGCCCGTTCAGCGTCACCGTAATGGTGGTGCCTGCGGGCTGATTACTGGTGCCGGTGATTTGCAGATCCGCGCCTTTTTCCGTGGCGTTAATGACGTCATCGCTGGCGATAGTGTTGATGCCAATGGTTGGCGAGGTGAGATTCACAGTGACCGTGCGGCTGGCGTCATCGCTATTACCTGCTACATCGGTAATGGTGGCAGTGATGGTTTGCGGGCCGCTGCCCAGCGCAGTGACATCTGACAGCGGAACGCCGACGCTCCAGTTGCCGGAAGCGTCCAGCGTGGTGGTGTAGGTTTTACTGTTTAACGTGACGGTGATGACATCGCCCGCTTCGCCGCCAGTGCTGGAACCGGAGATCACCAGCGCCTGCCCGTGTTCGGCGGCGTTAATAATGTCATCGCCGGAGACGGTGTTGATGGTCAGCACTGGAACGCTGAGATCTACCGCCAGACCGTGAGTCGCAGTCGCCGGGTTACCCGCTTTGTCGTTCACCGAGGCGCTGACCGTGTACTGGTTGGCGGTCAGATTGCCGAGATCTGCCGTCGGCACGCTGACGCTCCAGCTGCCGTCCGCCTGGACGGTGCCGCTGTAAGTCACGCCATTAAGCGTGACGGTTACCGTCTGCCCCGCTTCGGCGGTACTGCTGCCGCTGATGGTTAGCGGATTGCCCGCCTCGGCGGCGTTAAGAATATCGTCGGTGGCGATGGTGTTAATGGCAAGCGTCGGGGCTGAGGCATCGACGCTGTAAGCGTGGGTTGCCGAAGCCGTGTTGCCGTTAATAGTGCTGACGCTGGCCTGTACCGTGGCGTCGCCGTCGCGTAATGCGGCGAGATCGGCGGCAGGCACGCTGGTTGTCCAGCTACCATCGCCCGCTACGGTGGCGGTGTAGGTTTTACCGCCAAAGGTGACGGTGACGGTTTGCCCCGCTTCCACGCCGGAAGTGCTGCCGGAAAGGGTTAAATCGGCCCCTTTTTCGGCGGCGTTAATCACATCGTCGCCGGAAACGGTGTGAATGGAAATAGCCACCGCCGCCAGATCGACGGTGACCGGATGGGTGATGGTGACCGGGTTTCCTGCGCTAGTAGCACCTGAAACCATGATATTCACCGTCCCCGCAGGCCAGTTGCCCACATCTGCCGCCGGAACACCAACGCTCCACGTGCCATCGGCTAATACTGTCGCAGCGTAAGTGACCGTGTTTATCACCACCGTCAGCGCCGCGCCCGTCGCCAGCCCGCTGCTGCTACCTGTAATCACCAGCGCCTGACCATGCTCGATGCTATTGACCACATCATCGCCCGCCACGGTATCAACGCGCAGACCTGGCAGGTTGGCATCGATAGTTATATCGCGCGAACCGCTGCCGGTATTGCCAACGCCGTTGGTCACCGAGGCGTTAACCGTGAGGTCGCCATTACCGATGGCCTGAATATCCGCTGCCGGAACGTCCACGCTCCAGCTTAAATTCCCCTGCACGGTAGCGGTGTAGGTTTTCCCGCCTAGCGTCACGGTAACCGTATCGCCCGCCGCCGCGCCCGTCACCTGACCGCTGATGGTCTGCGCCACGCCCGATTCGGCGGCGTTAATAATATCGTCAGTCGCTACCGGATTAATGGTGACACCCGGCAACGCGGTATTGACCTGCACGTTATGGCTGGCGGAATTGCTGTTGCCTGCGCTGTCGGTGACGTTCGCCGTCACCGTGTAACTGGCTTCGCCCAGCGCACCGACGGCGGAGGCTGGCACCGTGGTGCTCCAGTTGCCTGCGGCGTCCGTCGTGGCGGAGTAATTTTGCCCGTTAAGCGTCAGCGTAATTGTGGTGCCTGCGGGCTGATTGCTGGTGCCGGAAATTTGCAGGTCCGCGCCTTTTTCGGTGGCGTTAATCACGTCATCGGTGGCGATGGTGTTGATGCCAATGGTCGGCGCAGTAAGGTTAACGGTAACCGTGTGCGTCTCGTTATCGCTATTACCCGCCGCATCAGTCACCGTGGCGGTAACAGTTTGCGGGCCGCTGCCCAGCGCCGTGACGTCCGCTGCCGGAACGCCGACGCTCCAGTTGCCGGAGGCATCCAGGGTGGTGGTGTAAGTTTTATTGTTTAGCGTGACGCTGACGACATCTCCCGCTTCTCCGCCTGTGCTGGAACCGGAAATCACCAGCGCCTGCCCGTGCTCGGTGGCGTTAATAATATCGTCGCCCGCAATGGTGTTGATGGTGAGTACCGGAACGGTGAGATCCACCGCCAGATTATGCGTGGTGCTCGCCGGGTTGCCCGCTTTGTCATTGACCGTCGCCGTCAGGGTGTGGCTGCCATCCGTCAATGCCTCAAGATCTGCCGCCGGAATATTAATACTCCAGCTGCCGTCGGCCTGTACCGTTGCCTGATACGTCTGCACGGTCGGGCTATTGAGCGTTATCGTAACGATCTGCCCTGCCTCGGCAGTGGTGGTGCCGCTCACCGTCACGCCCGCGTCAGCTTCGCTGGCGTTAACGATATTGTCGCTGGCAACGGTATTGATAATGATGGTCGGCGCGCTGCTGTCGACGCTGTAGTTATGCACCGCCGAGGCGCTATTGCCATTGATATTGCTGACGCTGGCCTGCGCGGAGGCGCTGCCATCGGTTAATGACGCCAGATCGGCGGCGGGAACGGTGGCGGTCCAGCTACCATCGCTCGCCACGGTAGCGGTGTAGTTTTTACCGCCAAAGGTCACGGTGACCGTTTGCCCGGCTTCTACATTCGTGGTGGTGCCGGAAAGCGTTAAATCAGCGCCTTTTTCTGCGGCGTTAATCACATCGTCCGTGGCGATAGTGTTGATGGTGATAGCCGCCGGAGTGAGATCCACCGTTACCGGATGCGTAATGCTTATCGGATTTCCGGCGCTACTTTCCCCGGAAACGGCAATATTAACCGTCCCCGCAGGCCAGGCGCTAACCTGCGCCGCCGTGACGCCCACGCTCCAGCTACCATCGGCCTGCACCGCAGTGGTGTAGTCCACATTATTAATCGTAACGGTAAGCGGCGTGCCTTCTGCCAGCCCCGAGCTGCTGCCGGTGACAACCAGCGCCTGCCCGTGTTCGATGATATTGACCACATCATCGCCCGCCACCGTATCGACCCGCAGACCGGGCAGATTAGCGTCGATGGTGATATCCCGCGTGCCGCTGCCGGTGTTGCCGTTTTGATTGGTGACCGAGGCGCTCACCGTTAAATCGCCATTACCCAGCGCCTGAATATCTGCCGCCGGAACGCTCACGCTCCAGCTTAATCCCGGCTGGACGGTGGTGGTGTAAGTATTGCCGCCCAGCGTAATCGTTACCGTGTCGCCAACGGCGGCTCCGGTAACCTGCCCGCTGATGGTTTGCGCAACGCCCGCTTCGGCGGCGTTAATAACATCGTCGGTTGCCACCGGGTTAATGGTCACACCGGGCAGCGCGCTGTCGACCAGCACGTTATGGCTGGCGGTGGCGCTGTTGCCGATACTGCTGGTCACCGCTGCCGTCACCGTGTAGTTGGCCTGGCCCAGTGCGGTGACCGCCGATGCCGGAACCGTGACGCTCCAGTTGCCGGAGGCGTCGGTCGTGGTGGTGTAATTTTGCCCGTTCAGCGTCACGGTGATGGCGGTATTGGCTGGCTGATCGCTGGTACCGGTAATCTGGACATCGGCCCCTTTTTCGCTGGCGTTTATCACATCATCGCCAGCAATGGTGTTAATACCAATTACTGGCGCGGCGGTATCGACCGTGACGGTCAGTGACTGGCTGCCCGTGTTTCCGGCGCGGTCAGTCACTGAAACGTTGACAGGATAACTGCCGTCCGCCAGCCCACTGACCACCGAGGCCGGAACGCCCAGACTCCAGTTGCCGGAAGCATCCACCACGGTGGTGTAATTCACATTATTCAACGTCACAGTGACGATATCGCCAGCCTGCGCGCCAGCGACCGTGCCGCTGATGATTTGCGCCTGGGTGTGTTCCGGCGTGTTGATGACGTTATCGCTCGCCACCGGATTAATGGTCACCACGGGCGGCGTGGCATCCACCAGCGCCACACGTGAGACGCTGGTCGGATTACCTGCGACATCGTTCACGCTGGCGGTGACCGTGGCGTTGCCGTCAGCCAGTGCGCCAACGTTGGCGGCAGGTACGGTCACACTCCAGGTGCCGTCTGCCTGCACGACGCCCTGATACGTCTGCCCATTCAGCGTGACGGTCACCGTCTGCCCCGGCTGGGCGTCAGTGGTGCCAGTGATTTGCAGATCCTGACCACTTTCGGCGGCGTTGATGATGTTATCGGCGGTCAGCGAATCGATACTTAAGGCTGGCGCCTGACTGTCGACGGTAATGGTGCGGGAGGTGTCGCCAGTGTTACCGCTGATATTAGTGACGGTCGCGGTGATTTCCGCTGCGCCATCGGGCAGGCTGCTTACCGCGCTGGCGGGAACGGTCAGGCTCCAGGAACCGTCATTCTGAACAGTGGTCGTCAGGGTTTGCCCGGCAAATTTCACGACTACCGTTTGCCCGGCCTCTACTCCTTGAGTGGTGCCGGTCAGCGTCAGCGGCGCACCTTTTTCTGCGGCATTGATAATGTCATCGCCGGAGACGGTATTGATAACAATCGCCACGCTACCCGCATCAACCAGCACATTATGGTTGATAGAAACCGGGTTACCTGCCGGATCTTCCGCACTGGCGGTAACAATAACCGTGCCCGCAGTGAGCGCCTGCAAGTCCGCAGCTGGAACACCCACCTGCCAGTTGCCGTTGCTGTCGGTCACGCCCTGATAGCTTTCGTTGCCGAGTGTTACCGTCACGGTAGTGCCCGCAGGTAAATGGCTACTGCTGCCAGAAATGACCAAATCCTGCTGCTGTTCGAGAGCGTTAATAACGTCATCGCCGGAGACAGTATTGATACGCAGTCCCGGCAGCGTGGCGCTGATGGTGATATCACGCTCACCATTACCAGTGTTGCCATGCCCGTTCGTCACAGAAGCATTTATCGTTAACGCCCCATCGCCCAGCGCCTGTAAATCCGCCGTCGGTACGTTCACGCTCCAGGTAAGGTTGCTGCCCACCGTCGCCGTGTAGGTATGACCGCCCAGTTCAATAGTGACGGTATCGCCCTGCACCGCACCCACGACGCGCCCACTGAGGGTTTGATCTGCCGCTGCTTCGGCGTTGTTAACAATGTTGTCGCCTGCAAAGGTGTTGATGATCACCTGCGGCAGCACCGTATCGACCAGCAAATTGCTCTGCGCGGTGCCGGTGTTGCCGGTCACATCGGTGGCGCTGGCGGTAACGGTGTAATTGGTGTTTGCCAGATTCAGGACATCGCTCACCGGAACATTCAGCGACCAGACGCCGCCGCTGACCTGAGCGCTATACGTGACATTATTCAGCGTCACGTTAACCGTGCCGCCGTCAGGTAAATTGCTGGTGCCACTTAACGTTAGCGGCTGCTGAGATTCCAGCGCATTCAGTACGTTATCACCGCTGATGGTATCTATTGCCACCTGCGGCGCGACGCCTGCCAGCGTGATGTTATGGGTCGCTGTACCGGTATTTCCAGCGGCATCGGTCACCGTGACGATGATGTCGTTAGGGCCACGCGCCAGAGTACGGGTTACCGCCGGATCCAGCGCCACATTCCATGTGCCGTCCGCCAGCACTACGCCTGTCAGAACAGTGGCACCTAACTTCACGGTGACGATATCCCCCGGAGAAGCCCCACTGACCTGACCGGAAATAATCTGCGCCACAATCTGTTCAGCGGTGTTAAGAATATCGTCGCCAGCGATGGTGTTAACGCTGACCACTGGCGCAGTGGTGTCTACCGTGAAATTCGCATTGTTACTGGTGGTATTTCCTGCCCGGTCGCTGACGCTGGCATTTACGGCGTAGTTGCCATCGGCCAGCGCCTGCACTTCTGCGGCAGGCAGCGTCACTTGCCAGGTTCCGTCGCTACCGACGGTTGCTGTGTGGGTGACGCCGTTCAGGTTCAGGGTTACGGTTTGCCCCGCTTCCGCATTCGATGTACCGCTTAACACCAGCGCGGCGTTATGTTCCGCGGCACTGACAATGTTGTCCTGGGCGATGGTGTTGATAGCAAGTGTCGGCGGTTGGGTATCGACCGTTAACAGTTGCGCGCCAGTGACCGTATTGCCCGTGGCATCTTTCCCACTGACCAGCACCGCCTGATTCCCTTCGCCTAACGCCTGTGCATCGGCGGTCGGTACTTGTACGCTCCAGACACCGTTAGCCCCAACGGTGGTGGTGTAGGTCTTGCCGTTTAGCGTAACGGTGAGTTCTGTTCCCTGTGCCAGATGGCTACTGGTGCCAGAAAGCGTAAATCCAGCGGCCTGTTCGCTGGCGTTAATAATGTTGTCGCCTGCGGTAGTGGCGAGCTGTATGGCGGCCTGACTATTGTCGATGGTTAACGTTATCGACCCGGCGTTGGTAATGGTGCTACCGACGATTTGCACCACTGACCAGGTATGTTCGCCCGCGCTTTGCGTGGGCAAATCGACGCTCCAGCGTCCATCGCTACCGACCTGAGTACTGGCGATGGTGTCACCATTGCTGTCTTTAATCTGGATGGTCGCCCCCGCCTGCCCGCTGCCGCTAAAGGTTGGCGTAGTGTCATCGGTGGTATCGTTGGCGGAAAGAATACCGCGTTGATCGCCCTGATTATCGGTTACCAAAAACGATGGCGTGGCGTTGCCGGGCTCGGCTGGCGGTGGGTTGTTAACCACTTCAGTTTTTGAGCCATCATCGCCACCGCTTGCCAGTAAAGCGCCAAGCGCGCCGCCACCTACCGCCGCCCCCGCCAGCCATCCCCACGGGAAAGCCGTCGTCTGGCCGACGATATCAAGGTATGGCGCAATGCTTTCAATTGCGGTGGTCTGAGCGGTCAGCTCCACAGGCGCTAATCCACCTGCCGCGGTATCGGCAAAGGTGACATGAGTCAGCTGTTGACCATCGGCAAACACCAGTTCGGATTGTTCGCTGGTATTTGCCGCTTGCAGGAAATAACCGTTGCAGCGGATCACCGTGCCGTCCTGCATATAGATCAACAAGTCATTTCCGTCACGAACATAACGCGCAACGGCAGATGCCTGAGCATGAACCTGCACCACAGAGGGCTCATAAATGACAACCGTAACGTCGCCAGGATTGATCAGCGTTTGTTTGACGGATGTTTTTCGCGAAATAACATCAATAATCAGGCTCATAATGGCATTCCTGATAAATGGCGCACATCCTTAGCGAGTCCATTTATCTAAATAAGACAAAGGTAATCACTCAACAACGATGCATACCTGATATTAATAATGGCAGGATTATTTCAAGTCGGGTAAGTCGTTGTATAAGCCCTGTTTAATTCCCGCTAATGGAATAAGGTTATTAACCGCAGCGGCATAATTCACTGCGGCGACCCAGCCATCATAATTGGCATTTATTTCAGCCGATTGCGCCTGAAAGACATCTTGCTCGACGGTTAATAGATCATTCAGGCTGCGTTTACCCAATTTATATTCATTTTGGTACACATCTCTCGTTTTGTGCGCACTTTCAGATTGCGCTAACCCAGCCTCTTCACGACCCCGTGCGCCAGTCCAGTTGGCATACGCCACCGACGCTCGTTGAAGCACGTCCAGTTTTGCCTGCTCAACCTGCGAAGCAGAGATTTTTTGTTGCCCTTCGGCCTGTTGCACCTGGGCTGAAACCGCGCCGCCCTGATACAGCGGCGCGTTGACGTTCAGTTGTAACTGATCATCCCAATACGAGCGGTCGCTGGTCTGGTAGCGCGTTTTGCCGCCCTGAATACTGAGCGTAGGCCAGTATTGCGATTTGGTTTTCTCCACGCCGTACTGGGCAGACTGGCGTAAGTTTTCTGCCGCCAGTACCAGCGGGATGGACTGATAGTCGATATTTTTTAGCGACACTGGCTGTTCGGCTAATGCGGCTGGCGGCGAAGCTATCGCCTCCGGCTGTACGCCTGTGAGCACCGCCAGCTGTGCTTTGGCGCTTGTCATCTGTGCCTGATATTGTTCCAGCGTCGAGCGCATTCCCGCTATACGCGTTTGCGCCTGTAACTCATCGGATGATGAATTAAGCCCGGCGTTGGCGCGTAGTGCGGCCATGTTGTAGACGTTTTCCAGAGAGTGAATGTTACGTTGCGCTGCGTCGCACAAAGCCTGATAACGACTGACTTCCATATAGGTCGTCGCCGTCTTTTCGGCTACGTCGGTTAAGGTTGCCATCAATTTAAAGCGGTAGCTGTCACGAGCAGCAGTTTGCAGTTTGATATCGTTACTGGTTTTACCAAAGTCATACACCAGCTGCGTCAGGGTTATGCCATAAGAAACGTTGTTATCCAGCCTGCCGCTGGAGTCCGTTTGCCGGGAAGGCCCCGCATTACCCGTTAAACCGATGTGCGGATACCAGGCGCTTTTGGCTTCATCGATTTGCGCTTCACCAATACCTATCTGCGCCGCCTGTTGGGTGACGTCGGGGTTTCGCGCAAAGGCACGCAATATGCTTTCCTGTAACGATAAACTGGCAACCGGCGTAACCGCAGGAGCATTGGCCCATTGCGGTAATGGCGCAGCAAGCGCGTCTCCACCCATCACAATAAAACTGATTAAAAATATCAGACCTTTATTTTTACGGTTTTTTAATTGTAATCGCGCCATAGATAAGTCACTTCCTTCCAGGTCATTATTTTAACTGATCTTTATAACCAGCATCATTTTATTTAAGAAGGGTAATAACTTGTGCATCTCTTTTGTTTTTACTTCCCCCATTAAAAGAAATGCAGTGAAAAAGCTTATACGTTATTTATTAAGAATACACTACGACTTTTAGTTTACCATCATCCTCGTTAAGAATAATCCACGATAAGAAGTGATAGAAATCACAGTTTTATCGTCTATATATCTTTTTGGTGTGAATTATTTATTAAAAGCATAAGCAAGGGATTAAATTAAGGATAAAAAATAAAAGCGCAGTGCAGAAAGCACTGCGCACAAGAAGGTTTATACCGTTTTATTCCGTTTCATTACCATTGCCACAATAAGGCTTAGTAATAGTGCGCCTATAATCCACATCAGCGCACTGCTGCCCTGGGACCACAGGCTGTAAATAAAACCGATGATCACCAACAACATAACCAGCGTGCCAACGATGAGGATTGGCAACGAGGCGTGGATATCATGACGCAGGCGGATAGCGACCATAAACACCGCCAGGTAACAGACCAAAAAAGTGGCACTGGCGACGCTGGCGAGCGAGCCTAAATTCAACGCCGCCGTCATCAGCATGATCAACACCACCACGATGATGTTGCCCCATGTGCTCTGCCGCCACAGGGATTTATTCATTAGCTTCGGCAGTTCATGCTCGCTGCCCATGTTGTCCATGATATTAAATACCGCGAACAGGTTAGCGTTAATGGCTGAAGCCGTCGCCAGTAAAGCGCCGATCACCACAATCACATACCCCACATGCCCGAGCAGCGGAGAAGCGGCCTGCGCTACCGCGGTATCGGCATATTTTTCTAACTCTAATGCCGAAACATCGCTAAGCAGTACCAGCGCTAGTGCGATGTAAAGCAGCGTAGTAACGCCAATCGCCACCAGAAACGCCCGTGGCATAATGACCGCCGGATCTTTCACTTTATCCGCTGCGTTCGCCATCATGCCAAAGCCCGCGTAGGCAAGGAAGGTAATCCCGATACAAGAGAAGAACGCGCCGGAAGTGGGGGGCGCGGAGACAGAAATGTGCGCAGGTTGTAGCGACCAGACACCCGCAATGATCAACAACAACAGGATCATCATTTTGATGCCAACGAGGATAACTTCCAGTCGACCTACCGCGTGGTTGCTTAAAGAGTTGAAGAGAGTCATCAGCGCAATGATAGCCAGCGCGTACAGCAAAATAAGATGCTCATCCTGGCTGCCTTCATGCAGAAACTGCACGGCATAAGCACCAAATGCGCGGGCAACCATAGCAATACTCACCGCCAGCGTCATCAGGTAAAGCAAGGATAATGCCAGTGAAAAGACGCCGTTCCCTAATCCCCGGCGAAAGAAGTCAATAATCCCGCCATTACTGGGATAACTCGCCCCAAGTCGCGCATAGGCATAACCGGAAAACATCGCCACTATGCCGCCAAAGGCAAAGGCGACCCAGGTTGAGGCTTCCATTAACAACGCCGCCTGCCCCAGCAGGGCAAAGATCCCTGCCCCCACCATTGCCCCGATGCCAATGGAAACGACGTTCCATAGCCCGAGGGGTTTGTTACCGTTATCACCTTCCGCGTTCATCATGATCAGCCCTTAAACACGTTATAGCCGAGTTGGTTAGCAACAGATGCCACCATTTTCTGACCCCGAACACTATTACCGTCTTCATCCAGCGGCGGGGAGAACGCGGCAATCCCCATCACGCCAGGTACTACCGCCAGAATGCCGCCGCCAACGCCGCTTTTTCCTGGCAAACCAACGCGATACGCCCAGTCACCGGAGCGACCATACAGCCCTTCCATCATCATTTCGGCCAGAATGTATGGCACGTTGTCGGCCTGCAGAATGCGTTTTTGACTTAGCGGATTAACACCGCCCGCCGCCAGCGTCGCGCCAAGCGTCGCCAGTTCCACGGTATTGATGAGCGTGGAACATTGGCGAGTGTAGACATCACAGGCTTCCATCGCATCGCAATAGAGATATCCGGCGGAGTACAGCAGCCAGGCAATAGCGCGGTTATGGAAGTTGGTTGTTTGTTCCGACTGGTTGACTTCGTCAGAGAGCGCGACTTGTTCTCCTGCAAGCTGTTGTTGAATATGTAAAATTCGCTGCCAGCGTTGTTCTGCATTCTCGGCTTTAATCAGACTGACGGCGGCGATAGCCCCCGCATTAACCAGCGGTGATAACGGTTTGCCACCATGAAGCTCTAAGGCAATGACCGAGTTAAAGGGAAGTCCGGTGGGATCTGCGCCAATTTTATCTTGTACAGCCTGCGGGCCGACATCTTCTAACGCGAGGGCTAACGTACAGACTTTGGAGATGGATTCCAGCGCAAAGCGGTAATCACTGTCACCGGCACTATAGATATTGCCATCGCAGGTTACGATAGCGACGCTCGCCAGTTGGCTGGGGACATTCGCCAGAAAGGGGATGTAGTCGGCGTTTTGTCCGCCGCTAAGTGAGTGAAATTGGGTATACGCCTGATCCACTGCTTGTTGTAATTTGTTTGCATCTAACATCTTTTGTTAACTCCTTTTTATAGATGCGGGAGGTATTTCCTCACCCCGATGCCAGTTTTCAGGCATCCTGATTTAACTTAGCACCCGTACTTTAGATAAAGGAAAACAAAGAGATAAATGTCTAATTCTGATGCTAATTGCGCCAATTTTTTAATCTCTGCCGACTTTTCATTTCGCTGATAAATAATTTCTTGACCTTCCCCTTGCTGGAAGGTTTACCCTTTATCACAGTCAGTCAACACTGTCTTAAAGGAGTACGTTATGTCACAAACTATCGACCTGACCCTGGACGGCCTGTCCTGCGGTCACTGCGTTAAACGCGTGAAAGAAAGTCTCGAACAGCGCCCGGACGTTGAGCAGGCGGATGTGTCTGTCACTGAAGCACACGTTACCGGCACTGCAAGTGCAGAACAGCTGATCGAAACCATCAAACAAGCGGGTTATGACGCATCTCTAAGCCACCCAAAGGCTAAACCGCTGGCGGAGTCATCAATCCCGTCGGAAGCACTGACAGCGGTTTCTGATGAGCTTCCGGCAGCGACCGCCGATGACGATGACAGCCAGCAGTTGCTGCTGAGCGGCATGAGCTGCGCCAGCTGTGTCACCCGCGTACAAAATGCGCTGCAAAGCGTACCGGGCGTCACCCAGGCACGGGTAAACCTGGCGGAGCGTACTGCGCTGGTGATGGGCAGTGCCTCCCCACAAGATTTAGTCCAGGCGGTGGAGAAAGCAGGTTACGGCGCAGAGGCAATTGAAGATGACGCTAAACGTCGTGAGCGCCAGCAAGAAACCGCCATCGCTACAATGAAGCGCTTCCGCTGGCAGGCGATTGTCGCCCTGGCGGTGGGTATCCCGGTGATGGTCTGGGGGATGATCGGCGATAACATGATGGTTACCGCCGACAACCGCAGCCTGTGGCTGGTTATCGGCCTGATAACGCTGGCGGTGATGGTTTTCGCGGGCGGACATTTTTACCGTAGCGCATGGAAAAGCCTGCGCAACGGTGCGGCGACGATGGATACGCTGGTGGCGCTGGGTACGGGCGTGGCGTGGCTCTATTCAATGAGCGTCAACCTGTGGCCGCAGTGGTTCCCGATGGAAGCGCGACATCTTTATTACGAAGCCAGCGCGATGATTATCGGTCTGATCAATCTCGGTCATATGCTGGAAGCGCGCGCACGTCAGCGTTCTTCAAAGGCGCTGGAGAAGTTACTCGATTTAACGCCGCCAACGGCGCGCCTGGTTACTGACGAAGGTGAAAAAAGCGTGCCGCTGGCGGAAGTTCAGCCAGGCATGCTACTGCGCCTGACGACGGGCGACCGCGTGCCGGTAGATGGTGAAATTACCCAGGGCGAAGCGTGGCTGGATGAAGCGATGCTGACGGGCGAACCTATCCCGCAGCAAAAGGGCGAAGGCGATAGCGTCCATGCCGGGACAGTGGTTCAGGACGGTAGCGTGCTGTTTCGTGCCAGTGCGGTTGGCAGCCATACCACGCTGTCGCGGATTATTCGCATGGTGCGCCAGGCCCAGAGCAGCAAGCCAGAAATCGGTCAGCTGGCGGATAAAATCTCTGCCGTATTTGTGCCAGTAGTGGTGGTTATTGCGCTGATCAGTGCGGCAATCTGGTATTTCTTTGGTCCGGCACCGCAGATTGTCTATACCCTGGTGATCGCCACCACGGTGCTGATTATCGCCTGTCCGTGTGCGCTGGGGCTGGCGACGCCGATGTCGATTATTTCCGGCGTCGGGCGGGCGGCTGAGTTTGGTGTGCTGGTGCGGGACGCCGACGCACTGCAACGCGCCAGTACGCTTGATACCGTCGTGTTCGATAAAACCGGGACGCTGACCGAAGGGAAGCCGCAGGTTGTCGCGGTAAAAACATTTGCTGATGTTGATGAAGCGCAGGCATTGCGTCTGGCGGCGGCGCTGGAGCAAGGTTCCAGCCATCCGCTGGCACGAGCGATCCTCGATAAAGCAGGCGATATGCAGCTACCGCAGGTCAACGATTTCCGCACATTGCGCGGGCTGGGCGTGAGCGGTGAAGCAGAAGGTCATGCGTTATTGCTGGGTAATCAGGCGTTGCTAAATGACCAGCAAGTCGATACTAAAGCGATTGAAGCAGATATTTCAGCTCAGGCATCGCAAGGCGCAACGCCTGTGCTGCTGGCGGTTGACGGGAAAGCGGTGGCCTTGCTGGCAGTACGCGATCCGTTGCGTAATGATAGCGTGGCGGCGCTGCAACGTCTGCATAAAGCGGGATATCGTCTGGTGATGTTGACCGGGGATAACCCAACCACCGCCAAAGCAATCGCCAAAGAAGCTGGAATTGATGAAGTGATTGCCGGGGTGCTGCCGGACGGCAAAGCCGAAGCGATCAAACGTCTGCAAAGTGAAGGACGTCAGGTGGCAATGGTGGGCGACGGCATTAACGACGCGCCAGCGCTGGCCCAGGCGGATGTCGGTATTGCGATGGGGGGCGGCAGTGATGTTGCCATTGAAACCGCGGCGATTACCCTGATGCGCCATAGCCTGATGGGTGTTGCGGATGCGCTCGCGATTTCCCGTGCAACGCTGCGCAACATGAAGCAGAACCTGCTCGGCGCGTTTATCTACAACAGTATCGGTATTCCGGTCGCCGCCGGTATTTTGTGGCCGTTCACCGGAACACTGCTTAACCCGGTAGTCGCCGGAGCGGCAATGGCGCTCTCGTCGATTACCGTAGTGAGTAACGCCAACCGATTGCTGCGGTTTAAACCGAAGGAATAAGTACGTCATTGCGGATGCGCTGCTTAGGGCGGCGCATTTGGCATCGACGCATGACTGCCGGATGCGGCGTAAACGCCTTATCCGGCCTACGGTTCAGGCATTAGTTTGTAGGCCTGATAAGACGCGCCAGCGTCGCATCAGGCAATGGTGCTCGGATGCCGGATGCGGCGTGAACGCCTTATCCGACCAACGAGATGAAGCGATGTTTTGACCTTACGCAACCTTCTTTGCACGCTCTTCACGGCGTGCCAAATAGTCAGCCACTGTTTCAATCCGTTCCAATTCTTCTTGTGTACGCATGTTGTTTTCAACTTCCCAAAGATCAACCGCCGCCTGGAGGTTTAGCCAAAAATCGACTGTGGTATCAAAAACTTTAGCCAGACGAAATGCCATTTCAGTGGTGAGTTTACGATTGTTATTGATCAGTGCACTGACGCTATTACGATGAACATGCAGCAACTCTGCTAACTCATTGATTTTCAAATCGAGCGGTTCCAGATATTCATAGAGAAGAATATCTCCGGGTGTCGTCGGTTTTCTTGTCGCCTGTTTCATGGTTTTTAACTGTTGCTTCCTTGTGAAATAGCGATACAGGAACATACTGAAGCATACAAACACATCAAACAAGTCCCCAACTCCATTTGCTATTTGCGCCATCCCTCCCCGCGCGCTAGCATGATATTTCACAAAGGGAGGTCGTATGGATCTGTTGTACCGGGTAAAAACGCTTTGGGCCGCGCTGCGCGGTAATCATTACACCTGGCCTGCTATCGATATCTCTCTTCCCGGCAATCGCCATTTTCATCTGATTGGCAGTATTCATATGGGGAGTCACGATATGGCTCCCCTGCCCACCCGTTTGCTCAAAAAACTCAAAAACGCCGATGCGCTGATCGTCGAGGCGGATGTTTCCACCAGCGATACGCCTTTTGCCAATTTGCCAGCCTGCGAGGCGCTGGAAGAGCGCATTAGCGAAGAACAATTGCAAAATCTGCAGCACATTAGCCAGGAGATGGGCATTTCTCCCTCACTCTTTTCTACCCAACCGTTGTGGCAAATCGCGATGGTTCTTCAGGCGACACAGGCGCAAAAACTGGGGCTGCGGGCAGAATACGGTATCGATTACCAGTTATTGCAGGCGGCGAAGCAACAACATAAACCTGTAATTGAACTGGAAGGGGCAGAAAAGCAAATTGCCATGTTGCTCCAGCTTCCCGACAAAGGACAGGCGCTGCTGGACGATACGCTGACCCACTGGCATACCAACGCACGGTTGCTGCAACAAATGATGAGTTGGTGGCTGAATGCACCGCCACAAAATAATGAAATAACGCTGCCCAATACGTTCAGTCAGTCGCTGTACGATGTCCTGATGCACCAGAGAAATCTCGCCTGGCGGGATAAACTGCATGCCATGCCGCCAGGGCGCTATGTGGTCGCGGTCGGTGCTTTACATCTGTATGGAGAAGGAAATTTGCCGCAAATGTTGCGCTAAAAAAATGGCCAATATCGCTATTGGCCCGTCAAAGAGGAATTTCATATTTTTATTATTATGCCGTCGCTTTAAACGACGGTGTAAGTCGATTGTCGCTCAATCTCACCATCCTGCCAATACTCTTAGGCAAGATGGCACTTTTTTTGGACCACCATCAGGCGTATGCTTGCTTCGTTTTTTTGTTTAAGGCAGGAAAATTACGATGACACCGGCAGTTAAATTACTCGAAAAAAACAAAATTTCTTTTCAGGTTCATACCTACGAACACGATCCGGCAGAAACCAATTTTGGCGATGAAGTCGTCAAAAAATTAGGTTTGAATCCGGATCAGGTCTACAAAACGCTGCTGGTCGCAGTGAATGGCGATATGAAACACCTTGCCGTGGCCGTCACGCCAGTCGCAGGTCAATTAGATCTCAAAAAAGTAGCAAAGGCGCTGGGTGCCAAGAAAGTAGAGATGGCCGATCCGATGGTCGCGCAGCGTTCAACGGGATATCTGGTTGGGGGAATTAGCCCATTAGGGCAGAAAAAACGTCTGCCGACGATTATCGACGCCCCCGCACAAGAATTTGCCACTATTTATGTTTCCGGCGGTAAACGCGGGCTGGATATCGAACTGGCGGCAGGCGACTTGGCGAAGATCCTCGATGCTAAATTTGCTGATATCGCCCGTCGCGATTAAGCATTGTGCCGGATGTGAGCATCCGGCACTTTCAGATTACTGCCAGCTCACCTCACCTTTCGGTTCATAGACACTCACATCCAGCGGCGAGTTTTTCTGGATATATGCCTTCAGCACTTCGGCATCAATAAAGCCGGTATTCACATAGCCCGGTTTGTTATCAAGGTGCGGGTAACCATCACCGCCAGTAGCATTAAAGTTTAATGTTGCCATGCGGTAGGTTTTTGCCGGATCGACCGGTTCGCCTTTGATTTTCAGGTCGTTGAGTTTGCCGTCTTTCGCCACAAAGCTGACGTTGGCAAATTGCGGGTAGGCACCGGAATCCGGCTTCATCTGCGCGACGGCAGTCAGATAATCAATCGCCTCTTTACCGGTCATGTCGGCATACACCACCACATTGCCGAACGGCTGCACTTTCAGCACGTTTTTATAGCTGATATTGCCTGCCTCGATAGAATCACGAATCCCGCCTCCGCTCATCACCGCAAAGTCAGCACCAGTACGATCCATTTGGGCTGCCAGAATCAACCGCCCCATATTGGTCTGTACAAAACGCACTTTGTCACGATCGCCTTCCAGACGACCGTTGGTTTCGCCTATTTTCACTTCCAGCTGCGCTTTGCCTTTGTTCTGGAACGGCGATAACAGCGAGATCATTTGCTGGTTTTCAGCTATTTCAGGGGTGTACAGCACACGCTCGCTTTTCCCGTCTTCCCAGGTGACTTTTTTCTTCAGGTTCACCGGAATCAGCTGGTAGTTGACCATTTTCATTTCGCCGTTGCGAAACTCAAAGTCGGCCCGACCAACGTACTTGCCCCACTCATGTGCTTGTACAATCCAGATGCCGTTTTGTTGATCCGGTTTGCATGGCGTACCAGGAACGTAATCTACCTGCTTTTTATTTTCCGCAGCCATACAAACGGGATCTTGCGAATGTCCGCCGACAATCATCGCCAGCGATCCGGCCGGCAAACTGCGCGCCATCTCTACATCCCCCGGCGCGTTAGAACCGTGCTCACCGTTGTCGTAATGCCCCATATGGGTCGCCGCGATAATAATGTCCGGCTTTTCTGTCTGTTGCAGCTCCTGGATCACCAGTTTGGCTTCGTCGGCAGGTTTACGGAATTCAATGTCGGTGAAGTTTTCTGGGTTACCTAACTTCGCTGTTTCATCAGTTGTTAAACCGATAACGGCGATTTTCAGATCCTGGCGCTTAAACAGCGCCCAGGGTTTAAACAGGCGCTCGCCGGTACTTTTTTGATAGATATTGGCAGAGAGCAACGGGAACTTTGCCCACTTTTCCTGCTGGCGTAATACGGTGAGCGGGTTATCAAATTCATGATTGCCAATCGCCATTGCATCATAGCCCACCAGATTCATGCCGCGAAAATCTGGCTCTGCGTCCTGTAAGTCAGACTCCGGCACACCGGTATTAATGTCGCCACCAGAAAGTAGCAGCACGCTCCCGCCTTCAGCGGCGACCTCTTTACGAATACCGTCCACCAGCGTTTTTTGTGCCGCCAGACCGTATTCGCCATATTCATTGCGCCAGAAATGACCGTGATGGTCGTTGGTATGCAGAACCGTAATTTTATAGGTTTTATCCTGCTCATAGGCCAACGCAGTTTCACTCGCCAGTGACAATGTGGTTAACAGTGCTAATGCCACACCTCGCTGCAATAATTTCATACTTCTCTCCCTGACCAGATAATAACGTGTTGAAAATTAGTATGACGCGACATCATAGACAAGTCTGCGTTCGGTTACGATAAATCTACATCCAGATTGGAAATTCTGTTTTCCACATTGAGACTTCCTTCAATCAGCGCATACAGGTATGTTAGTCGGGTAATAATCACAAATAAGATCATTCTTTACATCGCAACCCTAAAAAAGTGACTTTCCTATGGCAATGAGTGAACAAACCCAGCCTGTGGCGGGCGCGGCTGCATCGACCACTAAGGCTCGCACATCGTTTGGCATTTTAGGCGCTATCAGCCTTTCGCATCTGCTGAACGACATGATCCAATCGCTGATTCTGGCGATTTATCCGCTATTACAGTCAGAGTTTTCCCTGACGTTTATGCAGATTGGGCTGATAACCCTCACCTTCCAGCTCGCCTCTTCGCTGCTGCAACCGGTCGTCGGCTACTGGACAGATAAATACCCAATGCCGTGGTCGTTGCCAATTGGCATGTGCTTTACCTTAAGCGGCCTGGTATTGCTGGCGCTGGCGGGCAGTTTTGGCTCGGTGTTGCTGGCGGCGGCGCTGGTCGGTACCGGTTCGTCGGTCTTTCATCCGGAATCTTCCCGCGTGGCACGTATGGCGTCAGGCGGACGTCATGGTCTGGCGCAATCCATCTTCCAGGTCGGCGGTAACTTTGGCAGTTCGTTGGGACCTTTGCTGGCGGCGGTGCTCATCGCCCCCTATGGCAAAGGCAACGTTGCATGGTTTGTACTGGCGGCACTGCTGGCAATCGTGGTGTTGGCGCAAATCAGCCGCTGGTACTCTGCGCAGCACCGAATGAGTAAAGGCAAGCCGAAAGCGCCAATAATCAATCCGCTGCCACGAAATAAGGTCGTGCTGGCTGTTTGCGTACTGTTAGTGCTGATTTTCTCGAAATATTTCTATATGGCGAGCATCAGCAGCTATTACACCTTTTATCTGATGGAAAAATTCGGATTATCCATCCAGAATGCCCAACTTCATCTGTTTGCCTTCCTGTTTGCCGTTGCGGCGGGGACGGTGATTGGCGGGCCTGTTGGCGATAAGATTGGTCGAAAATATGTAATTTGGGGCTCTATCCTCGGCGTTGCGCCTTTTACGCTTATTTTACCGTACGCAAGCCTGCACTGGACGGGGGTTTTGACGGTGATTATTGGATTTATCCTCGCCTCGGCGTTTTCTGCCATTCTGGTTTATGCGCAAGAGCTGTTGCCGGGGCGTATCGGCATGGTTTCCGGGCTCTTTTTCGGTTTTGCTTTTGGCATGGGTGGCCTTGGAGCCGCAGTTCTGGGGCTTATCGCCGACCATACCAGTATCGAGTTAGTTTATAAAATCTGTGCTTTCCTGCCGCTTCTTGGCATGTTGACCATATTCTTACCTGATAATCGGCATAAATCCTGAATTCCCGGCAGCCAAAGGTAAACTTTGGCTGCTTCATTTTGCAGTAACCATAAGCCTTTCCTCTTCATACACCTCATCACTTTTCCGATCCGTGCCTTTTTTGCGGCTGATTCCATTTTTCTGCAAAATTCAATAATTATTCATAAACATCATCTATGAAATTGTCATAAACTATTACCTGTAATTTTGGTTTTCCCGGCCAAAATATGGACAACCACCACCAGGAAAAGGAGACGGAATGCATCACGCCACCCCGCTTATCACCACAATTGTTGGCGGCCTTGTGCTTGCCTTTATCCTCGGCATGCTGGCCAATAAACTGCGTATTTCTCCTCTGGTGGGATATCTGTTAGCGGGTGTGCTGGCAGGCCCCTTTACCCCAGGTTTTGTTGCCGATACAAAACTTGCGCCTGAACTGGCGGAACTGGGCGTTATTTTGCTGATGTTCGGCGTCGGTTTGCATTTTTCGCTCAAGGATTTGATGGCGGTAAAGTCCATCGCCATTCCCGGCGCGGTCGCCCAGATAGCCGTGGCGACACTGCTGGGTATGGCTCTTTCTGCCGTGATCGGCTGGTCGTTAATGACCGGCATCGTGTTCGGTTTGTGTCTTTCCACCGCCAGTACCGTGGTGCTGCTGCGCGCACTTGAAGAACGGCAGTTGATAGACAGCCAGCGAGGGCAAATCGCCATTGGCTGGCTGATTGTGGAAGACCTGGTGATGGTCCTGACGCTGGTGTTGCTGCCAGCGGTAGCCGGAATGCTGGAACAGGGCGATGTGGGCTTTGCGACGCTGGCGCTGGATATGAGTATCACCATCGGCAAAGTCGTCGCGTTTATTGCCATTATGATGTTGGTAGGTCGCCGTCTGGTGCCGTGGATTATGGCACGTAGCGCGGCAACGGGTTCGCGCGAGCTGTTTACCCTGTCGGTGCTGGCGCTGGCGTTAGGGATTGCTTTTGGCGCGGTGGAGCTGTTTGACGTCTCCTTTGCACTCGGCGCGTTCTTTGCCGGGATGGTGCTGAATGAGTCCGAACTTAGCCACCGTGCCGCCCACGATACACTGCCATTACGTGATGCGTTTGCAGTGTTGTTCTTCGTCTCTGTCGGGATGTTGTTTGATCCGTTAATCCTGATTCAGCAGCCGTTGGCGGTGCTGGCTACGCTGGCGATTATTCTGTTTGGTAAATCGGTTGCGGCGCTTTTCCTCGTCCGGTTGTTTGGTCACTCCCAGCGTACGGCATTGACCATCGCCGCCAGCCTGGCGCAAATTGGTGAGTTCGCCTTTATTCTGGCGGGTCTGGGGATGGCGCTGAATCTGCTGCCGCAGGCCGGGCAAAACCTGGTGCTGGCGGGGGCGATTTTGTCGATTATGCTCAACCCGGTGCTGTTCGCGCTGCTGGAGAAATACCTGGCGAAAACCGAAACGCTGGAAGAGCAGACGCTGGAGGAAGCTATCGAAGAAGAGAAGCAGATTCCGGTTGATATCTGCAACCATGCGCTGCTGGTAGGTTATGGTCGTGTGGGCAGCCTGCTGGGGGAGAAATTGCTCGCGTCTGATATTCCTTTAGTGGTGATTGAGACGTCACGTACTCGCGTCGACGAACTGCGTGAGCGCGGAGTCCGGGCGGTATTAGGCAACGCGGCTAACGAAGAGATTATGCAACTGGCGCATCTGGAATGTGCAAAATGGCTGATCCTGACGATTCCCAACGGTTACGAAGCCGGCGAGATTGTGGCGTCTGCTCGCGCGAAAAACCCGGATATTGAGATTATCGCCCGCGCCCATTATGACGACGAGGTGGCATATATCACCGAACGTGGCGCAAATCAGGTGGTGATGGGCGAGCGTGAAATTGCCCGCACCATGCTGGAACTGCTGGAAACGCCACCGGCAGGTGAAGTGGTGACGGGGTAAACGGTGGTTGCCGGATAATAGGCGCGGATATGTAGGCCTGATAAGACGCGGCCAGCGTCGCATCAGGCATCGAGCGCAAAATGCCAGATGCGGCGTGAACGCCTTATCTGGCCTACGAACCGACGATAACTTAACGATCCCAGTAAGATTCTTCCAGGCTGTCTTCACGCTCCGGCAGCCCGCGCGTTAAGCGTGGAGAATGCTGGTTAAGCACCTGATAGCTCACACGGTTGGCGTATTTACACACCTGCGCTAATGACGAATACGTCAGCCAGGTGAATTTATGTTTGCTGGAATTTGGTACGTTGCTACGGTGATAACTGTTAGCGGTAATGTCATGCAACAGCGCCGCCAGCGCCCCATCTCCGGCACCGTTGGTGTTCATGATTTTTTCTGGTCCGCCCATATACGGCGCAATGTGCGAATAGACGCGCAGCGGATTCTGGCAATCCTTGTGGCGCATAGCACGGCTAAACTCATACTGGTTAAATTCCGCGATAGCGCCCGGCAGCAGCGGATGCTGGGTTTTGCGTTTCGCTTCGTCTTCAGTAAAGCCCGCCATATACAAACCGATTGGCCCGGCGGTACACAGCACCAGATCCACCCAGTCCAGCGCCTTGTCAGACGCCAGCAGCGGATCGCTCTCTCCGGTCAACGCTTCGGCTTCTTCTTCGTTCATCGCAAGGATGGAAACGTGTTCTTTGAGGAATTGCTGCCACCACTGCGGATTCTCGGCGATGACAAATTTAGTCCCCAGCGTCAGCACCACCGGCACGTTATATTTCTTCGCGTACTCAATGGCTTTCATGGTCGCTTCCGGCATCGGTTCGCCCGGCTTGCAGCGCACCAGATATGAGGTGAGTACCAGCGCCGACGCTCCGGCAATCACATCTTCCGGAATGCTTTCTGCCCGTAGCTGGTTCATGTGGCCAGGGCTAATGGCAAAAGTGCGTTCGCCAGACTCGCCAATCAGCGTAAAGCAGCGTCCAATCGGGCCGTCTACGCCTTGCAGATAGTTAAGATCGGTACGGCTGGAGGTATTACACAAATAACGATAGGCGTAGCTGCCAATTTCAATATTGCTGCACATCACGCCCAGTAGTACCGAGCGGTCATCCGCCAGTACCGAGTAGTTATGCATGGTGTTACCAATAGTGCCACCCGCAAACTGATGGGTAATCAGGTTTTTCTCTTTAAGTTCCTGATAGAGTGCTTCGGCAACATCATCTTCAATCACCAGTGAATGCCCGGCGCTTAATCCATAACGCTCAATAAATTCATCATCCACTTTTGCTTCAATATCTACCAACGTCTGGTCGATACCCACCACCCAGGCAGCGCTGGTTTCGTTTTCTGGCTGGATTTGCTGCAACAGCGGATCGCGTGCGTTTACAGGGAAGTAATGTTTGGATTTACGTTTACCGGGAAATTTCATGGTTGTTTTTACGGGTGGTTAACTGAGCGGCGAATGTTAACACAATCTCACGGGAACGCGCGAGATGCAGCCAGTTTCAATATCAGCAGACGAGATCGCATTATCATGGCAGAGCTTCCTTACAATGGCGTAATTTGAAAGGAGTTTTTCTATGAAGATGGAAAACAAATTACCCGCACTGGAACTGATTTCTGCCGAAATGAGGGCCGTTGTTAATACGCTTCAGCCTGATTTACCGCCCTGGCCCGCAGAAGGAACACTTGCCGAGCAGCGTCAGCATTACACGCTCGAGCGGCGATTCTGGAATGCGGGCGCTCCAGAAATGGAAACCAAGGATTACGCAGTTCCGACAAAATATGGACAAGTGGAGGCCCGTTTATTTTGTCCAAATTCAGATAGCCCAGCGACGCTATTTTATCTTCACGGCGGAGGTTTTATTCTCGGCAATCTCGATACTCACGATCGCATCATGCGCCTGCTGGCAATCTACACTCAGTGTACGGTGATTGGCATTGATTACACCCTTTCGCCAGAAGCGCGTTTTCCGCAGGCGATAGAGGAAATCGTGGCCGCCTGTTGTCACTTCCACCAGCAGGCGGGCGATTATCAAATTAATATGTCACATATTGGCTTTGCCGGTGATTCCGCTGGCGCAATGCTGGCGCTCGCCAGCGCCTTGTGGCTGCGGGATAAACAGATCGATTGCGGTAAGGTTGTGGGCGTTTTGCTGTGGTATGGACTTTATGGGTTACGGGATTCCGTGACTCGTCGCCTGCTGGGCGGTGCCTGGGATGGCTTAACGCAACAGGATTTGCAGATGTATGAAGAGGCATATTTAGGCAGCGAAGCGGATCGCGAGTCGCCGTATTACTGCCTGTTTAATAATGATCTCACTCGAAATGTGCCGCCCTGTTATATCGCCGGAGCGGAGTTCGATCCGCTGCTGGATGACAGTCGCCTGCTTTACCAGACGTTAGCGGCGCATCAGCAACCTTGTGAGTTCAAACTCTACTCCGGTACGCTGCACGCCTTTTTGCATTATTCACGGATGATGAAAACCGCCGACGATGCTCTACGCGACGGTGCTCGATTCTTTAGCGATAGGCTGCAACAAGATTAGCCATCATTTCGATATGTTCCGGTGTAGCATTAAGCGCCGGAATATATTCGTATTTTTTCCCGCCAGCGCCGAGGAAGACTTCACGGTTTTGCTCGGCAATCTCTTCCAGCGTCTCCAGACAATCCGCCGCAAAGCCCGGACACACCACCTGAATATGACCGACACCTTTTTCTCCGAGCATTTTCAACGTTTCATCGGTATAAGGCATCAGCCAGGGTTCCCGACCAAAGCGCGACTGAAAGGTCATCATCACTTTTTCCGGTGCCATCCCCAGTGCGGAAGCCAGTTCGCGAGTCGTTGTGCGGCAACGCTGCGGGTAATCATCACCTTCATCCGCGTAACGCTGAGGAATGCCATGATAAGAGAGCAGCAGCAGATCCGGCTCGCCATGTTTTTCGAAAGAGGCCCGCACGCTGTTCGCCAGCGCATTAATGTAATCGTGGTTATCGGCGTAATCACGAATAAACGAAATCCCCGGAATGCTACGCTTGCGCGCGAGAATGCGTGCAAGTTCATCCCACACAGCGCCAACCGTAGAGCAGGAGTATTGCGGATAGAGCGGCAGCACCACAATATGATCAACATGTTCTGCCAGTAGTTCATCGACGGCACTTTCCAGTGATGGCGAGCCGTAGCTCATGCCCAGCGCCACTGGCGTATCCGGTAAACGTTGTGCCAGCGCCTGCTGTTGCTGGCGGCTGTAAACCATCAGCGGCGAGCCGTCTTCCATCCAGACCGAGGCGTACAGCTTCGCCACGCGCGGTGAGCGCAGCGGCAAAATCACACCACGCAGCAACGGCCACCACAACAGCCGTGAGGTATCAACCACGCGTCTATCGCTTAAAAATTGTTTCAGATAGCGTTTTACCGCTTCAGGAGTGGGGGCATCGGGCGTCCCCAGGTTTGCCAGCAGGATACCGGTTTTAGTCTGACGCATTACCGCCTCTTATCGATTCAACTTGTTGATAATTGTAGCGGAAAAGTGAGGAAGAAGAACTAATTGCTGTGAGAGGCCTGGCCTGAGGAGGATACGCAGACCTGCCCGAGAGCAGATCTGCTGCGGCTTGATTAGCCGAGGATTTTTTCCAGAGCCGCGCGAACTTCAGCAACCGGTTTGGTGCCGTCAACTTTCGCGTATTTGGTGTTACCCGCTTCTGCTTCTTTGGAGTAGTAGCCAATCAGCGGTGCAGTCATCTGATGGTATTCAACCAGACGTTTACGTACGGTTTCTTCCTGATCGTCTTTACGAGTAGTCAGCTCTTCACCGGTCACGTCGTCTTTGCCTTCTACTTTCGGCGGATTGAATTTAACGTGATATACACGACCAGACGGCGCGTGAACGCGGCGGCCCACGATACGATCAACAATCAGTTCGTCCGGCACGTCGAATTCCAGAACGTAATCAACATTGATGCCCGCTTCTTTCATCGCGTCTGCCTGCGGAATGGTACGCGGGAAGCCGTCCAACAGGAAACCATTACGGCAATCTTCCTGAGCAATGCGCTCTTTAACCAGCGCGATCACCAGTTCATCGGTGACCAGTTTGCCAGCGTCCATGATGTCTTTAGCTTGTTTACCCAGCTCGGAGCCAGATTTGACTGCGGCACGCAGCATATCGCCAGTGGAGATTTGCGGAATACCATATTTCTCCATGATGAACTGAGCCTGAGTCCCTTTCCCCGCGCCCGGAGCGCCAAGCAGAATGATACGCATTGCGAAAATCCCCTTAAATTGTGTCGAATTTTTTGAAAAAGCGATAAACGATACCACCAACAGGCGATTGCCTCAAGAAAGGCGCCCGGGGCTGAAACGGTTAATGGTGAGATAATTTGCGGAAAGTGCAGAGGATGAAAAGAAAAATGCCGGATGACACGAAGGTCATCCGGCACCACATTCAGCTGTATGCCGGATAAAATTCATCCGGCATTACATCAGGAAACCAGTAACTGGTTCATACGACGAATAAACAGGTTCGGATCTTCCAGCGTACCGCGTTCTGCCAGCAGCGCCTGATCCAGCAGCAGTTCTACCCACTCGCTGAACTTGGCTTCATCTTCAGTATCTGCAGCACGTTTCACCAGTACGTGATCCGGGTTCAGTTCGAAGATGTATTTCACTTCTGGCACTTTCTGGCCCGCTGCGGCGAACAGTTTAGCCATCTGGGTGCTCATTTCGTCCGCGTCGGTAGAAACAATCGCTGGCGTATCGGTCAGACGGTGAGTCAAACGGACATCTTTCACGCGCTCGCCGAGCAGGGCTTTCACACGGTCGATGAATGGAGTCAGTGCTTTTTCCGCTTCCTTCGCACTTTCATCGACTTCATCAGCCAGTTTTTCCAGCGACTCGTCAACTTTAGACACTGACTGGAACGGTTTACCGTCGAACTCAGTCAGATAGTTCATCATCCACTCATCGATGCGGTCGGAAAGCAGCAGAACTTCGATGCCTTTCTTACGCAGCAGTTCCAGGTGCGGGCTGCTCTTCGCTGCCGCATAGCTGTCTGCGGTGATGTAGTAGATTTTCTCCTGCCCTTCTTTCATGCGGGAAACGTAGTCTTCCAGAGACACGGTCTGCGCAGAAGAATCGGTATGGGTAGACGCAAAACGCAGCAGTTTGGCGATCGCTTCCTGGTTAGCGAAATCTTCCGCCGGACCTTCTTTCAGTACCAGGCCAAACTGTTGCCAGAAGGTCTGGTATTTTTCCGCGTCGTCTTTCGCCAGTTTTTCCAGCATTTGCAGCACACGCTTGGTCAGCGCATTGCGCAGATTGCGGGTTACGGTGCTGTCCTGGAGGATTTCACGGGAAACGTTCAGCGGCAGATCGCTGGAGTCAATCAGACCACGCACGAAGCGCAGATAGTTCGGCATGAACTGTTCTGCGTCGTCCATGATGAACACGCGCTGGACGTACAGTTTCAGGCCGTGTTTATGATCGCGGTTCCACATATCCCACGGTGCCTGCGACGGGATGTACAGCAGGCTGGTGTACTCCTGCTTACCTTCAACGCGGTTGTGGCTCCAGGTCAGCGGATCGTTAAAGTCGTGGGCGATGTGTTTGTAAAACTCTTTGTACTCTTCATCGGTGATTTCCGACTTGTTACGGGTCCACAGCGCCTGCGCTTTGTTGATTTTCTCCCAGGAGATAACGGTTTCGCCGTCTTTCTCTTCGCGTTTTTCGATCTCTACCGGCAGCGCGATATGGTCGGAGTATTTGCTGATGATGGAACGCACGCGCCAGTCATCGAGGAACTCGTCTTCGCCTTCACGCAGATGCAGGGTGATTTCAGTACCACGATCTTCTTTGGTGATGTCGGCAACGGTGTATTCACCTTCACCAGCCGATTCCCAGAACACGCCGTTTTCTGGTTTTTCGCCCGCCGCACGAGTACGCACGGTCACTTTATCGGCCACGATAAACGCAGAGTAGAAACCAACACCGAACTGACCGATCAGCTGGCTGTCTTTTGCCTGGTCAGAGCCCAGGGATTCGAGGAATGATTTGGTGCCGGATTTAGCGATAGTCCCCAGATGGTCAATCACTTCGTCGCGGGTCATCCCCACGCCGTTATCGGAGATGGTCAGCGTGCGCTTGTCTTTATCGAAAGAAACACGAACGCGCAGTTCGCCGTCACCTTCGTACAGATCCGGGTTAGAGAGCGCGCGGAAACGCAGCTTGTCCGCCGCATCGGAGGCGTTAGAGATAAGCTCACGCAGGAAGATTTCTTTATTGGAATACAGAGAATGGATCATCAGGTGCAGAAGCTGTTTCACTTCTGACTGAAAACCACGAGTTTCTTGTCCTTTCATGTAGGTCTACCTCAATAATGCCATTTTAAGGTTAAAAACAGGATGAGGGGTAAATGGGGACAAGGAAGGATAATTTCAAGCGAGAGCAGGTGATCCTGCTCTCGTTTGCTTAAAAACGAATCTTATGACGCCCGGCAAGGGAGTGTGACAGCGTGGTGCCATCGACCATTTCCAGCTCGCCGCCAACCGGTACGCCATGAGCGATTCGGCTGGCTTCCACGTCATATTGCGCGCAAAGCTCGGCAATGTAGTTAGCGGTGGCTTCACCTTCGACCGTCGGGTTGGTGGCGAGGATCACTTCGGTGATTTTTTCTGCCGCCAGACGCTGTTCCAGTCGATCAAGTCCGATATCATCCGGGCCAATACCGTCCAGCGGTGACAGATGCCCCATCAACACAAAATAACGACCGGAAAACTGCCCCGTCTGCTCAATGGCGTAGATGTCCGCCGGACTCTCCACCACGCAGATTTGACCGTTTTCCTGACGACGCGGATTTGAACAGATGTTACAGACTTCCTGTTCAGTGAAGGTCCGACAATCGGCGCAGTGGCCGATTTCCGACATCGCCCGGGTGAGCGCCTGCGCCAGACGCATCCCGCCGCTACGATCGCGCTGAAGCAGCGTGAACGCCATACGCTGCGCCGACTTCGGGCCAACGCCCGGCAGACAGCGCAGTGCTTCCATAAGCTGTGTTAACAGCGGGCTGGTTTGCATCAGAACGGCATCTTAAAGCCTGGCGGCAGCTGCATTCCGGAGGAAACAGAGGCCATTTTTTCTTTCTGGGTTTCTTCGATGCGACGCGCTGCGTCGTTGAATGCCGCAGCGACCAAATCTTCCAGCATCTCTTTGTCGTCTTCCAGCAGGCTCGGGTCGATCTCTACGCGACGGCAGTTGTGAGCGCCATTGATGGTCACTTTCACCAGACCTGCGCCGGATTCGCCAGTCACTTCCAGCTTCGCGATTTCTTCCTGCATCTGCTGCATTTTTTCTTGCATCTGCTGGGCTTGCTTCATCAGGTTGCCCAGACCGCCTTTACCAAACATAGGTTTCTCTCTCAATCACGTTAAGGATGACGATCGTAAGCAGTGCTTACGATCAAATGGGGCGGATACTTTCTTCATCCAGCTCTGCATCAAAGAATCGACGCAGGGTCTGAATATTATTATCCGCAATAATGGACTCGCGCGCCTGCGCAAGTTTTTCTTCGTATATCGCCTGACGCCACTCCAGCGGCGTACGCACCGCGGGATTATCATCTTCAACGATAGTCAGTTCAACCGTTGAACCTTTTAACGTGCTCAACGCTTCAGCCAGTTTTTGCTGTGCGCCGCGGTTATTCAAATGCCGCTGAGAGGAGCGCAAATGCAGGCATACAGCGTTGTCGCTCTCCTCTTTCCAGGCATTTAACGCCACCTGCTCGACCAGTTTGGGTAGCGATAGTTGGCTCACCTGTGCCGCCCACGGGTCGCGCTCAATGGCTTCTGCCGCCAGCTTCGCCGCCAGTTCCGGCGTTTTTTCATGTTCCAGCGCTTTTTTTAGCGCCTTCGGCGTGGCGACCACTTCTTTTTGCTGCATCACTGGGGTGGTCGCCTTCCAGCGATACGCTTCTTTTTTGGCTGGCGCTTTTTCCAGCGCCGATGGCACAGGACGCGACTGAACGCGATCGGTGACCGAAGCCAGTCTTTCCAGCGCAGCGTTATTCACCGGCCGCGCGCGGGTAGCGGCTGCCGGTTCACTCTTTTTTGCTTTGGTTGCTCCCTGAGCGCGCTGCAGTTGCTGACGCGCCGCCAGCACCTGGCTGGTGGTTTCTGAGAGCGGTACAGTCGGTGCCTGCTGCGGCGCTGGTTGCGGTTGCGGCGGCACCTGGGTTGGCGTCATTACTGCCGTTGGCGCGACGGGCGCAAAGGACTGGCGTGGCACTTCTGGCTCAGGCAGCGGCATACGCGGATGGAACGCCAGCGCGCGCAGCAGTGTCATCTCAACGCCCATGCGGCGGTCCGGCGCATACGGTAATTCTTTGCGACCAATCAACAGCGTCTGATAGTAAAGCTGAATATCCGTCGGCGGTATGGTGCGCGCAAGTTCACGCATCCGCAACTCGATGGCGGCCATGTCGTTGCCAAGTGCAGCAGGCGAAAGTTGTACCATCGCAATGCGGTGCAACAGGCCGAGCATTTCCACCAACAACGCTTCCCACTCGATACCACGGGCAGCGGCTTCATTAATCAGCGCCATTACGCGCTCGCCGTTGGCCTCGACCATCGCTTCAACCAGCGACAGCGCCTGATCGTCGTCAAGCGTACCCAGCATCGCGCTTACTGACTGGGTCGAAACCTGGCCGTCGCCGCTGGCAATCGCCTGGTCGGTCAGACTTAAGGCATCTCGCAAACTGCCTTCGGCTGCGCGCGCCAGCAGTTGCAGTGCGCGTGGCTCGTGAGCGATATGTTCTTCGTTGAGGATGTGCTCAAGCTGGTGGCGAATTTGCTCGACATCCAGCGCCTTAAGATGGAATTGCAGACAGCGTGACAAAATCGTCACTGGCAATTTCTGCGGATCGGTCGTCGCCAGCAGGAACTTGACGTGCTCTGGCGGCTCTTCAAGGGTTTTTAACAGTGCGTTAAAGCTGTGACGCGACAGCATATGCACTTCGTCGATCAGATAGACTTTAAAACGACCACGCGCCGGAGCGTACTGAACGTTATCCAGCAGGTCGCGGGTATCTTCAACTTTAGTGCGCGAGGCGGCGTCGATTTCAATCAAATCGACAAAGCGCCCCTGCTCGATTTCACGGCAGTTATCGCATACGCCGCACGGCGTCGCGGTAATGCCGGTTTCGCAGTTTAGCCCCTTCGCCAGCAGTCGGGCGATAGAGGTTTTTCCGACGCCACGGGTGCCGGAAAAAAGATAAGCATGATGAATACGCCCTAACGACAAGCCGTTCGCCAGTGCGGTCAGCACATGTTCCTGGCCGACGACGTCAGCAAAGGTTTGTGGGCGCCATTTTCGGGCTAAGACCTGATAACTCATTGGCAGGCTCTGAAACGCTGGAAGGTGGATTCACGAAGGGGTAATGCTAACACAGCCCCGTCAGAACGGCGAGGCTGAATGTACAACTTGTGCTGCCCATGACGTGGGCTGGCGAAAATTAATGGCCCGGGAACGGGACAAGGCTATAACAGGTAATGCCCTGCTTTTCGAGGCGCTGTTCTCCGCCAAGATCGAACAGATTAATGATGAACGCAGCGTCAGTAACTTCACCACCTAAACGGCGGATCAGTTTAACCGTCGCTTCAATGGTGCCGCCTGTTGCCAGCAAATCATCAACCACCAGCACTTTGTCGCCAGGTTTAATGGCATCAACGTGGATTTCCAGCTTATCGGTGCCGTATTCCAGTTCATAAGATTCGTTGATAGTTTCGCGCGGCAGTTTGCCTGGTTTACGTACCGGCACAAAACCAACGCCCAGACCCAATGCTACCGGAGCGCCGAACAAGAAGCCACGAGCTTCAGTGCCGACAACTTTGGTAATGCCCGCATTTTTGTAACGCTCAACCAGTAAATCGATGCTGAGAGCGTAAGCTTTCGGGTCTTCCAGTAAGCTGGTGACATCACGGAAAAGAATGCCGGGTTTCGGGTAGTCCTGAATGCTTTTGATGCTATTTTTGAGATACTCAAGCTGCTGTGCAGTCGCGGTCATAAGTGTATGCCTGCTTGTTACGGTGGTACTCACGGCGCGTTTTAAACGAGTCAAAAGTAACAGTTGTTTAACCTTTGACCGCCTGCGCCTGTGCTCGAAAACGCCAGAATGTACTGGCTGTGGGCGATAATTGCAACAGCGATTGTTGTGCTTTGCCGTTTTTATTGCTTTTCATCAATCACCGGGATTCGCCACATAAAAATCAGCAAACAGCCGAGGATCACCAATAACAGAATCCGCACCCACGTCATATGGACGAACCAAAGTGAAATAGCAAAAGTCAGTAAAATAATGCATATCGCCCGAGGCTTTGCGCCGCGTGGCATTGCATGATATTTCTGCCAGAAGCGTAAATAGCTGCCAAACCATGAGCGGTACAGCAACCAGGCGTGGAAGCGCGGCGATGAACGGGCAAAGCACCAGGCGGCCAGTAGGATAAATGGCGTCGTCGGCAATACCGGTAATACCACGCCCAGCGTACCCAACACTACCGCCAGCCAGCCAATGATGATTAAAATGATTCGTTGCATATTATGTGTAGTCAGCATACAGAGTGGCTACTTTAGCATAACAATTATCATTTTCATTGAGGTCTTATCGTGAAAACTGCCCTGCTGCTGGAAAAACTGGAAGGTCAGCTCGCCACGCTGCGCCAGCGTTGTGCCCCGGTGGCGCAGTTCGCCACGTTAAGCGCCCGTTTCGACAGGCACCTTTTTCAGACCCGTGCGACAACGTTACAGGCGTACCTGGAAGAAGCGGGAGATAATTTGTCAGCGCTTCGCCATGCGGTTGAGCAACAGCAACTGCCGCAAGTCGCCTGGCTGGCAGAACATCTGGCGGCACAACTGGAAGCCATCGCGCGTGAAGCCGCAGCCTGGTCGCTACGCGAGTGGGATAGCGCACCACCAAAAATTGCCCGCTGGCAGCGTAAACGTATTCAGCATCAGGAGTTTGAACGACGGCTACGTGAAATGGTTGCCGAACGTAAAGCCCGTCTGGTGCGGGCGACCGATCTCGTGGAACAGCAAACGCTACATCGTGAAGTGGAAGCCTATGAAGCGCGCCTGGCGCGTTGCCGTCATGCGTTGGAAAAAATCGAAAACAGGTTAGCGCGTTTAACCCGCTAACAATGGAGAAAGTATGTCACTGGAAAATGCCCCTGACGATGTCAAACTGGCCGTCGATTTAATTGTGCTACTGGAAGAAAATCAAATCCCTGCCAGCACCGTGCTGCGCGCGCTGGATATTGTAAAGCGTGATTATGAAAAGAAATTAACGCGGGATGATGAGGCGAAAAGTGATAAATAAAAGGGGCCGCTAAATGTCCCCTAAGATTGCGGGCAAACGCAAAACTGCCTGATGCGCTACGCTTATCAGGCCTACACCGCTCCTGCAATATATTGAATTTTCGCGGTTTCGTAGGCCGGATAAGGCGGTCACGCCGCATCCGGCATGAACAACGCGCACTTTGTCAGCAATCTCGGGGGCAACTAAATGCCGCCCCTTTCGTTATTATCCTACCGCAGGCGTCGGATCGTCACCTTTGTAGTCACGTTTCACTTCCGTCACTTCATCGCCCTTCTCGTTATGCAAATGCACTTCAAGCTGGTTAAAGGCAATGTTGATGTCGTTTTCACGGCATAACTGATCGATAGTACGGTTCAGTTCATCGACGGTGCGGCTACGGTCGCGCAGTTCACGAACATACAAGCGCAGTTCGTGATCCAGCGTGCTGGCGCCAAATGCAGTAAAGAAGACTTCTGGCATTGGCTCGTGCATCACCCTTGGATGCTCTGTCGCTGCCTGGAGCAGGACTCTGCGGACTTTTTCCAGATCGGAGCCATAGGCCACGCCCAGACGGATCACCAGACGCGTGGTGGTATCAGTCAACGACCAGTTAATCAGACGCTCGGTAACAAACGCTTTGTTCGGGATGATCACTTCTTTGCGATCGAAATCGGTAATCGTTGTCGCACGAATACGGATCTTACTGACCGTCCCAGAGTAGGTACCAATGGTTACCGTATCGCCAATGCGCACCGGACGTTCGAACAAGATGATCAAACCGGAGACAAAGTTACCGAAGATCTCCTGTAAGCCAAAACCAAGACCTACGGATAATGCTGCTGCCAGCCACTGGAGTTTATCCCACGAGACGCCCAGCGATCCGAACACCGTCATCGCACCAACGGCAATGATGATGTAGTTAAGGATAGTGGTGATGGCATACGATGCTCCCTGGCGCATGTTCAGGCGCGACAGCACCAGCACTTCCAGCAAACCAGGCAGGTTGCGAATCAACGCCCAGGCCACCATTGAGACGATAATCGCAAACAACAGACTGCCCATGGTGACGTTTTTCACCACCGCAGCGCCAGCTTCAGTGCCGTTGTAATGCCAGAGCGTGATGCTGTCGAGATAGCTGAACACGGTGATCAAATCGGACCAAATTGCCCAGAACATGACACCGAACAGCGCAAACATCAGCAACATGGTAATACGCAGCGTCTGTTGGTTAACCTGCTCCAGCGCGATGGTGGGTTCTTCCGGCGGTTCGGCACCTTCTGCGCCCTCTTTCACCAGATTCTGCCGACGCGCCAGCGCACGACGCCAGGCGATACGCCGCGCCGCTACGCTTAAACCGCGCAATACTGTCTGGTAGAGCAGGTTCCAGATGATCACCAGATAAACGGTTTCAATCCAACGCCCGGAGAGGCGCAGCGTGGTGTAGAAGTAACCTGTAGCGGTCAGCACCATCAGCGCAATCGGGATAATCGACAGCACGGTAATGGTGACCAGTCGCATGGTGTGCGACTCTTTATCACGCCAGCTTTCGCGGCACATCGGCCACACCAGGAAGGCAATCAGCAGCAGGTTGAAGAAAATCATCGCCTGCCCCAGCACATCATCCATCAGATGCAGCGGGGAAAGTTCTGCCACCACAGACCAGAAATGGATCGGCAGCAACGCGAGGCTGATGCGGACAATTTGCCGACGCCAGTGGCTGGTCTGCTGTTCCGGCATACCAAAGTGACGCACGGCAACACCGTTTTTCTCCAGCACTTTCCAGCACAGGCCAAACACCAGCCAGAAAATCGCCAGTTTTTTGCTGAACGACCACAATAATTCACTGATGTTGAGTTGCATCGTCAGTAGAATCAGACCGACAGCGAGAATAATCAGGCACACCGGCAGTGCGCGGATCAGATCAATAAGAATCGCTTTTGGCGTATTGAGCTGGCTATCGTTACGCAGGGAACCTACCGCCGAAGCCAGTTTTTGTTGATATGCTTTCAGCCAGCCTAAACGCCAGTGAATCAGCCCTGCAATCAACAGCAGCGGCAAACCGGCAAGGAAAGCGATAAATACGGCGGGCCAGGCTTTTTTCCAGTTCACCGTAATTTTCATCGATTTAAACTCATCTTTCAGGGTTTGCGGGAACGCTTTGATCCAGTCCCAGTCCATCGGACGGTTACTGTTCACCCAAAAAATTTGCTGAGTCAGGATGGATTTCAGGTTTTTCGATACGCTCATTAACTGCTGCTGGTTGATTTGCAGGTTAATGGCCATCATCAGCTGGTTACCCAACTGTTTGTTAAGCTGATCCAACAGTTCGCGACGCATATCAACCACTTGCAATAACGCATCGTGAACTTCGCTGTTGACTTCGTTGGCGTGACCTTCTTCCAGCTTGCTGACGAACGCATCGCTCTGGAACAGCGCGTCACGTTGCTGGTTGACTTCAAACTGTTCGAGACGCAAGTCCGCGATGCGGTTGGTCATATTTTCCAGTTCATCCGCCGAGGGCAGCGTTTGTTGTTGCTGATAAAGAATGCGTGAAAGCAGCAGACTGCCCTTCAGGACAGAAATCTGCTCTTTGATGTTACGTTCCGATTGCAGCGCCCGCTCCAGCCAGTTTTTGACTTTGATGTTTTGCTGCATCAGGACATTACCGTTTTCGGTAGCGGTAATCAGACGCTGGCTTAATTGCTGGTTTATTTCCAGCTCCTGCTTCACCAGCGGATTAGCCTGAATACGCGCAGCTTCATCCGGGGTAACGGCTTCCTGCGCCGTTTTTTCGGTTAATGTCAGGCGCTTGCTGTTCACCGCCTCCTGCAACAGTTGTAGCTGATGTTCAAGTCGCGTACTGTTCGCCGTCACGTAATCACGCTGCTTTTGCAGGGTGTCCTGTAAGACAGTGTTCCCTTCCAGGCTTTTACGCTGTTGGTCAATCTCGGCATTCAGCAAAGCCTGCTGTGCCTGCATTAACACTTTCTGGCTGGGACGTAAGGCGGCTTCGCCGACCTCGGTTCCATCCAGGCGGCTGCGAATTTGTTGCAATTGCTGCGAGGCGGTATACATCGCATTTTGCACGCGTTCAGGCTGCGTCTGTAACGAAACTAACTGGCTGTTATAAGAAGCCAGATCATTTTGTGCATTCTGCAAATCGTCCAGCGCCTGGGAGACACGTAACTCCAACTGGCGCAACGATAGCGTACTCAGAATTTTGCGGGTTTCTTCGTCGTTATCCACATCGTTGAGCGCAGTTAACGCTGCGGTCGCTTGACGCATTTTCTCTGGCGCTTCGGCAACTTTTTGCCGTAATTGCACCGTTTCGTCTTTTATGCGATCGATTTTCTCGAGGGTGGCTAACGTGTCAGTAATATCTTGCTGCACCAGCTTGTCCTGGGCAGAAAGATCTTTTTGTTTATTCAGTGAGTCAAGTTGTGCCTGCAGGTCTGCTTTCGTCGGTAGATCACCATTCGATGACGCCCGCGCAAACGCCGTGTTCTGGCATAACAAGACAAGAACAAAAGCAATAAATGCTGAAAAAACAAAATGCCGTGATCGTTTGTAATACTGGAACATAGTCATGATGAATGAAGGTTTCTGAACCTGAAGAACGACCTGAACGAGTCGGGTGGCTAGAATATCACGGTGTAGAGAGCCAGAATAGCAACAGCGAAAATGTCCAGGATAAATCCTGGAGTCTGATTCAGGATTTTTCGTTGGCGGCGGGAGTACGAAGAGTCGGGCAAAGAAGATACATTTCCAACAAGATGGCTACGTAATCGCGGGCTTCTTTTTTGAGATCAAAAGATTGCGGTGCAAACAGCCAGTTTTCCATCAGGCCGGAAATATAACCGCGCATAATTATCGCCGCACGGCGCGTCATTAAATTGGTTGGTAATAATTTTTTTTCAATACAATGTCTTAACGTTTGCTCTATACGTTCATAACTTTCCAGACAGAGATTTCGTTGTGCCTGTTGGACAACCGCCATTTCTCCGACAAACTCGCATTTGTGGAAAATAATCTCCATCAATAATCGACGCCGTTCTTCCGTCACCGTCGATTCAAGCACATGAATTAGTATTTCTCTTAAAACTGAGAGTGGATCGTCAGGGAATTTTGCCTGATACTCAAGCTCTAGTTCACCAATATTGGACTCTGACAGCTCCCAGATCTCACTGAACAAATCCGACTTGTCTTTAAAATGCCAGTAGATTGCACCGCGCGTAACGCCTGCCGCTTTTGCAATCTCTCCCAGTGAGGTGGATGATACCCCCTGCTGTGAGAAAAGACGTAGCGCCACATCGAGGATGTGTTGACGCGTTTCTTGCGCTTCTTGTTTGGTTTTTCGTGCCATATGTTAGTGAATTTACAGGCGTTAGATTTACATACATTTATGAATGTATGTACCATAGCACGACGATAATATAAACGCAGCAATGGGTTTATCGACTTTTGACCATTGACCAATTTGAAATCGGACACTCGAGGTTTACATATGAACAAAAACAGAGGGTTTACGCCTCTGGCGATCGTTCTGATGCTCTCAGGCAGCTTAGCGCTTACAGGATGTGACGACAAACAGGCCCAACAAGGTGGCCAGCAGATGCCCGCCGTTGGGGTAGTAACAGTCAAAACTGAACCTCTGCAGATCACAACCGAGCTTCCGGGCCGCACCAGTGCTTTCCGGATCGCAGAAGTTCGTCCTCAAGTTAGCGGGATTATCCTGAAGCGTAATTTCAAAGAGGGTAGCGACATCGAAGCAGGTGTCTCTCTTTATCAGATTGATCCTGCTACCTACCAGGCGGCGTACGACAGTGCAAAAGGCGATCTGGCGAAAGCGCAGGCGGCAGCCAATATCGCGCAACTGACTGTTAATCGTTACCAGAAACTGCTGGGTACTCAGTACATCAGTAAGCAAGAGTACGATCAGGCGCTGGCTGATGCGCAACAGGCAAATGCGGCTGTCACTGCGGCAAAAGCGGCTGTTGAAACCGCGCGGATCAATCTGGCTTACACCAAAGTCACCTCTCCGATTACTGGCCGTATTGGTAAATCAAACGTGACGGAAGGTGCCCTGGTGCAAAACGGTCAGGCGACTGCGCTGGCAACCGTGCAGCAACTTGATCCTATCTATGTGGATGTTACCCAGTCCAGCAACGACTTCCTGCGTCTGAAACAGGAACTGGCAAACGGTACGCTGAAGCAAGAGAACGGCAAGGCCAAAGTCTCGCTGATCACCAGCGACGGCATTAAGTTCCCGCAGGACGGTACGCTGGAGTTCTCTGACGTGACTGTCGATCAGACCACTGGGTCTATCACTTTACGCGCTATCTTCCCGAACCCGGATCACACTCTGCTGCCGGGTATGTTCGTGCGCGCTCGTCTGGAAGAAGGGCTTAATCCTAACGCCATTTTAGTTCCGCAACAGGGTGTAACTCGTACACCACGCGGTGAGGCTACCGTTCTGGTGGTTGGCGCGGATGACAAAGTGGAAACCCGCCCAATCGTCGCAAGCCAGGCTATTGGCGATAAGTGGCTGGTGACAGAAGGTCTGAAAGCAGGCGACCGCGTAGTAATAAGTGGGCTGCAGAAAGTGCGTCCTGGTGTCCAGGTAAAAGCACAAGAAGTTACCGCTGATAATAACCAGCAAGCCGCAAGCGGTGCTCAGCCTGAACAGTCCAAGTCTTAACTTAAACAGGAGCCGTTAAGACATGCCTAATTTCTTTATCGATCGCCCGATTTTTGCGTGGGTGATCGCCATCATTATCATGTTGGCAGGGGGGCTGGCGATCCTCAAACTGCCGGTGGCGCAATATCCTACGATTGCACCACCGGCGGTCACGATCTCCGCTTCCTACCCCGGCGCTGATGCGAAAACAGTGCAGGACACGGTGACACAGGTTATCGAACAGAATATGAACGGTATCGATAACCTGATGTATATGTCCTCTAACAGTGACTCCACGGGTACTGTGCAGATCACCCTGACCTTTGAGTCTGGTACTGATGCGGATATCGCGCAGGTTCAGGTGCAGAACAAACTGCAACTGGCGATGCCGTTGCTGCCGCAAGAAGTACAGCAGCAAGGGGTGAGCGTTGAGAAATCTTCCAGCAGCTTCCTGATGGTTGTCGGTGTTATCAACACTGACGGCACCATGACGCAGGAAGATATCTCCGACTACGTAGCGGCAAATATGAAAGATGCCATTAGCCGTACGTCGGGCGTTGGTGACGTTCAGCTGTTCGGTTCACAGTACGCGATGCGTATCTGGATGAACCCGAATGAGTTGAACAAATACCAGCTAACGCCGGTTGATGTCATTACCGCTATCAAAGCACAGAACGCCCAGGTCGCAGCCGGTCAGCTCGGCGGTACACCGCCGGTGAAAGGCCAGCAGCTTAACGCCTCTATTATTGCTCAGACGCGTCTGACCTCTACTGAAGAGTTCGGCAAAATTCTGCTGAAAGTGAATCAGGATGGTTCCCGCGTGCTGCTGCGTGATGTGGCGAAGATTGAGCTGGGTGGTGAGAACTACGACATCATCGCGGAATTTAACGGACAACCGGCTTCTGGTCTGGGTATCAAGCTGGCAACCGGTGCGAACGCGCTGGAAACTGCTGCGGCAATCCGTGCTGAACTGGCGAAGATGGAGCCATTCTTCCCGTCAGGTCTGAAAATCGTTTATCCGTACGACACGACGCCGTTCGTGAAAATCTCTATTCACGAAGTGGTTAAAACCCTGGTCGAAGCGATCATCCTCGTGTTCCTGGTTATGTATCTGTTCCTGCAGAACTTCCGCGCGACGTTGATTCCGACCATTGCCGTACCGGTGGTATTGCTGGGGACCTTTGCCGTCCTTGCCGCCTTTGGCTTCTCGATAAACACGCTAACGATGTTCGGGATGGTGCTCGCCATCGGCCTGTTGGTTGATGACGCCATCGTTGTGGTAGAAAACGTTGAGCGTGTAATGGCGGAAGAAGGTTTGCCGCCGAAAGAAGCCACACGTAAGTCGATGGGACAGATTCAGGGCGCACTGGTGGGTATCGCGATGGTGCTGTCGGCGGTATTTATCCCGATGGCCTTCTTCGGCGGCTCTACTGGTGCAATCTATCGTCAGTTCTCCATTACCATTGTTTCGGCAATGGCACTGTCAGTGCTGGTGGCGTTGATCCTGACTCCGGCACTTTGTGCCACTATGCTGAAACCTATCGCTAAAGGCGATCACGGCGAAGGCAAAAAAGGCTTCTTCGGCTGGTTTAACCGCATGTTCGAGAAGAGCACGCACCACTACACCGACAGCGTAGGCGGTATTCTGCGCAGCACGGGGCGTTATCTGGTGCTGTATCTGATCATTGTGGTCGGCATGGCTTATCTGTTTGTACGTCTGCCAAGTTCCTTCTTGCCAGATGAAGACCAGGGTGTATTTATGACCATGGTCCAACTGCCAGCGGGTGCGACGCAGGAACGTACGCAGAAAGTGCTCAATGAGGTGACGGATTACTATCTGACCAAAGAGAAGAACAACGTTGAGTCGGTATTCGCCGTTAACGGCTTCGGCTTTGCGGGACGTGGTCAGAACACCGGTATTGCGTTCGTTTCGTTGAAGGACTGGGCTGACCGTCCGGGTGATGAAAACAAAGTTGAAGCGATTACCACGCGTGCAACGCGCGCTTTCTCGCAGATTAAAGATGCGATGGTCTTCGCCTTTAACCTGCCTGCGATTGTGGAACTGGGTACGGCAACGGGCTTCGACTTTGAGCTGATTGACCAGGCGGGCCTCGGTCACGAAAAACTGACTCAAGCGCGTAACCAGCTGCTGGGCGAAGCGGCGAAACATCCTGATCTGTTGACCAGCGTGCGTCCAAACGGTCTGGAAGATACTCCGCAGTTCAAGATTGATATCGACCAGGAGAAAGCTCAGGCACTGGGTGTTTCTATTAACGATATTAACACTACCCTGGGCGCTGCATGGGGCGGCAGCTACGTGAACGACTTTATCGACCGCGGTCGTGTGAAAAAAGTTTACGTCATGTCAGAAGCAAAATACCGCATGCTGCCGGAAGATATCGGTAACTGGTATGTGCGTGCTGCTGATGGCCAGATGGTGCCGTTCTCGGCATTCTCATCTTCGCGTTGGGAGTACGGTTCGCCGCGTCTGGAACGTTACAACGGCCTGCCATCCATGGAGATCTTAGGCCAAGCGGCACCAGGTAAGAGTACCGGTGAAGCAATGGCGCTGATGGAACAACTGGCGAGCAAACTGCCTACCGGTGTTGGCTACGACTGGACGGGGATGTCCTATCAGGAACGTCTCTCCGGCAACCAGGCGCCGTCGCTGTATGCGATTTCGTTGATTGTCGTGTTCCTGTGTCTGGCGGCATTGTACGAGAGCTGGTCGATTCCGTTCTCCGTTATGCTGGTCGTGCCGCTGGGGGTTATCGGTGCGTTGCTGGCAGCCACCTTCCGCGGCCTGACCAACGACGTTTACTTCCAGGTGGGCCTGCTCACAACCATTGGGTTGTCGGCGAAGAACGCGATACTTATCGTCGAATTCGCCAAAGACTTGATGGATAAAGAAGGTAAAGGTCTGATTGAAGCAACTCTGGATGCGGTGCGGATGCGTTTACGCCCAATCCTGATGACTTCACTGGCATTTATCCTCGGTGTTATGCCGCTGGTTATCAGCACCGGTGCTGGTTCCGGCGCGCAGAACGCAGTAGGTACTGGTGTAATGGGCGGGATGGTGACCGCAACGGTACTGGCGATCTTCTTCGTTCCGGTGTTCTTCGTGGTGGTTCGCCGCCGCTTTAGCCGCAAAAATGAAGATATCGAACATAACCATACAGTCGATCATCATTGATTAACGTCGTAATCACTAAGGCCGCGCAAGCGGCCTTTTTTATACGCGTAATCTTAATGTTGAAATGTTTATAGTTAATGATTTCAAACGTAAGTTAGTTTTAACACCGCATAAAATTCATAAAAAATACTTATTGTTAGTTAATTTATATTAAGTCGTACCGATGGATTTAATAACCCCCAGGCATCTAGAGGCTATTCTTAATTATTTGCGGCAATTCTTTATTTGTTCATGTCAATTACATCATAATCAGAGTAATCCTGGGTATTAGTGTGACAAATCGTCAGACCATTTTATCACTCTCAAACATCCTGATTACATTATGTTATGAATAGCATCAGACAAAGTGCTTTAGCCATTACGTCGTCAGCGCTGGAATGAGGAAGAGAGTCTTTTCCCTTCCCTCCTCCTAATTGTAATTTTTCGTAATAATACGATGAAAACCGCCAAAGAGTAGCTTATAGTTAATCTAACAAGTGAGAGGGCAGGCCAGGTCTGTAAGTTTTCCATCCCAAAAGGTGTCCGTTAGTTCAACCGCTAAGAAGGGGGACGCGTTATGGATGAATACTCACCAAAAAGACATGATGTCGCGCAGCTTAAATTTCTCTGCGAAACCTTGTATCATGACTGTCTTGCAAACCTTGAAGAAAGTAACCATGGTTGGGTTAACGACCCTACCTCGGCCATCAATCTGCAGCTTAATGAACTCATTGAACATATAGCAACCTTCGCACTTAATTACAAAATTAAGTATAATGAAGACAATAAGCTCATTGAGCAGATAGATGAATATCTGGACGACACCTTTATGTTGTTCAGTAGTTATGGTATTAATATGCAGGATCTCCAGAAATGGCGGAAGTCAGGTAACCGACTGTTCCGTTGTTTTGTGAATGCCACTAAAGAGAATCCTGCGAGTTTATCTTGTTAGAATTATTACAACCATGGGTAGAAGTATGTCCGATAAACCTTTAACGAAAACCGATTATTTGATGCGTCTGCGTCGTTGCCAGACAATTGACACGCTAGAGCGTGTTATCGAGAAAAATAAATACGAATTATCAGATAATGAACTGGCGGTATTTTACTCAGCCGCAGATCACCGCCTCGCAGAATTGACCATGAATAAACTGTACGACAAGATCCCCTCCTCTGTATGGAAATTTATTCGGTAATTAAATAGCAGACATTCGAAAATGTAACCGACTGTTTATTAACATTATTATATTATTCGCAATGAAAGCATACTGCATGTGACCTTCATCACATTCGGAAAACGGGAACGTTCTCTTAACTGACTATTCGCATTACCGTGTTGCCGCATTTTCAGCAACGGGAGGTCAGTAATGAGCACAGAAAAAGAAAAAATGATTGCTGGTGAGTTGTATCGCTCGGCAGATGAGGAGTTATCTCGCGATCGCCTGCGCGCTCGTCAGCTTATTCACCAATACAATCACTCCGCACCGGAAGAACAAACATTACGCCAGAAAATTCTCACCGATTTATTCAGTCAGGTAGCAGATGCTTATATTGAACCCTCTTTTCGCTGCGACTATGGCTATAACATTTTTTTGGGCAAAGGATTTTACGCCAACTTCGATTGCGTGATGCTCGATGTCTGCCCAATTCGTATCGGTGATAATTGCATGTTGGCACCAGGTGTTCACATTTATACCGCAACGCACCCTGTCGACCCAGTAGCCCGTAATAGTGGCGCTGAACTGGGGAAACCTGTGACTATCGGTAATAACGTCTGGATTGGCGGACGTGCTGTCATCAACCCTGGTGTAACCATTGGCGATAACGTCGTGGTGGCCTCTGGCGCCGTCGTCACAAAAGATGTTCCGGCTAACGTTGTCGTGGGCGGTAACCCGGCTACTGTCATTAAAAAACTGTAACCATAGTTGCAACTGTTATGCAAAATTGTGGTTAATCTGTTACTTTCATCATATGATTCCCACGTTAAAATAGGGTGTTCCCTGAAAAGTTGCAGATACCACAAAGGCAAAAAATGACTGAAATACAACGCCTGCTGACCGAAACAATTGATGCACTAAATGCACACGAAAAACGCGATAATAAACCTCGCTTTAGTATCAGTTTTATCCGTAAACATCCGGGGCTGTTTATCGGTATGTATGTCGCTTTTTTTGCCACTCTGGCTGTGATGTTACAGTCTGAAACGCTGGTTGGTTCAGTCTGGCTCCTGGTGGTATTGTTCATCCTGCTTAACGGTTTCTTCTTTTTTGACGTTTATCCGCGTTACCATTACGAAGATATCGACGTTCTTGATTTCCGGGTTTGCTACAACGGCGAATGGTACAATACACGCTTTGTTCCAACTGCATTGGTCGACGCTATTCTGAACTCGCCGCGTGTCGCGAACATCCACAAAGAACAGTTGCAGAAAATGATCGCTCGTAAAGGTGAGTTGTCCTTTTACGATATTTTCACTCTCGCCCGCACCGAAGCGACACCATAAGTTGTATCGCCCTCACCAGGCGTAAACATCCGCGCCTGGTGAATTGACAACAATCGTTGCCACAACGCATTTAACGAAACTCCCCCGCATCACTTATCTTTTGCATGCCCTTATTCGCTATCGGATATACTTTCCCTACACTGCGTAAATAAGGACATGCTGGTGAGAACACGACATCTGGTCAGCCTAATTTCAGGAGTACTGATCCTTTCCGTACTTCTACCAGTGGGCTTAAGCATCTGGCTGGCTCATCAACAGGTAGAAACGTCATTTGTTGAGGAGCTACATACCTACTCATCCCGCGTCGCTATTCGCGCCAACAAAGTGGCGTCGCAAGGGAAAGATGCACTACAAAAACTGGAAAAATGGCAAGGCGCAGCCTGTAGCAAGGCTCATCTAATGGAAATGCGCCGGGTATCTTATAGTTATCGTTATATTCAGGAAGTGGTCTATGTTGATAACAACGTGCCTCAGTGCTCTTCTCTGGAACATGAAAGTCCGCCAGATACCTTCCCCGAGCCAGGTAAAATATCGAACGATGGTTATCGGGTATGGTTAACCTCGCACAACGATTTAGGTATTACCCGCTACATGGTTGCAATGGGAACTGCACATTACATAGTGATGATTGACCCCGCCTCATTTATAGATGTGATTCCTTATAGCTCGTGGCAAATTGATGCCGCGATTATTGGCAATGTGCATAACATTATCATTACCAGCAGTGACGAAATAGCCCAGGGAATTATTACCCAGCTGCAAAAAACACCGGGTGAACACATCGAAAAGAATGGAATCATTTACGATATCCTGCCTCTCCCCGAGATGAATATTTCCATAATCACCTGGGCTTCGACAAAAACGTTACAAAAAGGTTGGCATCGGCAGGTCTTTATCTGGTTGCCTGTCGGATTGTTAATTGGCCTACTGGCGGCAATGTTCGTCCTGCGGATTTTACGCCGTATCCAGTCACCGCATCATCGCCTGCAAGATGCTATCGAAAACCGCGATATTTGCGTGCACTATCAGCCTATTATCTCCTTATCGAATGGAAAGATTGTCGGAGCCGAAGCGCTGGCGCGCTGGCCGCAGACAGACGGTAGCTGGTTGTCACCGGATAGTTTTATCCCGCTGGCGCAACAAACGAGCCTGTCAGAATCTCTGACTCTGCTTATTATCAAAACGGTCTTTGAAGATATGGGCGACTGGCTGCGTCAGCATCCGCAGCAACATATTTCGATCAATCTTGAATCCACTGTGCTCACCTCGGAAAAAATCCCGCAATTGCTGCGTGAAATGATCAATCACTACCAGGTCAATCCCAAACAGATCGCTCTTGAACTCACTGAACGCGAGTTTGCTGATCCAAAAATCAGCGCCCCGGTAATCTCCCGATATCGACAGGTTGGTCATGAAATTTATCTTGATGATTTTGGTACCGGTTATTCGAGCTTAAGTTATTTGCAGGATCTGGATGTCGATATTCTGAAGATCGATAAATCTTTTGTTGATGCGCTGGAATATAAAAATGTCACACCGCATATCATCGAAATGGCAAAAACGCTGAAACTTAAAATGGTGGCGGAAGGGATCGAAACCAGCAAACAGGAAGAGTGGCTACGCCAGCATGGCGTGCATTACGGCCAGGGATGGTTGTACAGCAAAGCATTACCGAAAGAGGAGTTTATACGCTGGGCAGAACGCCATCTGTGAATTTTGGGGCTGGCGGCACGCCGCACAGCCCGTCACGCTACTCGTCAATGATTGACTCGAACCCACCGTAGATCATTCGTTTACCATCAAACGGCATGGACTCACCGAACTCTTTCATCCGTGGGTCCGACATCATCTTCTGATTGGCAGCGTCGCGGACCTCTTTTGAAGGGTATTCAATCCAGCTAAAAACCACTTCCTCATTCTCTTCCGCTTTGACCGCCATACGAAAATCGGTCACTTTGCCATTCGGTACATCGCTGGCCCAGCATTCAACAATGCGCAGGGCGCCAAACTCTTTAAACAGCGGCGCGGCCTTTGCGGCCATTTCACGATAGGCATCCTTTTTGTCGGCAGGAACAGCAACCACAAAACCATCAACATACTTCATCAGACATACCTCCGAAGCGTACCGTGCAGCCAGAAAATTCTTGCGGCATCAGTCGTGGTTAAAGTTTAGCCACATTGAGATTTTTTGACGAAACGGTGGGAGGCAGAAATGGGTGGGGGCCCTGCCAGCTACATCCCGGCACACGCGTCATCTGCCTTGGCTGCTTCCTTCCGGACCTGACCTGGTAAACAGAGTAGCGTTGCGGGAGAACCAACAGAGCCCCCATTGAGAGCGTTGAGAACCAACGCGCAGGCGCATTATCACTGCTGCCCCTGCTAATTGCAACCCATTGCGTGCCGGATGCTGGTTTCTTGCGCAATGCGACTTCACTCGGACGTTTTTCCAGATTATGCTGAAAAATTACCTCAGGAAGAAAAGATGGAAAAAGAAGATTCATTTCCCCAACGCGTGTGGCAAATCGTAGCCGCTATTCCCGAAGGGTATGTCACTACTTACGGCGATGTCGCGAAACTGGCAGGATCGCCCCGTGCCGCGCGCCAGGTGGGCGGTGTGTTAAAGCGCCTGCCCGAAGGCAGCACTTTGCCCTGGCATCGGGTGGTTAACCGCCACGGCACAATCTCATTAACCGGACCAGATTTACAGCGTCAGCGGCAGGCATTACTGGCAGAAGGCGTGATGGTATCGGGAAACGGACAAATCGACTTACAGCGTTATCGCTGGAACTACTAACCCTCTCCGGGCGGAGAGGGTTAACTTCGCTTAATATTGCGTAGGAACTGGAACTGCCGAAGACGGATTCACCTGGGTCGGTGAAGTCGATGGTACGGTAGTTGTTGCGCCACCACTGGCCTGGACAGGCACGGCGGTTTGCTGAACCGGCACCAATGTCAGGTCGGCTTTGGTTCCCCCCTGATTGACAACCGGCTGGACGGTATCGGTAATAAACACCAATTTGTCGTTTACGGTAATCGCCGCACTTAACAGAATACGCGCGTTCGGCTGAACGTCTGCCGGGTTAAATGGCAGAACAAAGCTGAATGGCGACTGTTTACCTTCGGTACGCACCGCTTTTTGCGCCAGTACTTTAGACGGCGCATCGGCTAAAGACGCGTCAGAAAGTGTCACGGTCAGCACAGCATCAGGAGGCAGTGCGACTTTCTGACGGATCCAGACCGTACCGGAGACATTAGGTTGCTGTATAGCAGGTTGTTGTGTCGCCGCAATAGAGGTATTTGCAGCAGGTGCTGGCGTCTGGATATCCGCGCTTTTATCAGCGCAAGCCGCCAACGCAATCGCAACCGCTAAACCACTGGCCATGTGCACGAGTTTCATTCACTTCTCCTTATTATCAATGCACCAGCGGGCTAACTTTCCTCGCCGGAAGAGTGGTTAACAAAATCGTAACGTCAATAAGTGTGGCACAAATCACGTATTTACGCCTGCATTTAGCCCGTAATTCAGACCATTGCACCCATCGGACCAGTGACAAAATTGCGTTATACTCAACTCACTTTGGCTTGCTGCGGCAGCTTTGTTACTGGAGAGTTAATATGAGTCAGGCCTTAAAAAATTTACTGACATTGTTGAATCTGGAAAAAATTGAGGAAGGACTCTTTCGCGGCCAGAGTGAAGATTTAGGTTTACGCCAGGTGTTTGGCGGCCAGGTCGTGGGTCAGGCCCTGTATGCCGCAAAGGAGACAGTACCCGAAGAGCGTCTGGTGCATTCATTCCACAGCTACTTTCTTCGCCCTGGTGATAGCAAGAAGCCGATTATTTATGATGTTGAAACGCTGCGCGACGGCAACAGTTTCAGTGCTCGCCGTGTGGCAGCGATTCAGAACGGCAACCCCATTTTTTATATGACAGCGTCTTTCCAGGCGCCAGAAGTTGGATTCGAACACCAAAAAGAGATGCCTCCGGCCCCAGCGCCCGATGGTTTGCCTTCGGAAACACAGATCGCCCAGTCGCTGGCGCACCTGCTGCCGCCAGTGCTGAAAGATAAATTCACCTGCGATCGTCCGCTGGAAGTGCGTCCGGTGGAATTTCATAACCCACTGAAAGGTCACGTCGCCGCGCCGCATCGTCAGGTGTGGATCCGCGCAAATGGTAGCGTGCCGGATGATCTGCGCGTTCATCAGTATCTGCTGGGGTACGCTTCTGATCTTAACTTCCTGCCGGTAGCTCTACAGCCGCACGGCATCGGTTTTCTCGAACCGGGGATTCAGATAGCCACCATTGACCATTCGATGTGGTTCCATCGACCATTTAATTTAAACGAATGGCTGCTGTATAGCGTGGAGAGCACGTCAGCGTCCAGCGCCCGAGGATTTGTGCGCGGTGAGTTTTATACCCAGGACGGCGTACTGGTTGCCTCGACCGTTCAGGAAGGGGTAATGCGTAATCACAATTAAAAAAACAGCCGGAGGTGAAAACCGTCCGGCTGCCAGATAGTTGGTAACATGCTTTTGTTGATGCCGGATGCTGCGTAAACGCCTTATCCGGCCCACCAATTATTGTAAATTCAACAAATTGTGATTTTTAATGTAGGCCTGATAAGCGCAGCGCATCAGGCTAAATTGCATTTGATTGCTTGTTACGCGTTATAGGCATTCTCGCCGTGGCTGTTGACGTCCAGCCCTTCTCGCTCCTGCTCTTCCGGTACACGCAGACCAACCGTCAGATCCGCCAGTTTGTAGCCGATAAATGCCACCACACCAGACCAGACGATCGTAATGGCGATGCTTTCCAGCTGTACCAGCAACTGATGCCCCATCGTCACACCTTCAGCGAAGCCCACGCCGCCCAGCGAGCTGGCGGCAAAAATCCCGGTCATGGTACAGCCAACAATGCCACAAACGCCGTGCACACCGAAGACATCGCAAGGATCATCGACCCGCAACAGGCGTTTGAGCATGGTAACGCCCCACAAGCCCGCCAGACCAGCTACCACGCCGATAATCAACGCACCGCCAACCCCAATGTAGCCACAGGCTGGCGTCACGCCGACCAGACCGGCAATCGCGCCAGAACACGCTCCCAGCAGTGAAGGCTTACCACGCAGCGCCCATTCACCGAAGATCCAGCCAAGAATTGCCGCCGCCGTTGCCACCACAGTATTCACAAATGCCAGTGCCGCGATTTCATTCGCCGTACCCGCTGACCCGGCGTTAAAACCAAACCAACCGATATAGAGAATGGCAGTCCCGGTGAAGACCATTGGCAGGTTGTGCGGTTTAAACGCCTCTTTGCCAAAGCCCACGCGTTTACCTATCAGATACGCGCCCACCAGACCGGCGATTGCGGCGTTAATGTGCACCACCGTGCCACCCGCGAAATCCAGCGCACCATGAGAAGCCAGCAAGCCGCCGCCCCACACCATATGTGCAATTGGAATGTAGGAGAGCGTCAGCCACACCACCACGAAAATCAGCACTGCTGAGAAGCGGATCCGTTCCGCCAGCGCCCCGACTATCAAGCCGACGGTAATGCAGGCAAACGATCCCTGAAACGCCACGTGGATATACTGATAAATGCTGCCCATCACCGCCGTCAGTTCGATGTTTTTCAGCATCAACCAGTTAATGTTGCCGAAGAAGTTGTTGCCCTCACCAAACGCCAGCGAGTAACCGTAAACCACCCAGAGAATACAGACCAGTGCAAACGTCACGGTCACCTGCGTTAGCATCGACAGCACGTTTTTGCCGCGAATCAACCCGCCGTAAAACAGGGCAATCCCCGGAACAGTCATAAACAGTACCAGCGCAGTACAAATCATCATAAACGCATTGTCGGCTTTATCGGCTACCGCAGGTGCAGCCATTACCAGTCCCGGCAGCATCGCCAGTGAAGCAAGCCCAGTTTTTATCGTCGCTATCTTCATGTTTCGTTCCTGTTGCTGTGTGCCAGAGATTACAGCGCCGCTTCGTCGGCTTCGCCGGTGCGAATACGAATGACGCGTTGCAATTCAGCGACGAAGATTTTGCCATCGCCAATTTTTCCGGTGTAAGCCGCCTTACTGACGATATCGATCACTTCATCGAGTTGATCATCAGCAATCGCCACATCAATTTTTACTTTTGGCAGGAAGTTGACGCTGTATTCCGCGCCCCTGTACAGCTCAGCATGGCCCTTCTGACGCCCGAAACCTTTCACTTCGGTGACGGTCAGGCCCTGAATACCAATGGAAGATAACGCTTCACGAACGTCTTCCAGCTTGAATGGTTTGATTATCACGGTCACCAGCTTCATAGATCCCCTCCGGTCAGAATTCGGTAATGGTTCTGCTACACGAAGAAGGTATTGCAAGCGGTGTGCCAGAAATGAAAAACGAGAAAGAGAGCAGGAAGTTAAGAAGATTGAAAATAAAAACGCACTATGACAGTGCACAGTGCGTTACATTTTTGCACCACCGATGAAATTTTGCGCTAATCAGGCGCTCAGAGATTCATCTTCACGCACGCTGGCTGCCAGCTCTTCGCCCGCAAGTTGCAGTTGATACATCTGCCAGTAGCGCCCCTGGGCGGCCAGCAGTTGCTGGTGAGTGCCCTGTTCCACAGCCTGACCACGATGAAGCACCAGAATGGTATCAGCATCAACAATGGTCGATAAGCGGTGAGCAATCACCACCAGCGTAGTGTGTTCACGCACCGCCGCCAGAGCGTGCTGAATCGCCTGTTCAGTACCGGAGTCAATGCTGGCGGTTGCCTCATCAAGGATCAGGATTTGCGGCGTCTCCACCAGCACGCGTGCCAGTGCCAGCAGTTGCTTTTGCCCGACCGAGAGATTATTCCCCTGCTCGCCCAGCGGCGTATTAATACCGTCGCTCATGCTACGCGCGAGTTCCGCCAGTTGTACCGTTTCCAGCGCCTGCCAGACGCGCTCTTCGGAGATATCTCGTCCCAGCGTCACGTTGGCGAGGAAGGTATCCGCCAGCACTACCGGATCTTGCTGCACCATCGCCACGCCCTGACGCAGCGCGCTATGACTGAGCGAACTTAACGGACGTCCATCAAGCCGAATCACACCTTCTGTTAGTGGGTAATAGCCCATCAGCAAACTTGCCAGGGTACTTTTGCCGCTACCGGTATGCCCCACCAACGCCACAAAGCTGCGCGAAGGAACGGCAAGATTAATATTTTTCAGCACCAGATTATCATCGCGATAAGCAAACGACACGTTTTCGACTTCAATGGTGCCGCTCTGTAACGGGCGATCATCATTGCCATATTGCTGGCGCGGTCCGTCCATCAGTTCAAACACTCGCTCGCCAGCAACAACGGCCTGTTGCAGCATCGCCTGCTGCGTGGTCAGTTCGATTAAGGGTTCGTTAAGTCGCCCCAAATAGCTGATAAACGCATACAGCACACCCACTTCAATGGTGCCGCTGGCGGAGAAGCCAAACAGCATCAACAAGCCACAAAGAATGAGCGATGAAAACAGACTCAGCAGGGGACGCAGTAAAAAGCCGTCCAGCCGTAGCGTTTGCATTCGCGCCATATAGTGTGAACGGCTGGCTTCGCCCATACGTTCGCCAAATCGCGCCTGCTGGCGGAACTGCTGGATGACGCTCATGCCGTTAATAACTTCGTTAAAGCCGTCGTTGATATCAGCCAGATAGGCGCGTACTCGGCGGACAATCGGCGTACTGTAACGCTGGTATATCACCATCACCACCAACACAACAGGGAATATCATTATCGCTACCAGCGCCATTCGCCAGTCGAGACTGAACATCGCTACCAGCATCGCCCCTACCAGGGCGGCACTACGCAAAACAGTCGCGACCACGGTAACGTAGAGATCGCGGATAACTTCAGTATCATTAGTAACGCGGGAAATCACCTGCCCGACCGGCTGAGTATCAAACTCACTCAACGGTTGGCGCAGTGCAGCATCCATCACATCGGTACGTAACTGTTGTACAACGCCTACTGCCGCCCGGTTAAACAACAGCGACTGCGCGTAATGTAGCCCGGCGGCAAACAGTTGCAGTACGACATATGCCGCCGCCAGCCCGACAACCATTTTCAGCGGCAGATTATTTTTCGCCACCATATTGTCGATAAAGTAACTGACGAGCAGCGGGCAGCTCACTTCTGCCGCCGCTGCCACCCACATCATCAACACTGCGATACCCAGCGGTTTACGCCATGGTGAACCGTAAGCTAACAGGCGCTTCAGAGTCGGCCAGAGTTGGCTAAAACTACGCATCAACGGCCTCCTCGTGATTTTCCGGAGCATCGTTGAGCGCCGCTTCCAGTTGTTGATAGCGATACATATCGCGATACCAGCCGCTTTGTTGCGCCAGCACATCATGATCGCCGCGCTGGGCAATATGCCCATGCTGCATCACAATAATTTCACTCGCTTCGGTCAGGGCAGAAAGGCGATGGGCGCTGATAATCACCGTTCTCCCCTGCCCCCACTGGCGCAGGTTATGGAGAATCTGGTATTCCGTGCGACCATCTACCGCCGATAGAGCATCGTCAAGAATGAGGATTTCCGCATTGACCAGCAATGCCCTGGCAATGGAGATTCGCTGTTTTTGCCCACCGGAAAGCATCACGCCGCGTTCGCCCACTTCTGTGTCGTAACCTTGCGGCAGACGCAAAATATCGTCATGCACGCTGGCTAACCGCGCTACGTGTTCAATCTCTTGCTGGGTGGCATTCGGGCAACCCAGCGCGATGTTATTAGCAACCGTGTCAGAAAAAAGGAACGGTGTCTGGCTAACTACCGCCAGGCGGCTACGCCAGCTGTCGAGTTGCAACTGCGTCAAAGGAATATCATGAAAACGGATATCACCCTCGGTGACATCAAAATGACGTTGAATTAATGACAGCACAGTACTTTTGCCGGAGCCGGTCGGCCCGCAAATTCCCAGCATCTGACCCGGTTTCAGCGCAAAACTGACATTCTCGAGCGCAGGGTGATGAGTTTGAGGATACGTAAACTGACGAATATTCACATCCAGTTCACCACGACCTTCTGGCACCTTATCTTTACCATCAATAACGACTGGCGCTTCGGCCAGCATGGTACGAATTCGGCTATACGCCGCGCTGCCGCGCTCCACAATGTTAAACATCCACGCCAGCGCCAGCATCGGCCAAATCATCAAACCAAGGTACATCATAAAACTGGTGAGCTGGCCCAACGTTAAGCTGCCCTGCACGACCATCCAACTACCACCGCCAATCGCCAGTAAATTCGCCATGCCAATCGCGATATAAATGGTCGGGTCGAAACGAGCATCAATGCGCGCTACTCGCATGTTTTTCTTACCGGTATCTTCGGCATCTGCGGCGAACAGCGCAGACTGGCGATCCTCCAGACCAAAGGATTTAATCATGCGAATACTGGTCAGACTCTCCTGGGTTCGATCGTTAAGGCTGGAAAAGGCGGCTTGTGCCAGCTTAAAGCGTTCATGCAAGGCATCGCCGTTGCGTTTAATCATGATTGCCATCACTGGCATCGGCAACAGCGCTATTAAAGTTAACTGCCAGCTAATCTGCGTTGACATCATTATCAGCACTGCGCAACCCATCACCAGCGAATCTACCAGCGTTAGCACCCCTTCACCGGCGGCAAATACCACACGATCGACGTCATTTGTCGCACGGGCCATAAGGTCGCCCGTACGATGACGCAGATAAAACTCTGGATGCTGGCGGCTTAGCTGGCGGTAATAGTCTTCACGCAGTTCAACAGCCAGTTGATAAGACGCGCCGAACAGCAGTACGCGCCAGACGTAACGCAGGAGATAAACCACCACTGCAATCAACACCATGGTGGCGATCCACATCAGGATCTGCCCGGTAGTAAAGTGTTTTTCTGTCACGCCATCGACAACAATACCAACGACTTTTGGCGGGATCAGTTGCAGAATCGCAATAATGACAAGCAAGGCAACAGCCCCGAGATAGCGGCGCCATTCCCGGCGGAAATACCAGCTTAGTTGAGCAAATAATCGCACGCGTTATGTCCTGACCTGATCCTGGATAATTATTCGATAGGTAACGAGGTAGTGTACTTAATCTGTTCCATCGCGAAGCTGGAAGTGACGTCCGAAAGCCCCGGCACACTGTTAACCAGACGCTTATAAAACTCATCGTAGCGCTTCATATCAGCAACCTGGACCCGCATCAGATAATCGTATTCACCGGCCATGCGCCAGAAACCGAGAACTTCCGGCATTTCCGTGACGACCGTAACAAAGCGACAATACCATTCACTGCTGTGATGTTGCGTTTTAATCAGCACAAAAGCAGTCAGACCCAGGCCAATTTTTTCCGGATCCAGCAACGCGACTTTGCCGATAAGAATACCGTCATCTTCCAACCGTTTCAGACGCTTCCAGCAAGGCGTGGTTGTCAGATTAACGGCTTCTGCCAGTGCCTGCAAAGAAAGGGTGCAATCCTGCTGTAATAAGGCCAGCAGCTTACGGTCAATTTTATCTAACATAGCCAATCCACAGAGAATTATTTTCTCTTTTGATTCTATTTTAAAGGCCAAATAGCGACAATTTATTCCGTGCGATTTCACAGAGAATGCACAAAATGACAAATTCGGGGCAAAAAAAACCGGGCAGTTGCCCGGTGCGGGAAGGGATCTCGTTATTCGGGGGAATAAGGTAGATGTGGATTATCCAGCCAGTGCGTCAAAAAGTGAGAGACAGCCTGATTACGGCAGTGTCCAATCACCGGTAAATGAGGGAGTTCCGCACGCAATTGCGGCATCGCATTACCCATAATGAAGCCCTTACCGACGCTGCCTAACATTTCGCGATCATTCATCGCGTCACCAAAGGCCATACAGTCACGCAGCGAAAAACCTAAATGTTGGGTCAGCACCGTCAACGCAGCGCCTTTATTGCAGCCCACCGGCAGCACTTCCAGGCAATCAGTCGCGGAAAAACACAAATGTGCATGCTCACCTAAAGCTTCGTGTAGTTGGATCTGCAAGCGTGCAAGATCGTCGTGATCGCCACAGAAACAGATCTTGGTGACTCGATCGAGTGGCATTTTTTTGACATCGATTATCTGATAACGAAAACCGCTATAGACAAATGCCTGCAACAGCGCAGGGATCTCTTTCCCGGTAAACCAACCATCGTCATTGAAGATATGCATGCTGGCTCGGGTATCCCATTGCTGATACAACACCAGCTCCGCCACATCCGCAGGTAAATCATCACGATGTAAAAGTTCGCCTTCCAGAGAGTGCACACGCGTGCCGTTGCCGGTAATTAAATACGCATCCAGCGATAGCGCCCCGAGAATATGCTGCATCTCCAACGCATGACGACCCGTAGCAAATGTAAGGGTAATATCGTGTTCACGCAGGCGCGCCAGAGTAGAGAGAGTTTTCTCACCTAAATGATGGTCAGGCATCAATAAAGTGCCGTCCATATCAAATGCTGCCAGACGAGCCATTTCTTTCTCCACTCAGTGACACGGTTAATGGTGATTGAGTATCACTTGATATATACGGAAGTAATAGTGAATAGATAAAAAATATTGTTCCGGGTTTATATGCGACTGCTTAATCGTCTTAACCAGTATCAACGTTTGTGGCAACCTTCCGCCGGAGCACCACAATCCGTTACCGTCAGCGAACTGGCGGAACGTTGCTTTTGCAGCGAACGCCATGTACGCACATTGTTACGTCAGGCGCAGGATGCGGGATGGCTGGAGTGGCAGGCACAATCCGGGCGCGGAAAACGCGGGCAACTGCGCTTTCTGGTGACGCCGGAATCCTTGCGCAATACGATGATGGAACAGGCGCTGGAAAGTGGAAAACAACAGGATGTGCTGGAACTCGCGCAGCTGGCGCCTGGCGAACTGCGTACCATGTTACAACCGTTTATGGGCGGGCAATGGCAAAACGATACCCCGACATTGCGTATTCCTTATTATCGCCCGCTCGAACCACTGCAACCGGGTTTTTTAGCCGGACGTGCCGAACAGCATCTCGCCGGGCAAATTTTTTCCGGCCTGAGCCGTTTCGACAATAACTCCCAACGCCCAATTGGCGATTTAGCGCATCACTGGGAAACGTCTGCTGACGGGTTACGCTGGGATTTTTATCTTCGCTCAACCCTACACTGGCATAACGGTGATGCAGTAAAAGCAACACAGCTACATCAACGCTTGCTGATGCTGCTACAGTTGCCTGCCCTGAGGCAGTTATTTATTAGCGTGCAGCGTATTGAAGTCACCCACCCGCAGTGTCTGACCTTCTTTTTAAATCGCCCCGATTACTGGCTGGCACACCGACTGGCGAGCTATTGCTGCCATCTGGCGCATCCGCAATTACCACTGGTAGGAACCGGACCTTTCCGCTTAACACAATTCACACCGGAACTGGTGCGACTCGAAAGCCATGATTATTACCATTTACGTCATCCGCTACTAAAAGCGGTTGAGTACTGGATAACCCCGCCGCTTTTTGAAAAAGATTTGGGTACGAGTTGTCGGCATCCCGTCCAAATCACCATCGGCAAACCAGAGGAATTGCCACGGGTCAGTCAGGTCAGTAGCGGCATCAGTTTAGGTTTTTGCTATTTAACGTTGCGCAAAAGCCCCCGACTGACTCTCTGGCAGGCACGAAAAGTGATCACCATTATTCATCAATCCGGTTTACTACAAACGTTAGAAGTCGGAGAAAACCTGATCACCGCCAGTCATGCATTGCTGCCAGGCTGGACTATTCCGCAATGGCAAGTACCGGATGAGGTCAAACTACCGGAAACTTTGACGCTGGTTTATCACCTGCCGGTGGAACTTCATGCCATGGCAGAACAGCTACGAACGAAGCTGGCAGCAGAAGGTTGCGAGCTAAAGATTATTTTTCATAACGCGAAAAACTGGGATCGAGCCACGCCACTGGAGCAAGCAGACCTCATGATGGGCGACAGATTAATTGGCGAAGCGCCGGAATATACCCTTGAACAGTGGCTGCGCTGCGATCCGCTGTGGCCACATGTTTTTACTGCCAGTAAATACGCACATCTACAATCGACACTGGATGCCGTGCAAATAATGCCTGATGAAGAAAACCGATTTAATGCCCTGAAAACGGTGTTTAGCCAGTTAATGGCTGACGCAACGCTGACACCACTGTTCAACTATCACTATCGCATTAGTGCGCCGCCAGGCGTGAACGGTGTGCGACTGACACCGCGCGGCTGGTTTGAATTTACCGAGGCCTGGCTACCCGCACCGTCGCAATGAAGAGCTGGCCCGGGTTAACCGCAGGCGTTACCATAACGTTTTATCGATTTAGCAGGATGATTTATGAAACGTGCTGTCGTTGTATTCAGTGGGGGCCAGGACTCTACAACCTGTCTGGTGCAGGCATTGCAACAATATGATGAAGTCCATTGCGTGACGTTTGATTACGGTCAGCGCCATCGCGCAGAGATCGACGTCGCGCGCGAGCTGGCGCTGAAACTGGGCGCACGCGCGCATAAGGTGCTGGATGTCACCCTGCTTAACGAGCTGGCAGTCAGCAGTCTGACGCGTGACAGCATTCCAGTGCCAGATTATGAACCTGAAGCCGATGGCATCCCGAATACGTTTGTTCCAGGGCGTAATATTTTGTTCCTGACGCTCGCGGCGATTTACGCATATCAGGTGAAAGCCGAAGCGGTGATCACCGGCGTCTGCGAAACAGATTTCTCCGGTTACCCGGATTGCCGCGATGAATTTGTCAAAGCACTAAACCATGCCGTCAGTTTGGGCATGGCGAAAGATATTCGTTTTGAAACGCCGCTGATGTGGATTGATAAAGCGGAAACCTGGGCGCTGGCGGATTATTACGGCAAGCTGGATTTAGTGCGTAACGAAACACTGACCTGCTATAACGGCATTAAAGGCGACGGTTGCGGTCAATGTGCGGCGTGTAATCTGCGCAGTAATGGGTTGAATCATTATCTGTCCGATAAACCAGCGGTGATGGCGGCGATGAAGCAAAAGACCGGGTTGAAGTAATTATTCGGGATGTTGCCGGATGCGGCATGAGCATCCGGCACAACAAAACGTTTACTTAACCATCTGCTCCAACTTTTCGCGCAGCTCCCCTTCCAGAGCTAAAGCCTTCTGCGTTTTAAGATCAATACAAACAAACGTGATAAGCGCATCCGCCACCACCTGCCCTTCCGGCTCCAGAGTAATAACCTGGCTTAAGATGCCGCTTTTACCGTTTAATTGCTGTAACTGGCTCGTAATGGTTAACAGGTCGCTTAATACCGCCGGGCGGCGATAGTTGATATTGATATTCACCACCACGAAAGCGATGTTATGGGCGGTCATCCATTGAAAACTGTCGCTGTTTTCCAGTCCATCCCAGCGGGCTTCTTCGAGAAACTCAAGGTAGCGGGCGTTGTTTACGTGCTGGTAGACGTCGAGATGATATCCACGAACTTTGATTTGTGTTTGCATAGCGCAATAACCTTACGTTGTTGTTATAAGTACAGAGGCCATAACTGGTATGACCTCTTCAGTCTGGCAAAAAATTGCCACTATGCAAATTAATTACAGGGTTAATACCGCCAGATTACGTTCCACCAGCGAATTGCCCATCCCCGGCACCTGCTTTAGATCCTCCACCGTTTTAAACGGGCCATACTCTTCGCGATAACTGACAATCGCCTGCGCTTTCTTCAGGCCAACGCCATTCATCGCGCGGGCTAGCTCTTCCGCGCTGGCATTATTAATGCTGACTCTGGTGCCTTCTTCATCACTGGCTTTCGCCGGTACTGCCGCTTTGCTTTGTGCTGCAGGTGATTCCGCTTTGGTTTCGACCGCCGCCGGTTTCGCTGCAGGAGCTGCCGCCAGCGCACAGTGAGACATTCCAGCACAGGCCAGGGACAGGGTAATGAGCAGTGCTTTGATTCCGTGTTTCATACTGTTTTCTCCTTATTTGTTAACAGTGGAATCACCTTAACGGCAGTGAAAACAGTAAACAAATGGCAATGTTCAGAAATGGAAAAGGCCGCGAAAGCGACCTTTTCTTGTTACAGCTGCAAAGCATTTTTTTGCGAGGCGGCTTCAGGATTATTGCTGTTCCAGCGCATCGCCAATTTTGATTTTCGCCTCTTTGCGCAGGTTACTCATCAGAGCTTCAAAGACGATTTGTGCGTTGTTTTGGGTAATACCCTGCACCATCGCTTTTTTCTGCTCTTCCGGCATTGAACCTTGTTTCACTTCGTCCAGCGCCAGCAGAACGACATTGCCCTGCATATCGGTCGCCATACCGTAGCTCGGTTTGTCTTTCGCTGGCAGAGGCAGAGCAAATGCCGCCTGGCTAATCGGGTCACGGCCAGAACGGCTTAAGGTTTTCGGCTCACCAAATTTTACACCGGCAGCTTGCATAGCTTCCGCACCTTTGCCCGCTTTCAGATCAACCAGCAGTTTTTCAGCATCCACTTTCGCTTGCTGTTCAGCTTTGTTGTGCTGAACCATCGCTTTAACCTGTTCCTGAACATCTGCCAGCGGTTTAACCGCTTCCGGTTTATGCTCACTGATACGCAGAACGAATGCACGATCGCCGTCTACGGTGATGATGTCAGAGTTGATGCCCGGTGCGCCATTTTCACCAATCAGACCGCCGTTAAAGATAGCGTCCGCCACCGGTTTGAAGTTTAACTCTTCCGGCAGCTTATCTTTGCTGAACCAGCCAGTCTGAGTAGCTTTAACGCCCGCTGCCTGCTCTGCACCTGCCAGAGATTCAGTGTCGTTGCTTGCTGCATCGCTTATTTTCTGTTGCAAGGCGTAGTATGCATCCAGCGCTTTTTCGTGTTTCACTTTCGCTGCGATTTCGTCACGCACTTCGTCTAACGACTTCACTTTTGCTGGCTGAATGTCATCCAGACGGACGATCAGGAAACCTACCGAGGATTTGATCACACCAGAAAGCTGGCCTTTTTCTTTCAGACCGGCATTTTTCAGTTCGTCTGGGGTGGTGGAGTCTTCTAACCAACCCATATCACCGCCGTTACGGGCAGAGATAATATCAGCAGATTTTTCTTTTGCTAACGCGGCAAAATCACCGCCTTTGTTCAGCGCATCAAGTACAGCTTTCGCTTCATCTTCAGTTTTGGTCTGGATGATGCTGTAGCGCGTGCGCTGCGGCTGGGTGAATTGATCCTGATGCTGATCGTAGTAGCTCTGGATATCCGCATCGCTAACCGGTTGCTGCATCGTGGCAGCATCCAGCTTGATGTAGCTCACGCGGAACTGTTCCGGAGTCATGAAATTGTTTTTGTTTTGCTCGTAGTAGCTGGCGATTTCTGGTTCGGTCACGGCTTGCTTAGCCGCCAGCGCATTAACGTCGATAGTCGCTTCACGCACTACACGTTGTTGAGCGACCAGTGCAGCCAGTTCGTCAGTTTCACCTTTCAGCATAAAATCGGTGCCAGCAACGCCATTAATCAGCTGTTGGGTGGTGAGCTGGTTACGCAGCGCCTGCGCGTACTGATCGGCACTCATTCCCATTCGGTTGAGGATATCGTTGTAGCGGCTGTTATCGAACTTGCCGTCAACCTGGAAAGCCGGGGTCGCGAAAATAGCCTGCTTGACCTGCTCATCGCTGATACCCAGTTTCAGTTCGCGAGCGTACTGATCCAGTAGAGCCTCGTCGATAAGACGATTCAGCACCTGTTGACGCAGGGTTTTCATATAGCCTTCGTTCGCCGCCAGCTCGGAGTATTGATCGCCCAGCTGTTGCTGCATGCGATTACGCTCGCTGTTGAAGGCGTTCTCGAACTGCCCACGGCTGATTTCCTGGTCATTCACTTTTGCGGCGTAGTTATTGCCTCCGCCAATCAGGTAACCACTCACGCCGGTCAATATGAACGACACGATAATGATACCGAAAATAATCTTGAGCACGAGACTGTTTGCAGCCGTGCGTAAGCTGTCCATCATGGTGTAACAACACTCCGCTGTAGATGACTGTATACCTCACGCAACTTATCGCTGCGCGCAAAGGCCTATTGTGACAAGAAACGGGGGCAATTGTCAGCCCACAATGCGCAGAAAGTCACGGAATACAAATAAAAAAGGCACATCAGTAGATGCGCCCTTGAACTTCGTCACATCCCCAATGGGGACAACACTTAGTTTACCGCGTCTTTCAGTGCTTTACCTGCACGGAAGCTCGGTACTTTAGCTGCAGCGATGGTGATCTCTTTACCGGTCTGCGGGTTGCGACCAGTACGGGCAGCACGCTCTTTAACGGCAAAAGTACCAAAACCTACCAGTGCTACATCATCCCCTTCTTTCAGGGATTCAGTTACGGAAGCAATAATAGCATCTAACGCACGGCCAGCCGCAGCTTTAGAGATATCAGCCCCTGCAGCAATCTTGTCAATCAATTGAGATTTATTCACTCTTCTCTTCCTCTTTATAATTTATCTCGCACTTGAATCCTTCAAGGTGCGAACGCGCAGCAGTTATATCAGGCCAGCCATCCCCTTACAACACCCCTTAATAAGGGCAAGCCTAATCCGCCCTCTAACTTAACGAGACAAAAAAAGGCTGGCAAGTCCGAATTTACCTGCCAGCCCTTTTTTTATTAGTGCATTTTGCGCGAGGTCACTATTTTGCGGTTACAACCTGCATGCCAGACGGTTCATTTTGCAACGCGAGAGTCAGAACTTCCTCAATACGTTTCACCGGATGAATGTCCAGATCGGCTATCACGTTGTCTGGAATCTCTTCCAGATCGCGTTTATTTTCGTACGGAATTAACACAGTTTTAATTCCGCCACGATGCGCCGCCAGCAGTTTTTCTTTCAAACCGCCGATTGGTAACACTTGGCCACGCAAGGTTATCTCGCCCGTCATCGCCACATCGGCGCGAACCGGGTTACCGGTCAGGCAAGAAACCAGCGCAGTGCACATGGCAATACCAGCGCTCGGACCATCTTTCGGCGTCGCACCTTCCGGTACGTGCACGTGGATGTCGCGTTTTTCGTAAAAATCTGGATTGATCCCCAGTTTTTCCGCACGCGCACGAACCACCGTTAACGCCGCCTGAATGGACTCTTGCATCACTTCGCCCAGCGAACCGGTATAAGTGAGTTTACCTTTGCCTGGTACACACGCAGTTTCGATGGTCAGCAAGTCGCCGCCGACTTCTGTCCACGCCAGACCCGTTACCTGACCGACGCGGTTTTCGTTATCCGCGCGACCATAGTCGAAACGTTGTACGCCGAGGTAGTCATGCAGGTTATCGCCGTTAATTTCGATATGTTTTAATGACTTATCGAGAAGTAACTGCTTAACCGCTTTACGGCACAGTTTGGAGATTTCACGCTCCAGACCACGCACGCCTGCCTCACGGGTGTAGTAACGAATAATGCCGATAATGGCGCTATCGTCGACGGTCAGCTCACCTTTTTTCAGCGCATTACGTTCAATCTGCTTCGGCAGCAGGTGACGTTTGGCGATGTTCAGTTTTTCATCTTCGGTATAACCGGAGAGGCGAATCACTTCCATACGATCCAGCAGCGGTGCCGGAATGTTCATGGAGTTCGACGTCGCGACAAACATCACGTCACTCAGGTCGTAATCCACTTCCAGGTAATGGTCGCTGAACGCCACGTTCTGCTCTGGATCCAACACTTCAAGCAGTGCGGAGGCCGGATCGCCACGCATGTCAGAAGACATTTTGTCGATCTCATCGAGCAGGAACAGCGGGTTTTTCACGCCCACTTTCGCCATTTTCTGGATCAATTTACCCGGCATAGAACCGATGTAAGTACGGCGGTGACCGCGGATTTCCGCTTCATCACGCACGCCACCCAGTGCCATACGAACATATTTACGTCCTGTGGCTTTGGCGATGGACTGACCCAGGGACGTTTTACCTACCCCCGGCGGCCCTACCAGGCAGAGGATCGGCCCCTTGATTTTGTTTACACGGCTTTGAACCGCGAGGTACTCAAGGATACGATCTTTCACGCGCTCCAGACCATAATGATCGGTATCGAGGATTTCTTGCGCCTGACGCAGGTCTTTTTTGACCTTGCTACGCGCATTCCACGGCACCTGTACCATCCAGTCGATATAACCACGCACCACGGTTGCTTCTGCCGACATCGGAGACATCATTTTCAGCTTCTGCAGTTCTGCTTCCGCTTTTTCTTTTGCCTCTTTCGGCATTTTCGCCGCGTCGATTTTGCGCTTCAGGGCTTCGTTTTCGTCCGGTGCGTCGTCCATTTCGCCGAGTTCTTTCTGAATGGCTTTCATCTGCTCGTTCAGATAGTACTCACGCTGGGATTTCTCCATCTGTTTTTTCACGCGGTTACGAATACGTTTCTCAACCTGCAGCAGATCGATTTCCGATTCCATCATCGCCATCAGATATTCCAGACGCTCGTTAACGTCGGACATCTCAAGAACAGACTGTTTGTCAGCCAGTTTCAGCGGCATATGCGCGGCAATGGTATCTGCCAGACGCGCAGGATCGTCGATGCTGTTAAGCGACGTCAGCACTTCTGGTGGGATTTTCTTATTCAGCTTGATGTAGCCTTCGAACTGGCTGATTGCAGTACGCACCAGCACTTCCTGTTCCCGCTCCTCAATGGTCGGCGATTCCAGATACTCCGCCTTCGCAGAAAAGTGTTCGCCATTGTCAGAGAGCGCAGAAATACGCGCGCGCTGTAACCCCTCGACCAGCACTTTGACGGTGCCGTCAGGCAGCTTCAGCATCTGCAATATAGAGGCCACGGTCCCGACGGTGAAAAGATCGTTTACACCCGGCTCATCCGTTGAAGCTTCTTTCTGCGCGACCAGCATAATTTTTTTATCATGGTCCATCGCCGCTTCCAGACAACGGATAGATTTTTCCCGCCCGACAAATAAGGGGATGACCATGTGCGGATAAACCACCACATCGCGCAGCGGCAATACGGGGATTTCAATGCGTTCAGAACGCTCAGGATTCATAGAGCTCTCTCTTAGTTTAATTTCCGCCAGGTAATCAGATGACACGACTGTGCTTCACGCCATCTATTAACATGTACGTCAGTATATGGGGATGTTTCCCCCACATTCAACGTCGAGAATAGAGGAAAAATGAAAGGGGAGATAAAATCCCCCCTTTTTGGTTAACTGACTGTATGCGAATGGTTAATTATTCACCAGATGCCTGTTGCGCTTCCGGCTTACCATAAATCAGCAGCGGTTTGCTCTGACCATCAATTACCGATTCGTCGATAACCACTTTTTCGACATCTTCCATGGACGGCAGATCGTACATGGTATCGAGCAGTGCGGCTTCTACGATGGAACGCAGGCCACGGGCACCGGTTTTACGCGCCATCGCTTTCTTAGCGATAGCATCCAGCGCCTCGTCACGGAATTCCAGATCCACGCCTTCCAGATTAAACAGCGCCTGATACTGCTTGGTCAGAGCGTTTTTCGGCTCTTTAAGGATCTGAATCAAGGCTTCTTCGCTCAGTTCATTCAGCGTTGCTACAACTGGCAGACGACCGATGAACTCAGGGATCAGACCAAATTTGATCAGATCTTCCGGTTCTACCTGCGCCAGCAGTTCGCCTTCACTTGCTTTGTCGGACTTCGCTTTTACCGTCGCGCCAAAACCAATGCCAGAGCCGGTTTCTACACGATGGGAAATCACTTTATCCAGACCAGCAAACGCACCACCACAGATAAACAGTATCTTAGAGGTATCTACCTGCAAGAACTCCTGCTGCGGATGCTTACGCCCGCCCTGCGGTGGAACGGCAGCAACTGTACCTTCGATCAGTTTCAACAGTGCCTGCTGTACGCCTTCACCGGAAACGTCACGGGTAATAGACGGGTTGTCAGACTTGCGTGAAATCTTGTCAATTTCATCGATGTAGACAATCCCGCGCTGCGCTTTCTGTACGTCGTAGTCGCACTTCTGCAACAGCTTCTGAATGATGTTTTCAACGTCTTCGCCCACATAACCGGCTTCGGTCAGTGTAGTCGCATCGGCCATAGTGAACGGAACATCCAGCAGGCGTGCCAGCGTTTCAGCCAACAGCGTTTTACCGGAACCGGTCGGACCGATCAGCAGAATGTTACTTTTACCCAACTCGACGCCATTGCTGGTATCGCCATTGCGCAGACGTTTGTAGTGGTTGTATACCGCGACCGCCAGCACTTTTTTCGCCTGTTCCTGACCGATTACGTAATCGTCCAGATGGTTGCGAATTTCATGCGGCGTCGGTAGCGCACTGCGTTCACGATGCGGTGCAACTTCTTTAATCTCTTCGCGAATGATGTCGTTACATAAATCAACACATTCGTCGCAGATATACACGGATGGTCCGGCAATCAGCTTGCGCACTTCATGCTGGCTTTTGCCGCAAAAAGAGCAGTACAACAGTTTGCCTGAGCCATCTTTGCGTTTATCTGTCATGGGTCAAAACCTCTTCTTTGTTCTTTGTGCCGCACACGACGACGCAAATGCCATTCTCAAGCGCAAGTCGCTTATAGCGTTGTGCCGCCCTGGATAAGTATAGCGGCACAGTTGCGCCTCTGGCATCAATTACGATGGGTCAGAATCGAATCGACCAGACCGTATTCCACCGCTTCAGGGGCGGAAAGGAAGCGATCGCGCTCGGTATCTCGTTCAATCTGTTCTAATGATTGACCCGTATGGAGCGCCATAAGTTCATTCATGCGCCCTTTAACTTTCAAAATTTCACGGGCATGAATTTCGATATCGGTCGCCTGGCCCTGATAGCCGCCCAGCGGCTGGTGAATCATCACGCGCGAGTTCGGCAGGCAGAAACGTTTACCTTTTGCCCCTGCGGTCAGCAGGAATGCGCCCATCGAGGCCGCCTGGCCCATACAGATGGTGCTGACATCAGGCTTGATAAACTGCATGGTGTCATAGATAGACATCCCGGCAGTGATCACTCCGCCTGGGGAGTTAATGTACAGATAGATATCTTTTTCTGGGTTTTCCGCTTCCAGGAACAGCATCTGCGCCACAATCAGGTTAGCCATGTGGTCTTCAACCTGGCCAGTCAGAAAAATGACGCGTTCCTTAAGTAGACGAGAATAGATATCAAAAGAGCGCTCACCGCGTGAGGTCTGTTCAATGACCATCGGCACCAGCGCCATATGGGGTGCAAAGTTATCTCGTTCGCCGCTGTATGACATTTCCGTCTCCTGGATAAAATTGAAAAAACCTGCTGTACCGATTGTAACCTTATGGACGGATTATCAGCTAGTCCCTGTGTTATGGGTACGGCATCACCATATTTCAAGCATAACAATCTTTTGTTGTTACGCTAACACCGAAAGAGCGTTTTCGCACGGTTCCATGCAAAATTCATGACAAAAAAAAGCCCACCACCTGGCGGTGACGGGCCTTTGTGCGAATTTAGCGCGTTATGCTGCGTAAATTACGCCTGCTGGTTCATCAGCTCATTGAAAGTGGTTTCTTTTTCAGTCACTTTCGCTTTCGCCAGTACAGCTTCTACAGCCTGTTCTTCCAGAGCAACATTGCGCATGTTGTCCATCAGTTCTTTGTTTTTGCTGTAGAACTCGATAACTTCTTTCGGATCTTCGTACGCAGAAGCCATCTCTTCGATCAGACCTTTCACACGCTCTTCGTCAGCTTTCAGCTCGTTGGTGCGGATAACTTCGCCCAGCAGCAGGCCAACAACTACGCGGCGTTTAGCCTGTTCTTCGAACAGTTCACGCGGCAGTTCCAGCGCTTGTTTCTCGTTGCCACCGAAACGCTGTGCAGCCTGACGACGCAGAACGTCGATTTCGCTGTCGATCAGCGCAGCCGGTACGTCGATGTCGTTAGCTTTTACCAGACCTTCGATCGCCTGAGACTTAACGCGGTTACGGATGGCGCTCTTCAGCTCGCGCTCCATGTTTTTACGCACTTCAGCGCGCAGACCTTCTACAGAACCATCTTCAACGCCGAAACGTTTGATGAATTCTGCAGTCAGTTCCGGCAGTTCACGCTCTTCAACTTTCTTCAGGTTGATAGCGAATTTCGCTGCTTTACCCTTCAGGTTTTCTGCGTGGTATTCTTCCGGGAAGGTCACGTCGATGGTGAACTCTTCGCCAGCTTTGTGGCCTTTGATACCGTCTTCAAAGCCCGGGATCATGCGACCCTGGCCCATCGCCAGTACGAAATCAGACGCTTTACCGCCTTCGAACTCTTCGCCGTCAACTGAACCGGTGAAGTCGATGGTTACGCGGTCTTCTGCTTCAACAGCGCCGTCTTTTTCTTTCCAGGTAGCCTGCTGTTTACGCAGAGTATCCAGCATGCCGTCAACGTCAGCGTCGGTCACTTCCACGATCGGTTTTTCAACTTCGATCGCTTCCAGGCCCTGCAGTTCAACTTCCGGATACACTTCAAACTCTACAGAGTAGGTGAAGTCTTCACCCAGCTTGTATTCGCCCGGAACATAGGTCGGTGCGCCAGCCGGATTGATTTTTTCTTTAATGATGGCGTCAATGAAGTTACGGCTCATCAGGTCGCCCAGAACGTCCTGGCGTACAGACGCGCCATAACGCTGAGCAACGATATTCATTGGCACTTTGCCTTTACGGAAGCCGTCAATACGTACTTTTTTCGCAACGTTGACCAGCTCGCTTTTAACAGCGGTTTCGATGCTGTCAGCAGCGATAGTAATCGTTACACGGCGGCCAAGGCCTTGAGTGGTTTCAACTGAAACTTGCATCTTGTTACCTCAAAAAATCACAGTGCTCGGTCAACTCTTACCCCGCAAGCACAGGTTGTTGGCTTCGCGGTACCGGGATGTTCTTATAATCAATCACATTCCCTGTTACCAGAATCATCCCGAAAGCATTCAAATAGGACGCGGCATTATAGCGGCATCACTTTTATGAGTCGAGAACGGTTATTGCGCGCTACCGCGTATTTTTTCACAATTCCCGGGGAATTTTCGTCTGAATGCTGGGCAAAAAGCACAAAATCCAGACAAAACAAAACGGCCCGCAGGCCGTTTTTCATAAAATCTTTAGCAACATACTGGAAAAGCGCTGACGGTTGCAAATGCGTTTTTACGCGATGCTTCCTGCTCCACGACAGGGAGGAGAGGCAAAAATGGTATCCTGCAACCCTTCCCATTCCTTAATAGTGTAAGTATGCAGAGCCAGCGCATGAACGGTAGTAGAGAGTTCCTCCGCTAAAGTACTGTAAATCATTCGATGACGATTCAGAAAACGTTCACCCGTAAAACGATCGCTGACCAGCACAACTTTAAAATGGCTTTCAGAGCCGGCTGGGACATTGTGACGATAGCTTTCATCCACAACTTCGAGGAATACGGGTTGGAACGCCGTCCTTAATTTTTCTTCTATCCGCTCACGTATCATCATGAAATATCTCCTCCGACAACGCTGAGATGTCACCCATCCCTTTAAATACTAGCCGCTTTTACCGTTACCATTACAGCTTAGCAACAAATATTTAGCTTTCGTCCCAGTTTTTCAGTCAACCGTATGAAGTTTACTGATTTAAAGATTAATTCGCAGGCTGCGCACGAGTGATTCTTTTACTCACGGTGATTATTTCGTCAACACGATGAATTTACATGCCTTACCCACTTCCCCTCGTCGTTGGCAATGTTATGATGGCGAGAATTTTTTACCAAACACGCTTACCAGTCTCTGAGAGCCAGAACATGTTCAAAAAAATCCTCTTCCCATTAGTTGCTCTGTTTATGCTTGCAGGATGCGCAACACCACCAACGACGATTGACGTTTCCCCAACGATGACGCTGCCGCAGCAGGATCCAAGCCTGATGGGCGTCACCGTTAGCATTAATGGTGCCGATCAACGTACCGATCAGGCGCTGGCGAAAGTGACCCGCGATAATCAGATTGTCACCCTGACCGCCTCTCGCGATTTGCGTTTCCTGCTGCAAGAAGTGCTGGAAAAACAAATGACCGCGCGTGGTTACATGGTCGGCCCAAATGGTCCGGTTAATCTGCAAATCATCGTTAGCCAACTGTATGCTGACGTGTCCCAGGGTAACGTGCGTTACAACATCGCCACTAAAGCAGATATCGCCATCATCGCCACCGCGCAGAATGGCAACAAGATGACCAAAAACTATCGTGCCAGCTACAACGTTGAAGGCGCTTTTCAGGCTTCCAACAAAAATATCGCCGATGCGGTTAACAGTGTGCTGACCGACACCATTGCTGACATGTCTCAGGACACCAGCATTCACGAATTCATCAAGCAGAACGCGCGTTAATTTCTGCCCTCTGGCCCGGTGCAAGCCGGGCCTGTAGACGCCCATGTCCAGTCAATATTTACGTATTTTCCAACAGCCGCGTTCAGCCATTTTGCTGATCCTGGGGTTTGCTTCTGGGCTACCGCTAGCCCTGACATCCGGCACGTTACAGGCGTGGATGACCGTTGAGAATATCGATCTTAAAACCATCGGTTTCTTCTCTCTGGTAGGCCAGGCTTATGTATTTAAATTTCTCTGGTCCCCGCTGATGGACCGCTACACCCCACCGTTCCTCGGACGTCGGCGCGGTTGGCTGCTCGCGACACAAACTCTATTGTTGCTGTCCATTGCGGCGATGGGTTTTCTCGAACCTGGCACCCAATTACGCTGGATGGCAGCTCTGGCGGTGGTGATCGCTTTTTGCTCCGCCTCCCAGGATATCGTCTTTGATGCCTGGAAAACGGATGTGCTGCCAGCGGAAGAACGCGGCGCAGGTGCGGCAATCAGCGTGCTGGGGTATCGCCTGGGGATGCTGGTATCCGGCGGCCTGGCTTTATGGCTAGCGGATAAATGGCTGGGCTGGCAAGGCATGTACTGGTTGATGGCAGCGCTGTTGATCCCCTGTATTATCGCGACACTGCTTGCACCAGAACCCACCGACACCATTCCTGTACCCAAAACGCTGGAACGGGCCGTTGTAGCACCATTGCGTGATTTCTTTGGCCGCAATAACGCATGGCTGATTCTGCTTTTAATCGTACTGTACAAACTGGGCGATGCTTTCGCCATGAGCCTGACAACCACGTTTTTGATTCGCGGCGTCGGATTTGATGCCGGCGAAGTGGGTGTAGTTAACAAAACGCTCGGTCTACTGGCGACCATCATCGGCGCATTGTTCGGCGGAATTTTGATGCAGCGCCTGTCATTGTTCCGTGCGCTCATGATTTTCGGCCTTTTACAAGGTGCGTCCAACGCCGGTTACTGGCTACTTTCCGTGACTGATAAGCATCTCTACAGCATGGGCGCGGCTGTCTTTTTCGAAAATCTGTGTGGCGGGATGGGAACATCAGCATTTGTGGCGCTATTAATGACCCTGTGTAATAAGTCATTTTCCGCTACCCAGTTCGCCCTGCTCTCGGCGCTTTCTGCTGTAGGACGGGTTTATGTAGGGCCAGTAGCAGGTTGGTTTGTTGAAGCTCACGGCTGGCCGACGTTCTATCTGTTCTCTGTTGCCGCCGCCGTACCTGGGCTTATTTTGCTGCTGGTTTGCCGTCGCACGCTGGAGTACACATGGGTCAATAACGACTTTATCCCTCGTACCGGGTATCCGGCAGGTTATGCCTTTGCCATGTCGACGCTGGCAACGGGCGTCAGTCTGTTAGCCGTGTGGTTACTGCTATTGACGATGGACGCGCTGGATTTGACCCACTTCTCTTTCCTGCCTGCTCTGCTGGAAGTCGGCGTTTTAGTCGCCCTGGGCGGAGTCGTGCTTGGTGGTTTGCTGGATTATCTGGCACTACGAAAAACACATCTGACGTAATCTGTGAATATTATTTAGCTGTAGTAATCACCCGGCGTAATTATTACGGCTAAATAAACATCAGCATCGCTTAATAATATTTGTTCTTTTGTGCGGCTTAGATTTCTAAAATTATTGACGACATTTATAGATTCTATTTTTCTTACACGATTCAGCTAATGACACTTTATTTCCCCTCACCTGAGTTGTCACTTCAATGATAATTATTTGTTAAATAATTGTTTTATTTTGAGATTGGTTATACCAATTGCCCTGCTACCCCCCTTCCGCGCGCCCCTTTCGTTATAACGCCCTTTTGCAACAGCTTCTTAAAACCAACTTGATATGTTTTGCAACATATGTGACCTGGCAGCCAAATCCAAGTAACAGGAATTTAATCATGTTTACAGTAATGTAACCTTCCCGTAAAATGCCCACACACTTTAAACGCCACCAGATCCCGTGGAATTGAGGTCGTTAAATGAGACTCAGGAAATACAATAAAAGTTTGGGATGGTTGTCATTATTTGCAGGCACTGTATTGCTCAGTGGTTGTAATTCTGCGCTGTTAGATCCCAAAGGACAGATTGGTCTGGAGCAACGTTCACTGATACTGACGGCATTTGGCCTGATGTTGATTGTCGTTATTCCCGCAATCTTGATGGCTGTTGGTTTCGCCTGGAAGTACCGTGCGAGCAATAAAGATGCTAAGTACAGCCCGAACTGGTCACACTCCAATAAAGTGGAAGCTGTGGTCTGGACGGTACCTATCTTAATCATCATCTTCCTTGCGGTACTGACCTGGAAAACTACTCACGCTCTTGAGCCTAGCAAGCCGCTGGCACATGACGAGAAGCCCATTACCATCGAAGTGGTTTCCATGGACTGGAAATGGTTCTTCATCTACCCGGAACAGGGAATTGCTACCGTGAATGAAATCGCTTTCCCGGCGAACACTCCGGTGTACTTCAAAGTGACCTCCAACTCCGTGATGAACTCCTTCTTCATTCCGCGTCTGGGTAGCCAGATTTATGCCATGGCCGGTATGCAGACTCGCCTGCATCTGATCGCCAACGAACCCGGTACTTATGACGGTATCTCCGCCAGCTACAGCGGTCCGGGCTTCTCAGGCATGAAGTTCAAAGCTATCGCAACGCCGGATCGCGCCGAATTCGACCAGTGGGTCGCAAAAGCGAAACAGTCGCCGAACAGCATGTCTGACATGGCAGCGTTCGAAAAACTGGCCGCGCCTAGCGAATACAACCAGGTGGAATATTTCTCCAACGTGAAACCAGACTTGTTTGCCGATGTGATTAATAAGTTTATGGCTCACGGTAAGAGCATGGACATGACCCAGCCAGAAGGTGAGCACAGCGCACACGAAGGTATGGAAGGCATGGACATGAGCCACGCGGAATCCGCCCATTAAAGGGGTTGAGGAAGAATAAAGATGTTCGGAAAATTATCACTTGATGCAGTCCCGTACCATGAACCTATCGTCATGGTTACGATCGCTGGCATTATTTTGGGAGGTCTGGCGCTCGTTGGCCTGATCACTTACTTCGGTAAGTGGACCTACCTGTGGAAAGAGTGGCTGACCTCCGTCGACCATAAACGCCTCGGTATCATGTATATCATCGTGGCGATTGTGATGTTGCTGCGTGGTTTTGCTGACGCCATTATGATGCGTAGCCAGCAGGCCCTTGCCTCGGCGGGTGAAGCGGGCTTCCTGCCACCTCACCACTACGATCAGATCTTCACCGCGCACGGCGTGATTATGATCTTCTTCGTGGCGATGCCTTTCGTTATCGGTCTGATGAACCTGGTGGTTCCGCTGCAGATCGGCGCGCGTGACGTTGCGTTCCCGTTCCTCAACAACTTAAGCTTCTGGTTTACCGTTGTTGGTGTGATTCTGGTTAACGTTTCTCTCGGCGTGGGCGAATTTGCGCAGACCGGCTGGCTGGCCTATCCACCACTATCGGGAATAGAGTACAGTCCGGGAGTCGGTGTCGATTACTGGATATGGAGTCTCCAGCTATCCGGTATAGGTACGACGCTAACCGGTATCAACTTCTTCGTTACCATTCTGAAGATGCGTGCACCGGGCATGACCATGTTTAAGATGCCGGTATTTACTTGGGCATCACTGTGCGCAAACATTCTGATTATTGCTTCCTTCCCAATTCTGACGGTTACCGTCGCGTTGTTGACCCTGGATCGCTATCTGGGCACCCATTTCTTTACCAACGATATGGGTGGCAACATGATGATGTACATCAACCTGATTTGGGCCTGGGGCCATCCGGAAGTTTACATCCTGATCCTGCCTGTTTTCGGTGTGTTCTCCGAAATTGCGGCAACCTTCTCGCGTAAACGCCTGTTTGGTTATACCTCGCTGGTATGGGCAACCGTCTGTATCACCGTGCTGTCGTTCATCGTCTGGCTGCACCACTTCTTTACGATGGGTGCGGGCGCGAACGTAAACGCCTTCTTTGGTATCACCACCATGATTATCGCCATCCCGACCGGGGTGAAGATCTTCAACTGGCTGTTCACCATGTATCAGGGCCGTATCGTGTTCCATTCTGCGATGCTGTGGACCATCGGCTTTATCGTCACCTTCTCGGTGGGCGGTATGACGGGTGTGCTGCTGGCAGTACCGGGCGCGGACTTCGTTCTGCATAACAGCCTGTTCCTGATTGCGCACTTCCATAACGTTATCATCGGCGGCGTGGTCTTCGGCTGCTTCGCAGGGATGACCTACTGGTGGCCTAAAGCGTTCGGTTTCAAACTGAACGAAACCTGGGGTAAACGCGCGTTCTGGTTCTGGATCATCGGCTTCTTCGTTGCCTTTATGCCGCTGTATGCGCTGGGCTTCATGGGTATGACTCGTCGTTTGAGCCAGCAGATTGACCCGCAGTTCCACACCATGCTGATGATTGCAGCCAGCGGTGCAGTACTGATTGCGCTGGGTATTCTCTGCCTCGTTATTCAGATGTACGTTTCTATTCGTGACCGCGACCAGAACCGTGACCTGACTGGCGACCCGTGGGGTGGCCGTACGCTGGAGTGGGCAACCTCTTCCCCGCCTCCGTTCTATAACTTTGCCATTGTGCCGCACGTTCACGAGCGTGATGCATTCTGGGAAATGAAAGAGAAAGGCGAAGCGTACAAACAGCCTGACCACTATGAAGAAATTCATATGCCGAAAAACAGCGGCGCCGGTATCGTCATTGCGGCTTTCTCCACCATCTTCGGTTTCGCCATGATCTGGCATATCTGGTGGCTGGCGATTGTTGGCTTCGCAGGCATGATCATCACCTGGATCGTGAAAAGCTTCGACGAGGACGTGGATTACTACGTGCCGGTGGCAGAAATCGAAAAACTGGAAAACCAGCATTTCGATGAGATTACTAAGGCAGGGCTGAAAAATGGCAACTGATACTTTGACGCACGCGACTGCCCACGCGCACGAACACGGGCACCACGATGCAGGCGGAACCAAAATCTTCGGATTTTGGATCTACCTGATGAGCGACTGCATTCTGTTCTCTATTTTGTTTGCTACCTATGCCGTTCTGGTGAACGGCACCGCAGGCGGCCCGACAGGTAAGGACATTTTCGAACTGCCGTTCGTTCTGGTTGAAACTTTCTTGCTGTTGTTCAGCTCCATCACCTACGGCATGGCGGCTATCGCCATGTACAAAAACAACAAAAGCCAGGTTATCTCCTGGCTGGCGTTGACCTGGTTGTTTGGTGCCGGATTTATCGGGATGGAACTCTATGAATTCCATCACCTGATTGTTAACGGCATGGGCCCGGATCGCAGCGGCTTCCTGTCAGCGTTCTTTGCGCTGGTTGGTACCCACGGTCTGCACGTCACTTCCGGCCTTATCTGGATGGCGGTGCTGATGGTGCAAATCGCCCGTCGCGGCCTGACCAGCACTAACCGTACCCGCATCATGTGCCTGAGCTTGTTCTGGCACTTCCTGGATGTGGTTTGGATCTGTGTGTTCACTGTTGTTTATCTGATGGGGGCGATGTAATGAGTCATTCTAACGAACATAGCGGCGCATCCCATGGCAGCGTAAAAACCTACATGACAGGCTTTATCCTGTCGGTAATCCTGACGGTGATTCCGTTCTGGATGGTAATGACAGGAGCTGCCTCTCCGGCCGTAATTCTGGGAACAATCCTGGCAATGGCAGTGGTACAGGTTCTGGTGCATCTGGTGTGCTTCCTGCACATGAATACCAAATCAGATGAAGGCTGGAACATGACGGCGTTTGTCTTCACCGTGCTAATCATCGCTATCCTGGTTGTAGGCTCCATCTGGATTATGTGGAACCTCAACTACAACATGATGATGCACTAAGAGCGGCGGTTATGATGTTTAAGCAATACCTGCAAGTAACGAAACCAGGCATCATCTTTGGCAACCTGATCTCGGTGATTGGGGGATTCCTGTTGGCCTCAAAGGGCAGCATTGATTATCCCCTGTTTATCTACACGCTGGTTGGGGTGTCACTGGTTGTGGCGTCGGGTTGTGTGTTTAACAACTACATCGACAGGGATATCGACAGAAAGATGGAAAGGACGAAGAATCGGGTGCTGGTTAAAGGCCTGATCTCTCCTGCTGTCTCGCTGGTGTACGCCACCTTGCTGGGTATTGCTGGCTTTATGCTGCTGTGGTTTGGCGCGAATCCGCTGGCCTGCTGGCTGGGGGTGATGGGCTTCGTGGTTTATGTCGGCGTTTATAGCCTGTACATGAAACGCCACTCAGTCTACGGCACGTTGATTGGTTCGCTCTCCGGCGCTGCGCCGCCGGTGATTGGCTACTGTGCGGTAACCGGCGAGTTCGATAGCGGCGCAGCGATCCTGCTGGCTATCTTCAGCCTATGGCAGATGCCTCACTCCTATGCCATCGCCATTTTCCGCTTTAAGGATTATCAGGCGGCAAACATTCCGGTACTGCCGGTGGTAAAAGGCATTTCGGTAGCGAAGAACCACATTACGCTGTATATCATCGCCTTTGCCGTTGCCACGCTGATGCTCTCTCTTGGCGGTTACGCTGGGTATAAATATCTGGTGGTCGCCGCAGCGGTTAGCGTCTGGTGGTTAGGCATGGCCCTACGCGGTTATAAAGTCGCTGATGACAGAATCTGGGCGCGTAAGCTGTTCGGCTTCTCTATCATCGCCATCACCGCCCTCTCGGTAATGATGTCCGTTGATTTTATGGTGCCGGACTCGCATACGCTGCTGGCGTCTGTTTGGTAAATCTTATCGTCATCAAAAAACCCGCTTACTCTGGCGGGTTTTTTATTGCCCCCACTTTTAGCAGATCCACTTCTTTACCCTTTATCGTTGCCGTTGCGGCAATAATGCGAGTCTTCACCTGTGAACACATTTTCGACTCAAAATCGGATCTATAAAGAAGAAGCAATGAATTGCTGCTAAACGAACCGATTATGTAATCAGTAAAGTTAATATTCAGCCGGTTTAAGCCGAAAGGCTTGAAACCAACCGTTTGGATAATTTCTTTACCAGACGGACTCTTAATGTTGTACGTAACACGAAGATTGGCCACTTCGCCTAATTTATTGGTTTCGGCAAAGAGACTGTCCATACAGGAAAAGCTCTCATCTAAAAAATTATCCCGCATTCCAGAATGGGTAATTGTGATGGCTGGCAACATATCATCAACCGTTTTTCTGTCAATCATGTCTTTTCGACAGGCGGCAAGAAAGTTCTGCGGGCCACCATAAATGTGGACACCCTTATCAAGATATTCCTTCGCTTTCTTACAATCTACCTCAACATACTGACCATTGGCGTACATCATGCCCAATCTGGACCATGCTAAATTTATACCGTGTTGCGCGGCCTGATTAAATAACACATACGCTTTGGCATAATCCACCCGCACCTGCTCACCGTCGTAGTAGATATCCCCCAGCGCTAACGGAGCTTCTCTGTCACCTTGTTTAGCGGCTAACTCGAACCATTTAATGGCTTCCTGAACGTTGGGTTTCGTATCGTAGCGGGGCTGATGATATTCCCAGCCTAACAGGCTTTGCGCGTCGACATCCCCCGACTCAGCCATTTTATGTAGTGTACTTATAACATCGGGGGCTGGCTTTTTACTGTATATGCTGTCATACAATTCATGCGCTTTCTCGCTTGCCACCACGCCTGGTGGAACTATCAGCATTAAAGAAAATAATATTCTTTTAGGCAACATAAAATATCCCTTATTTATCTTGCACCTGAATATGCTCTTCTTTTAACAAGTCGCGTTGTTTCCCATTCAGTATCGTCGTCGCAGATTTAACAGAATAAGTTAAATCATGAAAATCGCATAAATTACGATTATAAACTGGGATATCTATATAGGTCTGTCTTATATGAGTGGAGTTATTATACATATCCACGCCAAGTGTATTTAGACTAAAAGGCGGTACGACAATGGTATATTCTTCACTGATTCCTTCACTTCCCTTTAGCTCAAGCGTCAACTGCAAATTAGTTACACCACTGATTTTATCAGCATTAATTTTAATACTGACATCGCATATTTTTGGTTTTTCATTTGCGTTAAAACCATAGGTCCCGTAATGTTTTAACGTGAGATAAGGTAAAATATCACCCTGTGTTTCTCGGATTTTCTGATCTTGATTACAACGGTTTAAATATTCATCCTTACTGAATTTCAATGAATATTTCCCCGCACCTTTTTCGTAATAATCCCAGGCCTTATCACAATCAAGCCTTTCACCTAATCCGTTGTAATACATCCAACTTAACCACAATGCGGCTTTTTTTGCCCCTTGCTGTTCAGCCTTGTTAAAAAGCACGCTCGCTTTAGAATAATCAACTTCGCCGGTCAACCCAGAATAGTATATATTCCCCAGGGCTACTAATGCTTTTTCGTCATTCTTATTTGCAGCTAATTCGTACCATTTTTTGGCTTCGACAGCATCAATCTTTAAACCAGCACTGCCATTTTCGTAGGCATCGCCCATGGTATACTGCGCCATCGGATAACCTTTTTCTGCCGCAGTGCGAAACCATTGCAGTGCTTTCTTTTTGGTGTCTAAAGAACGTCTATCATCAGAAGGTGAAAAATCATCGAGATAAAGATTTCCGACAATATAATCCATTTTTGGGTCGTCTTCCTGCGCCCATAGAGTCGCCAGACGCAAAATTTCTGGTTTACTGAAACCAATTCGCCCCCAAAAAAGCAAATCATTCTCGGGTGCCTGACCGACATAACGACTGACAAATTCAATTAAACTCGCCCGTTTCGTTTTGTCTGTCTCGGCCCCGGATTTCAATTCATAGGCCTGATTGATTATTTTATTCATCAAATCAGGAGAAATATTAAGATCGTCAGTTTTCGACTTACTGGCATACATCTGTGCTCGTGTCACGTCCAGGGTTACGCCTTTACCATATTGAAAGAAATAACGTGCATTATAACAACCGTATTCGCCCCCCTGGTTACAGGCTTTCTCATACCACTGAATCGCCTTTGGGATGTCAACAGATACTGTCACTCCGTGTTCATAAATAAATCCCAGTAGCACTAGCGCCTGCGTGTTATTGGAGTCAGCTAATTTTTGCAGTTCTTTTAACGCCGTCTCATCTTTATTGACAATACGTTCACACAGTTGATCAATATCTGTTGAAGCATGACAAAAAGAAGCCAGAGATAAACCCAATGATAATAAAATAACTTTACCAGACCACATATATAACCCCTTATTATACCTAACCACCAAACATCCACTTCATGAATAAATACACTGCCATAACGGCTCAGGTAATAAGCAAGCATTTAAGCTGAAACATCATAATCAGTGCCTCCTACGCCTCTATTTATTGAGTTAAAATAACATCATCCTTTGATAAAAAGTTACATGCCACTCAATAAAGCCAAAAATAATGTCATTGCCTGGAGGATAAAATCATGTGAGCTTTTCATTTGTTATATTTAACGCACAAAGTATTAATGGCAAGAATACGAAAGAAGCTCATACCTGACGTAAAAACCACTCTCTTATGTAATATTTACTCATTAACACTCTGTTTACCCAACATGCGCTCCGCACTACACTATGTGGGCAATTTTTTAAGAGGTGGTAATGAACGATTATAAAATGACGCCAGGTGAGCGGCGCGCGACCTGGGGTTTAGGGACCGTATTTTCATTGCGCATGCTGGGCATGTTTATGGTACTGCCGGTTCTGACTACGTACGGTATGGCACTGCAAGGGGCCAGCGAAGCGTTAATCGGTATTGCCATTGGTATTTATGGTTTGACCCAGGCCGTTTTTCAGATTCCGTTTGGCCTGCTTTCCGACCGCATTGGTCGCAAACCATTAATTGTCGGCGGACTGGCAGTGTTTGCTGCCGGTAGCGTTATTGCTGCGCTCTCTGACTCCATCTGGGGAATTATTCTGGGTCGGGCGCTACAAGGTTCCGGCGCCATAGCCGCAGCCGTTATGGCGTTGCTTTCCGATCTCACTCGCGAACAAAATCGCACCAAAGCGATGGCGTTTATTGGCGTGAGCTTCGGCATTACCTTCGCCATTGCGATGGTGCTTGGCCCGATCATTACTCACAAACTTGGGCTGCACGCGCTGTTCTGGATGATCGCTATTCTGGCAACGATCGGCATTGCGTTGACCATTTGGGTTGTACCTAACAGCAGCACGCACGTACTCAACCGTGAATCCGGGATGGTGAAAGGCAGTTTCAGCAAAGTGCTGGCAGAACCGCGGCTGCTGAAACTCAACCTTGGCATTATGTGTCTGCACATGCTGCTGATGTCGACGTTTGTTGCCCTGCCAGGGCAACTGGCTGATGCGGGTTTCCCGGCGGCTGAACACTGGAAGGTCTATCTGGCAACGATGTTAATCGCCTTTGGCTCTGTCGTGCCTTTCATTATCTACGCTGAAGTTAAGCGCAAAATGAAGCAAGTCTTTGTCTTCTGCGTCGGGTTGATCGTGGTTGCGGAATTTGTGTTGTGGAGCGCACAAACGCAGTTCTGGCAACTGGTGGTCGGCGTGCAGCTTTTCTTTGTGGCGTTTAATTTGATGGAAGCCCTTCTGCCCTCACTTATCAGTAAAGAGTCGCCAGCTGGTTACAAAGGTACGGCGATGGGTGTTTACTCCACCAGCCAGTTTCTTGGCGTGGCGATTGGCGGTGCGCTGGGCGGCTGGATTGACGGCATGTTTGACGGTCAGGGCGTATTTCTCGCTGGCGCAATGCTGGCAGCAGTGTGGCTGGCAGTCGCCGGTACCATGAAAGAACCGCCGTATGTTAGCAGTTTGCGCATTGAAATCCCGGCGGACATTGCCGCAAACGAGGCGTTAAAAGTGCGTTTACTGGAAACCGCAGGCGTCAAAGAAGTGTTGATTGCAGAAGAAGAACATTCAGCTTATGTGAAAATCGACAGCAAAGTGACGAATCGCTTTGAGGTTGAACAGGCAATTCGTCAGGCATAAAAAACGAGGCGAATTGCCTGCTGCGCTACGCTTATCAGGCCTACAAAGCTTCTGAGTTACAAACCTTTGTAGGCCGAATTAGGCGTTCATGCCGCATCTGACATGAACAAAGCGCATGTTGTCGCGATTAATCGCGGAAGTTTTTGAACTGGAACGGCTGACCGAGATCGCCACCGCGTACCATCGCCATGACAGCCTGCAAATCATCACGAGATTTACCCGTTACGCGGATCTCATCGCCCTGAATTTGCGCCTGCACTTTCAGTTTGCTGTCTTTGATCATCTTGACGATTTTCTTCTGGGTCGCGCTCTCAATGCCCTGTTTCAGTTTCGCTTCCACAAACCAGGTTTTACCGCTATGAACGATATTTTCCGGTACATCCAGCGAACTGCCTTCAATGCCGCGCTTCAGCAGCTTGGCACGCAGAATATCCAGCAACTGATTGACCTGGAAATCGGACTCGCTCAACACTTTGATGGTTTTGCTGGCGTCGTTCAGCTCAAATGAGGCTTCAACGTTACGGAAGTCAAAACGGGACTCCACTTCGCGGCTCGCGTTATCGACCGCGTTACGCGCTTCCTGAAGATCAACTTCAGAAACAATATCGAAAGATGGCATCTTTTCCTCTCCCTTCATTTTTGATGCGAAGCATAATACCTGCAAAGTTAAATAACCAACAGTCCTGCACCAGGACGTATCCCTTAATTGTGCATAGTCGCAACAGCATGCACAATTAAGGGATAGCCTTATTGAACACCCGGAGTGGTTGCGGGTGAGGAGGAACAATGAAAATTACCGTATTGGGATGCGGTGCCTTAGGGCAATTATGGCTTACAGCACTTTGCAAACAGGGTCACGAAGTTCAGGGCTGGCTGCGCGTACCGCAACCTTATTGTAGCGTGAATCTGGTTGAGACTGACGGTTCGATATTTAACGAGTCTCTGACCGCTAACGATCCCGATTTTCTAGCCACCAGCGACCTGTTACTGGTGACGCTGAAAGCCTGGCAGGTTTCCGATGCCGTCAAAAGCCTCGCGTCCACACTGCCTGTAACCACGCCAATACTGTTAATTCACAACGGCATGGGTACCATCGAAGAGTTGCAAAGCATTGAGCAGCCGTTACTGATGGGCACTACCACCCATGCGGCGCGCCGCGACGGAAATGTCATTATTCATGTGGCAAACGGTATCACGCATATTGGTCCGGCACGGCAACAGGACGGCGATTACAGTTATCTGGCGGATATTTTACAAACCGTATTACCTGACGTTGCCTGGCATAACAATATTCGCGCCGAGCTGTGGCGCAAGCTGGCAGTCAACTGTGTGATTAATCCACTAACCGCCATCTGGAATTGCCCGAACGGTGAATTACGTCATCATCCGCAAGAAATTATGCAGATATGCGAAGAAGTCGCGGCAGTGATTGAACGCGAAGGGCATCATACTTCAGCAGAAGATTTGCGTGATTACGTGATGCAGGTGATTGATGCCACAGCGGAAAATATCTCGTCGATGTTGCAGGATATCCACGCGCTGCGCCACACTGAAATCGACTATATCAATGGTTTTCTCTTACGTCGCGCCCGCGCGCATGGGATTGCCGTACCGGAAAACACCCGCCTGTTTGAAATGGTAAAAAGAAAGGAGAGTGAATATGAGCGCATCGGCACTGGTTTGCCTCGCCCCTGGTAGTGAAGAGACTGAAGCCGTCACCACTATCGATCTGCTGGTTCGCGGCGGGATCAAAGTCACCACTGCCAGCGTCGCCAGCGATGGCAACCTGGCAATTACCTGCTCGCGCGGCGTGAAGCTGCTGGCGGATGCGCCGCTGGTCGAAGTTGCCGATGGCGAATATGATGTGATTGTGCTGCCTGGTGGCATTAAAGGCGCGGAATGTTTTCGCGATAGCACCCTGCTGGTTGAAACTGTTAAACAGTTCCACCGTTCCGGGCGTATCGTCGCGGCTATTTGCGCCGCGCCAGCCACCGTGCTGGTGCCGCACGATATCTTCCCGATTGGCAATATGACCGGCTTCCCGACGCTGAAAGATAAAATTCCCGCCGAACAATGGCAGGACAAGCGCGTCGTCTGGGATGCACGGGTAAAATTGCTGACCAGCCAGGGGCCGGGTACAGCTATCGACTTTGGTCTGAAAATTATCGACCTGCTGGTTGGGCGCGAGAAAGCCCATGAAGTGGCATCACAACTGGTGATGGCGGCAGGGATTTATAATTATTACGAGTAGTGTCGGATGCGGTAAACGTCGCATCTGACCAGATGCGACGTAAAAACCACAAATTACGGGCGATACACCTTCACATTGTTAAAGCCCTGCTCGCGCAGATAGAGCGCCTGCAGACGGCTCATCACCCCGCGCTCACACCACAGCAGCCAGGTTTTGTTCTGGTCGAGATCGCCAAATTTGGTGCTCAGTTTATAGAACGGCAGAGAAACCACATCAATCCCTTCGACTTTCAGTGGCTTATCTTCCTGTTCATCGATAGAACGGATATCGAGGATCACGTTGTTCGGACCGAAGCCATTGACGGTTTCCACTTCCACCACTTCCTGCTCGGTCTGCTGGGCGATTTCGCGGATATCAACGTTATTCGCTTCCTCAACCACTTTATCGAGAATGCTGAAGTCGAACTTCTCTTCTTCCGCTTCAATCTTCGATTTAACCGCTTTCACCGTCGGGCTTTTGGAGATCACACCGCAATATTCCGGCATCGTACGGGCAAAATCTTCGGTGCCAATCTGGCGAGCCAGGTTGATGATGTGCTCTTTGTCGTAAGAGATCAGCGGACGCAGGATCAGCGTATCGGAGACGTTATCAATCAGGCGCAGATTGGTCAGCGTCTGGCTGGACACCTGACCCAGTGCTTCGCCGGTGACTAGCGCCTGTACGCCGTAACGTTCAGCCACTTTCGACGCGGCACGCACCATCATACGTTTGAGAATAACACCCATCTGACCGTCGTCGATTTTCTCGAGAATTTCCCCGACGACCGGTTCGAAATTAATAGCGACAAAACGCACGCGGTGGGAGCTGCCAAAGCGGTTCCACAGATAATGCGCCACCTGGCGAACGCCGATTTCATGCGCCGCGCCGCCGAGGTTAAAGAAGCAGTAATGCACACGGCAGCCGCGACGCATCAACATATAGCTGGATACACCGGAGTCGAAACCGCCGGAAATGAGCGACAGTACATCTTCCTGGGTGCCGATCGGGAAACCACCAATACCTTCGTAGCGACCTTTGATCAGCAGGAGACGATCGTCTTCCACTTCCAGATGGACAGTCACTTCCGGATTGGTCAGCTTCACGCGCGCGGATTCAATATGCTGATTTAAACCGCCGCCGACGTAACGTTCCACATCAATCGAACTAAAATCATGCTTACCGCGGCGCTTCACGCGCACGCAGAAGGTTTTGCCTTCCAACTGATCGCGATACTGAACCAACGCTTTCTCGAAAATATCGTGCATGTCGGTAAACGGCACGTCTTCAACTTCGAGAATATGGTGGATACCCGGAATACGGGTCAGGGCGTCGCGAATGGCCAGACGCTGGTTTTCATCTTTCGCGCGAACTTCGATGTTATCCCAGTGGCGGACGACAGCGAGCGTCTCATCATAGTGCTTTAAAACGTTACGAATGTTCCCGGTAAGGATTTTTATAAAGCGCAAGCGCACAGATTGGCTTTTGATGGTGATTTCCGGGAACAATTTAATGATAAACTTCATGGCGGCAATGGTTCGTTGGCAAGTCTTAAGCGACTTGTATAGGGAAAAATACAGCAGCCCACACCTGCGGCTGCATCCAGGCGCGGAAGTATACCACTAACATCGCTTTGCTGCGCACATCACCTTACCATTGCGCGTTATTTGCTATTTGCCCTGAGTCCGTTACCATGACGGGGCGAAAAATATTGAGAGTCAGACATTCATTATGCCGAAGAAAAATGAGGCGCCCGCCAGCTTTGAAAAGGCGCTGAGCGAGCTGGAACAGATTGTAACCCGTCTGGAAAGTGGCGACCTGCCGCTGGAAGAGGCGCTGAACGAGTTCGAACGCGGCGTGCAGCTGGCACGTCAGGGGCAGGCCAAATTACAACAAGCCGAACAACGCGTACAAATTCTGCTGTCTGACAATGAAGACGCCTCTCTAACCCCTTTTACACCGGACAATGAGTAATGGACTTTCCGCAGCAACTCGAAGCCTGCGTTAAGCAGGCCAACCAGGCGCTGAGCCGTTTTATCGCCCCACTGCCCTTTCAGAACACTCCCGTGGTAGAAACCATGCAGTATGGCACATTATTAGGTGGTAAGCGCCTGCGACCTTTCCTGGTTTATGCCACCGGTCAAATGCTCGGCGTAAGTCTGAATACTCTGGACGCACCCGCCGCCGCCGTAGAGTGTATCCACGCTTACTCATTAATTCATGATGATTTACCGGCAATGGATGATGACGATCTGCGTCGCGGCTTGCCGACCTGTCATGTGAAGTTTGGCGAAGCGAACGCGATTCTCGCTGGCGACGCTTTACAAACGCTGGCGTTCTCGATTTTAAGCGATGCCGATATGCCGGAAGTGTCGGACCGCGACAGGATTTCGATGATTTCTGAACTGGCGAGCGCCAGCGGTATTGCCGGAATGTGCGGTGGTCAGGCATTAGATTTAGATGCGGAAGGCAAACACGTACCTCTGGACGCACTCGAGCGTATTCATCGTCATAAAACCGGCGCATTGATTCGCGCCGCCGTTCGCCTTGGTGCATTAAGCGCCGGAGATAAAGGACGTCATGCTCTGCCAGTACTCGACAAGTACGCAGAGAGCATCGGCCTTGCCTTCCAGGTTCAGGATGACATCCTGGATGTGGTGGGAGATACTGCAACGTTGGGAAAACGCCAGGGTGCCGACCAGCAACTTGGTAAAAGTACCTACCCTGCACTTCTGGGTCTTGAGCAAGCCCGGAAGAAAGCCCGGGATCTGATCGACGATGCCCGTCAGTCGCTGAAACAACTGGCTGAACAGTCACTCGATACCTCGGCACTGGAAGCGCTAGCGGACTACATCATCCAGCGTAATAAATAAACAATAAGTATTAATAGGCCCCTGATGAGTTTTGATATTGCCAAATACCCGACCCTGGCACTGGTCGACTCCACCCAGGAGTTACGACTGTTGCCAAAAGAGAGTTTACCGAAACTCTGCGACGAACTGCGCCGCTATTTACTCGACAGCGTGAGCCGTTCCAGCGGGCACTTCGCCTCCGGGCTGGGCACGGTCGAACTGACCGTGGCGCTGCACTATGTCTACAACACCCCGTTTGACCAATTGATTTGGGATGTGGGGCATCAGGCTTATCCGCATAAAATTTTGACCGGACGCCGCGACAAAATCGGCACCATCCGTCAGAAAGGTGGCCTGCATCCGTTCCCGTGGCGCGGCGAAAGCGAATATGACGTTTTAAGCGTCGGGCATTCATCAACCTCCATCAGTGCCGGAATTGGTATTGCGGTTGCTGCCGAGAAAGAAGGCAAAAATCGCCGCACCGTCTGTGTCATTGGCGATGGCGCGATTACCGCTGGCATGGCGTTTGAAGCGATGAATCACGCGGGCGATATCCGTCCTGATATGCTGGTGGTCCTCAACGACAATGAAATGTCGATTTCCGAAAATGTTGGCGCGCTCAACAACCATCTGGCGCAGCTGCTTTCCGGTAAGCTTTACTCTTCGCTGCGCGAAGGCGGGAAAAAAGTTTTCTCTGGCGTGCCGCCAATTAAAGAGCTACTCAAACGTACCGAAGAACATATTAAAGGCATGGTAGTGCCTGGCACATTGTTTGAAGAGCTGGGCTTTAACTACATCGGCCCGGTTGACGGTCACGATGTGCTGGGGCTTATCACCACACTTAAGAACATGCGCGACCTGAAAGGCCCGCAGTTCCTGCATATCATGACCAAAAAAGGTCGTGGTTATGAACCTGCAGAGAAAGACCCAATCACTTTCCACGCCGTGCCTAAATTTGATCCCTCCAGCGGTTGTTTGCCGAAAAGTAGCGGCGGCCTGCCGAGCTATTCAAAAATATTTGGCGACTGGCTGTGCGAAACGGCAGCGAAAGACAACAAGCTGATGGCGATTACTCCGGCGATGCGTGAAGGCTCCGGCATGGTCGAGTTTTCACGTAAATTCCCGGATCGCTACTTCGACGTGGCGATTGCCGAGCAACACGCGGTGACCTTTGCTGCGGGTCTGGCGATTGGTGGATACAAACCCATTGTCGCGATCTACTCCACCTTCCTGCAACGCGCCTATGATCAGGTGCTGCATGACGTGGCAATTCAAAAGCTTCCGGTCCTTTTCGCCATCGACCGTGCGGGCATTGTTGGTGCTGACGGTCAAACCCATCAGGGTGCTTTTGATCTCTCTTACCTGCGCTGCATTCCGGAAATGGTCATTATGACCCCGAGCGATGAAAACGAATGTCGCCAGATGCTCTATACCGGCTATCACTATAACGATGGCCCGTCAGCGGTGCGCTACCCGCGCGGCAACGCGGTCGGCGTGGAGCTGACGCCACTGGAAAAACTGCCAATTGGCAAAGGCATTGTGAAGCGTCGTGGCGAGAAACTGGCGATCCTTAACTTTGGTACGCTGATGCCAGAAGCGGCGAAAGTCGCCGAATCGCTGAACGCTACGCTGGTCGATATGCGTTTTGTGAAGCCGCTTGATGAAGCGTTAATTCTGGAAATGGCCGCCAGCCATGAGGCGCTGGTTACCGTTGAAGAAAACGCCATTATGGGTGGTGCAGGCAGCGGCGTGAACGAAGTGCTAATGGCCCATCGTAAACCAGTACCCGTGCTGAACATTGGCCTGCCGGATTTCTTTATTCCGCAAGGAACTCAGGAAGAAATGCGCGCCGAACTCGGCCTCGATGCCGCCGGTATGGAAGCCAAAATCAAGGTCTGGCTGGCATAATCCCTACTCCACTCCTGCTATGCTTAAGAAATTATTCATGGCAGGAGTGGCAGCATGCAATACAACCCCTTAGGAAAAACCGACCTTCGCGTTTCCCGACTTTGCCTCGGCTGTATGACCTTTGGCGAGCCAGATCGCGGTAATCACGCATGGACACTGCCGGAAGAGAGCAGCCGTCCCATCATTAAACGCGCGCTGGAAGGCGGCATAAATTTCGTTGATACCGCCAATAGCTATTCCGATGGAAGCAGCGAAGAGATCGTCGGTCGCGCACTGCGGGATTTCGCCCGTCGTGAAGACGTGGTCGTTGCCACCAAAGTGTTCCATCGCGTTGGTGATTTACCGGAAGGATTATCCCGTGCGCAAATTTTACGCTCTATCGACGACAGCCTGCGCCGTCTCGGCATGGATTATGTCGATATCCTGCAAATTCATCGCTGGGATTACAACACGCCGATCGAAGAGACGCTGGAAGCCCTGAACGACGTGGTAAAAGCCGGGAAAGCACGTTATATCGGCGCGTCATCAATGCACGCCTCGCAGTTTGCTCAGGCGCTGGAACTGCAAAAACAGCACGGCTGGGCGCAGTTTGTCAGTATGCAGGATCACTACAATCTGATTTATCGCGAAGAAGAGCGTGAGATGCTGCCGCTGTGTTATCAGGAGGGCGTGGCGGTGATTCCGTGGAGCCCGCTGGCACGGGGACGTCTGACTCGTCCGTGGGGAGAAACCACTGCACGGCTGGTGTCTGATGAGGTTGGGAAAAATCTCTATCAAGAAAGCGATGAAAATGACGCGCAGATCGCAGAGCGGTTAACGGGCGTCAGTGAAGAACTTGGTGCGACACGAGCACAAGTTGCGTTGGCCTGGTTGTTGAGTAAGCCGGGCATTGCCGCGCCGATTATCGGAACTTCGCGGGAAGAACAGCTTGATGAACTACTGAACGCGGTGGATATCACCTTGAAGCCGGAACAGATCGCCGAGCTGGAAACGCCGTATAAACCGCATCCGGTCGTAGGATTTAAATAGGTATGCAGGCCTGATGAGACGTGACAAGCGTCACATCAGGCATCGGTGCACAACTACGACAGAATACCCAGCGGCCAGTGATGTCCAATAAAGTACAGGATGCCTGCGGAAATCACCCCAGCGACAATATCGTCGATCATGATCCCCATGCCGCCATGTACATTGCGATCAAACCAGCGGATCGGCCACGGTTTCCACATATCCAGAATACGGAAAATCACAAACCCGGCGGCGACCCACTGCCAGTCATTGGTCGGCAGCGCCATCAGAGTGATCCACATGCCGATAAATTCGTCCCAGACAATGCTGCCATGATCGTGCACGCCCATATCTTTCGCGGTCTGATGACAAAGATAAACGCCAATACAGATCCCCAGCATGACTACCAGCGAATAAAGCTGCCAGGGTAAAAAGGTCATCAGATACCAGAACGGAATCGCCGCCAGCGATCCCATCGTGCCAGGAACAATCGGGCTTAATCCACTTCCGAATCCGACAGCAAGCAAATGCCACGGATTACTCATCTTCAGGCGACTTTTCGCGACATCTTTATGGCGTGGCAAAATGGTCATATCCTTTCCAGTCTAACGTGACAGGTTCGCCGTCACGAATAAAACAAAGCCCTTCTATATCGGCGGTCATTTGCCCGATACAGGTAAATGGTACGCCCAGATGTCCCAAAGCGACATCCAACGCACCACGGTTCAGTTCCGGCACAGTGAAACACAACTCGTAATCTTCGCCACCAGAGAGCGCCCAGCGCAGCGCCTGTTCCGGTTCAACATGACGTGAAAGTGCGTCAGAGAATGGTAACAACGCCAGGTCAATGCGTGCGCCGCAGTCGCTGGCTTTCACGATATGCCCGAGATCGGAAATCAGACCGTCAGAGAGATCGATGGCTGAATTTGCCAGATCGCGCAATGCCTGTCCCTGTAAAATACGCGGCGACGGACGGAGGTGACGTTTGACCAAGTAGTCAGCATCTTTGCCATCCGCCACGTGGAGACGATTTTGCAAAATCGCCAGCCCGGCGGCGCTATCGCCCGGTGTACCGGTCACATAAATCCAGTCACCCGGTTTCGCCCCAGAGCGCGTTAAGGCTCGTCCCATCGGAACAAAGCCGTGGATACCCAACGTCATTGATAATGGCCCACGCGTGGTGTCGCCGCCAATGAGTTGCATATCGTAATAATTGAGGAGCTCAAACAAACTGTCGCTGAAGGACTCAAGCCACGATTCGTCTACGTCCGGTAAGGTTAATGCCAGCGTCAGCCAGGCCGGATCGGCGCCCATCGCTGCCAGATCGCTTAGGTTTACCGCCAGTGCTTTATATGCCAGATCCGCAGGATCGATATCAGGGAGGAAATGGTTGCCCGCCACCAGCGTATCGGTGCTGATCGCCAGGGTCTGTTTCTCGGGGATATTGAGAAGTGCGCAATCGTCGCCAATGCCAAGTTCGACATCAAGACGAGAGCTTCTTACACGGTCAAAATAACGGGCAATCAGGGAGAACTCGCCACATGCCATACGTTATGCCTCAGCAGGTAAAAAAGAAAAGGCCGGCGAGTGCGGAACTGTTTTCCGTTACTCTGCCGGCCTGGATATCACTTTTTGTTAGGGCGAATCACAGGTGCTGCTTTATCCAGTACGCCATTGACGAACTTATGGCTGTCTTCTGCGCCGAACGATTTCGCCAGTTCGATCGCTTCGTTAATGGCCACTTTGTACGGCACATCGCTACGTTTAGACAGCTCGTACAGCGCAATGCGCAGTACCGCTTTTTCTACCTGGCCCAGCTCTTCCAGCAGGCGAGACAGATATGGCTTCATCAGTCCGTCGAGGTATGCGGTGTTAGTCGCCACCCCGGCCAGCAGCTCACGGAAGTACAGGATGTCAACGTCTTTTACATCCTGTTCAGCCAGGAACTGGTATTCAACATCAGCGATGTCGTTCTGGGACAACTGCCAGGAGTAGAGCGCCTGGACGGCACACTCACGAGCGCGGCGACGAGCAGCAGGTTTCACGGATTTCCCCTTACTAATTTCAGGCCTTGATGGCTTTCAATACATTAATCATTTCAAGCGCGGTCAGTGCAGCTTCTGCACCTTTGTTACCAGCTTTGGTGCCAGCACGTTCGATCGCTTGTTCAATGCTTTCAGTGGTCAAAACCCCAAAAGCAACCGGAATTTCGCTGTCCTGGGCAACATGCGCCAGGCCGTTGCTTGCACCACCAGCGACATATTCAAAGTGGGCAGTGCCACCACGAATAACCGTCCCCAGCGCAATCACCGCGTCGTATTTACCGGTTTTAGCCAGTGCACCCGCCGCCAGCGGCAGCTCATAGGCACCAGGCACCCAAACAACGGTAATATTTTCATCTTTTACCTGACCGATACGTTTCAGTGCGTCAATTGCACCTTCCAGCAGGCTGTCATTGATAAAGTTGTTGAAACGCGCAATGGTGATGGCGACGCGAGCGTCCGGGGTAGCAACGTTAGCTTCAATAATGTTCATTTTCTTCCTTCGGGTTCGAGTATGGCCCCGCAGGGGGGCGGATTTTAGCATAATATTTCGTGCGCTGCTTCCCTTTCGAGCCGGGAGATCATGCACCCACTAAATGCAGGCAAACATCCGGGCCTACATGACGTATCTCTTTGAATTTAAATTGGGGCGCGTCGGCTAATTTCTCAAGCCCCGGCAGCGTACATAATCCGCGGGCGTCGCTGCCTAATAGTTTAGGTGCGATATAGACAATCAGCTCATCGACTAAACCCGCCTGTAGCAATGCGCCAGCGAGCGTTGGCCCCGCTTCCACCCAGATACTGTTAATCTGTTGCTTGCCGAGTTGCATCATCAGCACAACCAGATCCAGATGACCTTTATGCTCTGGAATCAGCAAAGTACGCACCGTTTCCGGCCATTCACGAGAATCTTCCTGCGTACGCGCGAACCAGGTTTCGCCCGGCTGTTGCACGATGCGGTGTTCCGGCGTCACGCGATTTTGGCTATCAATCACAATACGTACCGGCTGACGGAGATTTTGTTGCGGATAGAGCGCCTGAGTGTGTTCATCCAGTTCAGACCAACGCACCGTTAAGGCTGGATCGTCCGCCAGCACCGTGGCGCTGCTGGTTAAAATGGCATGACTTTGCGCGCGCAGTCGTTGTACATCGCGTCGAGCCTGAGGTGAAGTGATCCACTGGCTTTCACCGCTGGCCATCGCAGTGCGGCCATCTAGCGACGCGCCGAGTTTCAACTGTATATAAGGAAAGCCGGTGCGCATGCGCTTGAGGAAGCCTTTATTCAATTGCTCGGCTTCGCTCATCATCAGGCCGTGGCTGACGTCAATGCCAGCTTGTTGCAAACGGTAAAGTCCACGCCCAGCGACCTGCGGATTAGGGTCCTGCATCGCAGCCACAACGCGCACCACGCCAGCAGCAATTAATGCGTCACAACACGGTGGCGTACGACCATGATGACTACAAGGTTCGAGTGTCACATACGCCGTTGCGCCTTTGGCTTTTTCACCTGCCATGCGCAACGCGTGTACCTCTGCATGCGGTTCGCCCGCGCGGTGATGGTAACCTTCACCGACAATTTCGCCATCTTTCACAATGACGCAACCGACATTCGGGTTAGGGTGAGTGGTGAAGCGCCCTCGTTGCGCCAGCTTTAGCGCCCGCGCCATGTATAACTCGTCCTGCACGGTTTAATCCTCCAGGCGCGCAATCTCTTCGCCAAATTCTTTGATATCTTCGAAACTGCGATAGACAGAGGCAAAACGGATATAGGCGACTTTATCGAGCTTTTTCAATTGCTCCATCACCAGATTGCCAATCATTTTGCTCGGCACTTCGCGCTCACCGGTGGCGCGGAGTTGCGATTTAATATGGTTGATCGCCATTTCGACGTCATCGGAACTCACCGGACGTTTTTCCAGCGCCCGCAGCATTCCGCTACGCAATTTTTCTTCATTAAACGGTTCGCGCACGTCGTTGCTTTTCACGACACGCGGCATAACCAGTTCCGCAACTTCAAAAGTAGTGAAACGTTCATTACACACCAGACACTGCCGACGGCGGCGTACGGAAGAGCCCTCGCTCACGAGACGAGAGTCAATTACCTTAGTGTCCACGGCGAAACAGAATGGGCAATGCATACGGCGTCCTGACCAGGTGGTTAATAGAAATCTATTTTACCCTGAACTGACGATACAACAAAGGCGCAACGCTTTTGAGATAAAGGATCGATGCTTTCACGGCTTTAAGCCTCTACCATTAGACTTATTGAGATGAGAAAGGGACGACCTATGAACATTAAAGTATGTTTTCGACTATTCCTGCTGGGAAGCCTGTTCAGCCTGAGCGCCTGCGTACAGCAAAGCGAAGTGCGCCAGATGAAACACAGCGTCAACACGTTGAATAAAGAGATGACTCAGCTCAACAAAGAAACCGTCAAAATCACCCAGCAAAATACGCTGAATGCAAAATCCAGCAGTGGGGTTTACCTGTTGCCTGGTGCAAATACACCGGCACGGCTGGAAAGCCAAATTGGCACTTTACGTATGTCGCTGGTGAATATTACGCCAATTGCAGATGGCACCACTCTGACGCTGCGTATTCAGGGTGAGTCCAATGATCCCTTACCCGCTTTCAGCGGAACCGTTGAATATGGGCAAATTCAGGGAACAATCGACAGCTTTCAGGAAATCAATGTGCAGAATCAATTGATTAACGCGCCGGCCAGCCTCCTCGCGCCCAGTGATGTTGACATTCCGTTACAGTTAAAGGGCATTTCTGTGGATCAGTTAGGCTTTGTACGCATCCACGACATTCAACCTGTTATGCAGTAAACGTTTTTCGGGGCGTTTTGTGCGTCCCGCAACATCCTCCCCCATCATTTTGTTACTCTGCTTACATCACCCAGATTGATAGTAAAAGTTTGCAACAAGGGTGAAAGTCAGTACAATTCCCGCCCGAATATGTGTATTCGTGAACGCAATCGATTACGTAAATGATAGAACTGTGAAATACAACATATTTTTGTGAGCAATGATTTTTATAATAGGCTCCTCTGTATAGGAAATATTTAGAAACGCAATTTGCGCCTTTTTCACTCCCGTAAGGGATTTTCAAACAGTGGCATACATATGAAAAAAACATTACTGGCAGCCGGTGCGGTACTGGCGCTCTCTTCGTCTTTTACTGTCAACGCAGCTGAAAACGATAAACCGCAGTACCTTTCCGACTGGTGGCACCAGAGCGTTAACGTAGTTGGTAGCTATCACACCCGTTTCGGACCGCAGATCCGTAACGATACTTACCTGGAGTATGAAGCATTCGCTAAAAAAGACTGGTTCGATTTCTATGGTTACGCGGATGCGCCGGTATTCTTCGGCGGTAACTCCGATGCCAAAGGTATCTGGAACCACGGTTCTCCGCTGTTTATGGAAATCGAACCGCGTTTCTCCATCGATAAGCTGACCAATACTGACCTTAGCTTCGGTCCGTTCAAAGAGTGGTACTTCGCGAACAACTACATTTACGACATGGGCCGTAACAAAGATGGTCGCCAGAGCACCTGGTATATGGGTCTGGGTACTGACATCGACACTGGCCTGCCGATGAGCCTGTCCATGAACGTGTATGCGAAATACCAGTGGCAGAACTACGGCGCAGCGAACGAAAACGAGTGGGACGGTTACCGTTTCAAAATTAAATACTTTGTGCCGATTACCGATCTGTGGGGCGGTCAGCTGAGCTACATCGGCTTCACCAACTTCGACTGGGGTTCCGATCTGGGTGATGACAGCGGTAACGCAATCAACGGTATTAAGACGCGCAGCAATAACTCCATCGCTTCCAGCCATATTCTGGCGCTGAACTACGATCACTGGCACTACTCTGTCGTTGCACGTTACTGGCATGACGGTGGTCAGTGGAACGATGATGCAGAGCTGAACTTCGGTAACGGCAACTTCAACGTTCGCTCTACCGGCTGGGGTGGTTACCTGGTGGTAGGTTACAACTTCTGATTATGAAAATGCCGGGATTTATTCCCGGCATTTCAGATTGTCGACAACGTGCGCTTTGTTCATGCCGGATGCGGAGTAAACGCCTTATCTGGTCTACAAAAGCACGAAAATTCAATACATTGCTGAGATTACGTAGGCCTGACAAGCGTAGCGTATCAGGCAATTTTTCGTTTGTCACAAAGCTCAAATAGCGGATTTTATATCCGGCATTTTTTATTACTTCTTCTTATTCATCATCGCTTTTAAATCAGCAAACGGGTTGTATTTCGCTTCACCGACATCTTTCTGCGCATCTTCCCCTGCGATAACCGTCGTACCATACTGATCCGCTTCGGTATATTTCGAATGCTCATGATCATGGCAATAGAGACAAAGCAATTCCCAGTTACTACCATCTTCCGGATTATTGGTATGGTCGTGATCAATATGGTGAACGGTAAGTTCACGCAGGTTGGAATAGACAAACTCGCGGGAACAGCGACCGCAGACCCACGGATAGAGTTTCAGCGCTTTTTCGCGATAGCCGCTTTCTAACCGCGCATAGTTTTTTGGGATGATAGCCATGAAAAGTTACCTGGATGAAATGTAGGGTTACGCGCAGTTTCCCAAGATGCGGGGATTTTCGCAATCCTGAGTAAAGAAATTCTCACATTACCAGTGACGGCGAGGTTCCATCTGCTGATGAAGAATACGCGCAATGAGAATGTCATCTACTCTTATAACGTAATAAACAGTGTGAAACCTGAATGCGATCTTCTTTACCTCTGGAATCGCATCATAGTCTTGCCCTATCTCGGGCATTTGAGAGAGTGTATCCAGAAAAATGCCGAGAGAGTCGGTATAGCGATCCGCCTGCTCCTCACCAAACTTTCCCAGCGTGTAGTCATAGATCCCTCTGAAATCTTCAACAGCTTTTCCGCTAAGCTTATACACGATGTTTTTGCTTCCTTTCTGCTGCGATATCACGAAGCGTCATCGAACTTTCACCGCTCTCAAGACCTTCAATAACAGCATTTCTGACAGCTTCATCCCTGGATTCTTGTTGTTCCAATAGACGAAGCGCCGAACGCATCACTTCACTGGCCGAGCCATAACGACCAGACTGAACCATCCGGGTAATAAAACTATCTAATTGTTCGCCAACGCTTACTGAGGTAATTTTGCGCATAAGCGATCTCCACGTATTAACTATTAATACAAAGTATATGTCAGAACTCTTTCTACAACCAAAGCTGTATTCAGTACAATAAGCAACAATCGAAAAAAAACCGCAGCGTAAATACGCCACGGTTTTTTAACTGAACGGATTTAAAAACACCCTTACGGCAGAATTGACGGCTGGTCCGCCCCTTCTTTTTCCACTTTCTGTTGCAGCATATGCTCACGCTTCATACCCAGTTTCAGGGCCAGCGCAGATGCAACATAGATGGAAGATGCGGTACCGATGGTTACACCAATCAGCATGGTCAGCGAGAAGCCTTCCAGCACCGGGCCACCGAAGAGATACAGCATCAGGATAACCATCAAGGTGGTACCGGATGTGATCAAGGTACGGTGCAGCGTCTGGGTCAAGGACACGTTAAAGATTTCGTAAGGCGTACCGCGACGGATTTTGCGGAAGTTTTCACGAATACGGTCCGATACCACGATACTGTCGTTAAGCGAGTAACCGATAACCGACATCAACGATGCCACAATGGTCAGGTCAATCTCGATATGGAATAACGACAAAATACCCAGCGTAATGATAACGTCGTGCGCCAGCGCGATTACTACCCCTGCCGCCAGTCGCCACTCAAAGCGGAAACCGACATATACAAGGATAGACAGCAGTGCCGCCATCAGCGCCATCGCACCGGTTTGCGCAAGGTCTGCCCCTACGCTCGGACCGACGAACTCAATACGCTTCACCGCCGCGTTCTGATTGGTAGCTTCGTTAATCACCTTCAGAACTTTGCTGCCCAGCACCTGACCACCGGTTTCGCCTTCAGCTGGCGGCATGCGGACCATGATGTCGTGGCTGCTACCGAAGTTTTGCAGCATCGGCTCTTCAAAACCCGCTTTTTGCAATGCATCACGCATTACATCAATTTCAGCCGGTTTTTCGAGCGTAATTTCAATAACCGTACCACCGGTGAAATCCAGCCCCCAGTTAAAACCGCGCACGCCCATAATGACGATCGCGGCGATTAACAGCAGACCAGAGATGCCGAAAGCCCAGTAGTCCCAGCGCATAAAGTCATAGACTTTACGGCCGTGGTTTAGTTGTTCAACAGTATATTCCTGTGCCACATCGCACTCCTCAGATTGACAGCTTCTTGACGCGCTTGCCGCCATATAGCAGGTTTACGATGGCACGCGTACCGACAATCGCGGTAAACATCGACGTCGCCACACCGATACCGGTAGTAATCGCGAACCCTTTAATTGCCCCGGTACCCACTGCGTACAGGATGATGACTTTAATCAGCGTGGTGATGTTCGCATCGAAGATGGAACTGAACGCGCCACGATAACCTTCATCAATTGCCTGCTGAACAGTACGCCCGTTGCTTAACTCTTCTTTAATACGTTCGTTGATCAGTACGTTCGCATCGACCGCTACCGCAAGGGTTAAGACGATACCCGCGATCCCCGGCATACTCAGCGTCGCGCCAGGCAGCAGCGACATAATGCCGACAATCAAGATCAAGTTCGCAATCAGAGCACTGGTCGCAATCAGACCAAACTTCTTATAGAAGATGATCATGAACAGAATAGAAACCAGCAGACCGGCGAGACATGCCTCCAGCCCCTGTTCAATGTTCTGCATACCCAGGGTCGGACCAATGGTACGTTCTTCAACAATCTGAATCGGTGCAATCAACGCACCGGCACGCAGCAGCAGCGACAGCTGACGCGCTTCGTTCGGGTTGTTGATACCAGTGATACGGAAGCTGTTACCCAGACGAGACTGGATATTCGCGATGTTAATCACCTCTTCCTGCTTCACCAGAACAGCACGACCATTAGCATCTTTCTTACCGCTGTCTTTATACTCCACAAACAGGGTCGCCATCGGTTTGCCGATGTTGTCCTTAGTGAAGTTAGACATGATGTTACCACCTGCGCTGTCGAGCGAGATGTTAACCTGCGGCTGGTTGTATTCGTCCTGGCTGGAAGTGGAATCGGTGATATGGTCACCGGTCAGAATCACGCGTTTGTACAGCACAACCGGCTGACCTTCGCGGGTCTGTTTCACTTCAGAGTCGCCCGGTACGCGTCCAGATGCAGCAGCAGCCTGGTCAACGTTGGTATTCACCAGACGGAATTCCAGCGTCGCGGTAGCGCCCAGAATTTCTTTCGCACGTGCAGTATCCTGAATACCTGGCAGCTCAACGACAATGCGGTCTGCGCCCTGACGTTGTACTACAGGCTCCGCCACACCAAGCTGGTTTACACGGTTACGCAGGATGTTAATGTTCTGCTGCACCGCATATTCACGCGCTTCACTGAGACGCGCATCGCTCATGACCGCACGCAGCTGGTTGCTACCCTGGCTGCTAATGACCAGATCGGGATGACGCTTGCTCAGATATGCAATAGCTTCATCACGGGCGTTGCCATCGCGAAAAGTGATGCTCAGACCGTAATTATTTTCTTTACGAACAGTGGTATACGGGATGCCTTTTTCACGCAGATCGCTGCGCAGGCTATCGATATTTTGTTCCTGGAGTTTGCCAAGCGCAGTGTCCATATCCACTTCCATCAGGAAGTGAACGCCGCCACGCAAGTCAAGACCGAGCTTCATCGGCTCAGCGTGAATAGCTGCCAGCCAGCGCGGCGTGGCCGGGGCAAGGTTAAGCGCCACGACATATTTGTCACCCAGAATGCCCATTAATGCTTCACGAGCGCGTAGCTGGGTGTCAGTGGAGTCGAAGCGCGCAAGAATAGCGCCCTCTTCCAGTGCCACAGACTTAGCAGTTATTTTTTCTTCTTGTAACGTTTTCTGGACCTGGATCAGCGTTTGCTCACTGGCGGCGACTCCGCGCGCGCCAGTGATCTGAACAGCCGGATCCTCACCAAACAGGTTGGGAAGCGCATACAGCAGACCGATGACAATCACCACGATCAGCATGACGTACTTCCACAAAGGATAACGGTTTAACACGGCAATTCCCTTAGGGAAAAATTTTAATTACAGCGCCTTCATGGTGCCTTTCGGCAGAACGGCGGCTACGAAGTCACGTTTAATAACTACTTCAGTGGTGTCATTCAGCGCGATAGCAATGTAGCCGTTTTCTGCTACTTTGGTTACGCGACCGACCAGGCCACCGTTCGTCAGCACTTCATCACCTTTCGCGATGGAGTCCATCAGCTTTTTGTGTTCTTTGGTGCGCTTCTGCTGTGGGCGCAGGATCATGAAATAGAAAATCAGACCGAATACCACCAGCATCAAAATCAAAGACATCGGGCTACCTTGTGCCGGAGCACCCGTTGCCGCTACCGCATCAGAAATAAAAAAGCTCATTAAATTTCCCTCATTATTAATATTAATCAACGTTCAAAGGTGGTACTTCTCGCCCCTGACGCTGGTAAAAATCAGCTACGAAGCTCTCTAATTTACCCTCTTCAATAGCCTTGCGTAAACCCGCCATCAAACGCTGGTAGTAACGAAGGTTATGAATGGTGTTGAGTCGCGCGCCTAATATTTCGTTGCAACGGTCGAGATGATGCAAGTAGGCACGTGAATAATTGCGACAGGTGTAGCAATCACACTCAGGATCGAGCGGGCCAGTGTCGCTCTTATACTTCGCATTGCGGATTTTCACCACGCCATCGGTCACGAACAGATGACCGTTACGCGCATTACGTGTTGGCATTACGCAGTCAAACATATCTATACCGCGGCGCACGCCTTCAACCAGGTCTTCCGGTTTACCAACGCCCATCAGGTAACGTGGTTTGTCTGCCGGAATTTGCGGGCACACATGCTCCAGGATACGGTGCATATCTGCTTTCGGCTCACCCACTGCCAGACCGCCGACAGCGTAGCCATCAAAACCGATATCTACCAGACCTTTAACAGAGATATCACGTAAATCTTCGTAAACGCTGCCCTGAATGATACCAAAGAGCGCATTTTTGTTGCCGAGGCTGTCAAAACGCTCGCGGCTACGCTTCGCCCAACGCAGCGACATCTCCATAGAGCGCTTCGCGTAATCCCAGTCAGCAGGATACGGCGTACACTCGTCAAAAATCATGACGATGTCTGAGCCAAGATCGTATTGAATCTCCATCGATTTTTCGGGATCGAGGAAAATCGGGTCGCCGTTGATGGGGTTACGGAAGTGCACGCCCTGTTCGGTGATTTTACGGATATCGCCAAGACTGAAGACCTGGAAGCCGCCGGAGTCGGTAAGGATCGGGCCTTTCCACTGCATGAAATCGTGCAGATCGCCATGCAGTTTCATGATTTCCTGACCCGGGCGCAGCCACAGGTGGAAGGTGTTACCCAGAATAATTTGCGCGCCAGTGGCTTCAACTTCTTCCGGCGTCATCCCTTTTACGGTGCCGTAGGTGCCAACAGGCATAAAACAAGGCGTTTCCACTACGCCACGATCGAAGACCAGGCGGCCACGGCGTGCGCGACCGTCGGTGGTGTCCAGTTCAAATTTCATTTTTTCTCCACTACGTCAGAAAAACAGTCCAACGTTTAAACCAGCGCCGCGGAATTACTCCCCGACGCGCTCATTAATTGCCTGCGGATTGTACGTGATAAACATCGCATCACCGTAACTAAAAAAGCGATATTTCTCTTCTACTGCCGCTTTATAGGCGTTCATGGTGTGTTGATAACCGGCAAATGCGGAAACCAGCATAATCAGCGTTGACTCCGGCAGATGGAAGTTAGTCACCAGCGCATCGACTACTTTGTACTGGAAGCCGGGATAGATAAAGATTTGTGTATCATCGAAAAACGGTTCAATCAGATCGTTTTTCGCCGCCTGGGCCGCACTCTCAAGCGAGCGAACAGAGGTGGTGCCAACCGCTATCACCCGGTTACCACGCGCTTTCGCAGCCAGCACTGCGTCAACCACATCCTGCGGCACTTCTGCATATTCCGAGTGCATGATGTGGTCTTCAATGGTGTCGACGCGTACCGGCTGGAACGTACCCGCCCCCACATGCAGGGTCACGAATGCCATCTCCACGCCTTTGGCGCGTAATTTTTCCAGCAGCGGTTCGTCAAAGTGCAGTCCGGCGGTCGGTGCTGCTACCGCGCCTGGTTTTTCGCTATAAACCGTTTGATAAAGTTCGCGGTCTGCATCTTCGTCCGGACGGTCGATGTACGGCGGCAGTGGCATATGGCCGATGCTGTTGAGAATATCCAGCACCGAGCGCTCATCGTTAAATTCGACTTCAAACAGCGCGCCGTGACGAGCGGTCATTGTTGCTTTGATGCTTTCGTCATCGCCCAGCAGCAATTCAGCGCCCGGTTTTGGCGCTTTCGAGGCGCGAATATGCGCAAGAATGCGTTTGTCGTCGAGCATCCGCTCAACCAGCACTTCAATTTTACCGCCGCTAGCTTTTCGCCCAAACAGACGCGCCGGGATCACGCGGGTATTGTTAAAAACCAGAAGATCGCCGGGGTTGAGCTTATCGAGTAAATCGGTGAAAGTACCGTGCGTCAGCGCGCCCGTCGGCCCGTCCAGCGACAGTAAACGACAGCTACTGCGTTCAGGCATGGGATAGTGGGCAATCAGGGATTCGGGCAATTCAAAGGAGAAATCGGTAACGCGCATGACACTGACTCAGACTAAAATAAGAGGCGGGTAGTCTAGTGCCGGGGCGCTCTCCCTGCAACCTTTACCCCCCTTTGGATAGAATATAATCGATGAATTTTTTAGCTCACCTGCATTTAGCCCATCTCGCTGAAAGTTCGCTTTCCGGCAATTTACTGGCTGATTTTGTTCGCGGAAATCCTGACGAAAGTTTTCCGCCCGACGTGGTTGCAGGTATTCATATGCATCGGCGTATCGATGTGTTAACCGACAATCTGCCGGAAGTCCGCGAAGCGCGGGAGTGGTTTCGCAACGAAACTCGCCGCGTTGCGCCTATTACGCTGGATGTGATGTGGGATCACTTTCTTTCCCGCCACTGGTCGCAGCTGTCGCCGGACTTTCCGCTACAGAAATTTGTCTGTTATGCCCGCGAACAAGTGATGACGATTTTGCCGGACTCACCGCCGCGCTTTATCAATCTGAATAATTACTTATGGTCAGAGCAATGGCTGGTGCGCTATCGCGATATGGATTTCATCCAGAGCGTGTTAAACGGCATGGCAAGCCGTCGCCCACGTCTGGATGCTCTGCGTGACTCCTGGTACGATTTAGACACCCATTACGACGCCCTTGAAACCCGCTTCTGGCAATTTTATCCGCGGATGATGGAGCAGGCGTCACGCAAAGCGTTGTAGGGTATTAATTCATCCACACCGTGGCTGATATCGCGGGCAACGTCAGGATCTCATCGACCCGTTGTCCGTTCCCTTCTTTGCATTGCCATTGCGCGACATTAAGCAACGGCGATGCGGGTAGCACCACTTCACACGCTTCACCACGGTTGATTGCCACTAGCACACGCTGCTGATTGAGCACACGCACAAACACCACCACGTTATCTTCCGCATACAACACCTGACTGCCGCCACGACGCAATGCCAGGCTCTTCTTACGCAGCGCAATCATTCGCTGGTACAGCGCGAATAGTTCCGTATCTTGTTTTTCCGGGTCCCAGGGAAACGGTTTACGACAAAATGGATCGTTATTGCCGTCCAGCCCCACTTCATCGCCGTAATAAATACACGGCACACCAGGCCAGGTGAACAGCCAGACGACCGCCAGTGGCAGACGCGCAACATCCCGTCCGAGTAACGTTTTAAATCGCGCGGTATCGTGACTATCGAGCTGGTTAAACATACGCAGTTGCTGTTGATGAGAAAGCCCGGCACGGTAATTGTCCATCCAGGTTATACAGATTTGAGCGTCAATCTGCTGCGGATCGTAAGAGACATCGGTATTAGCGAGAAAGCCCCACAGCGGAAAAGTAAAGCCCCGATAGTTCATCGATGCATCTTCCACATCGGCCTGTAACCATTGCCGCGCATCGCCAAAATATTCACCGACAATGTACGCTTCTGGCTGGGTTTCTTTCGCCGCCTCAGTGATGCCAGCGACATGCTGCAAATTATTGCGCGCCCCACCCGCTTCCCCCAGCATATGCACCACATCCAGTCGCCAGCCGTCCATATTCCACGGCGCTTTCAGCCAGTGACGGACAATGCTGTCTTCACCGCGATAAATTTCATTCACCAGACTTTCCGACTGATAATCCAGTTTTGGCAGGCTGGCATAGCCCAGCCAATCGAGCGCCGTGCCGTCATCGCGAAACGAGTACCAGTCGCGCCAGGGCGATTCGGGGTTATGGCAAGCGCCGCCCGTCCCGCGATTGTGCCTGTCAAACCAGGCATGAGAATCGCCACTGTGGTTAAACACGCCGTCCAGCATCAGGCGCATTCCTTGCTGCTGCGTGTTGTGTCTCAAACGCAGCAACGCCCCGTCGCCGCCAAACTGCGGATCGACGTGGCGATAATCTTCGGTATCGTATTTGTGCACGCTGGGTGCTTTAAACACCGGATTAAGATACAGCGCCGTCACGCCGAGTTTTTTCAGGTACGGCAGTTTTTCGCTTATCCCGTCCAGATCGCCGCCATAGAACGTTGATCCGCCCGCCTGTGCCGTGACCGGTTCATCCCAGTCACGCAATATTATTTCCCGCCCGGCGGCGTGATGATAATAGACATGATCCTGATCGGCATTACGAGGCAGACTCCGGGCAAAACGATCCGGGAAGATCTGATAAAAAATCTGATCCGCCGCCCATTGTGGTCCGATATCCGGCACATCGACGGCAAACTGTTCCAGCCGCGAAGGTGGTATTGGGCTGAAACCTTGCGGCGTAAACCAACGCTGGCGATCGTGCCACAGCAATTTGAAACTGTAGCGCCGCCGTGGTTGCCCGGTGGCGAGAGAGAGCGCTCCCCGCCACGCCGTCACGCCTGGCTGCGGCTGGCTGCGCTGTTTATGCATCGGTATTGATGTTTCTTCGTTATCGTTTTCCATGCGCAACATAATGCGCTGTGGCGGCTCTTCGCCCGTCAGCCACAACGTAATGAGCAGTTGATCTTTGCTTTGCTTAACAAACGGGGGCACCGGCAGGTGCCATGCATTTAACATCATAATTCCCCTGTGATGAAAATGTGTTCACCTTGCCATAGCCTAATGCAGGATCACTCATCATCTGAAGGATATTTGGGGGATGAGGATGGGGGTGGATAACTTTCGGAATAGCCGGATCAGGTTTTGCTCCTGATCCGGCGACAAAAGGCAGGAATTAGTGGTTTTCTGCCAACTGGCGATCGTGGCGGCGTTTAAACATCCAGCCAATCAACAGCACCACAATCCACGCAAAACCAACGTACAGAGAGATACGCGTTTCAGGGTGATAACCGATCAGTCCGATGATAAAGACCAGGAAAACCAGCCCAGTGATGGTCGTTGCCACCCCGCCAGGAACTTTAAATTTCAGCGCTTTAACTTCTTCTGGCGGCAGGCGGCGACGGAAGGCAATCTGCGACAGCAGGATCATAATCCACACCCACACGGTAGCGAAGGTCGCCAGCGAGGCAATCACCAGGAAGACGTTTTCCGGCATGATGTAGTTCAGATACACCGCAAACAGCAGCGCGGTAGTCATGACCAGCACCGTGACCCACGGAATACCGCGACGCGACGTTTTGCTGAAAATTTTCGGCGCACTGCCCTGCTCTGCCATGCCGTGCAACATACGGCCTACGCCAAACACGTCGCTGTTAATTGCCGACAAAGAGGCTGTCAGCACAACGAAGTTAAGAATGCTAGCGGCAAAGGTAATCCCCAAATGCTGGAACGTCAGCACGAACGGGCTACCTGCAGTACCTACCTGATTCCACGGATAGATAGACATAATGACGAACAGCGTACCAACATAGAAAACCAGAATACGCATCGGCACTGAGTTAATCGCGCGCGGAATAGACTTCTCCGGCTCTTTCGCTTCACCGGCGGTAATACCAATAATTTCAATACCACCGTAGGCAAACATCACCATTTGCAACGACATCACCATGCCAAGCCAGCCGTTACTGAAGAAGCCGCCGTTGCTCCACAGGTTATGGATACCGGTCGGTTGCCCGCCGTTGCCAATCCCCCAAATGATGATACCGAAACCAGCAACGATCATGATGATAATGGTGGCGACTTTAAAGAACGAGAACCAGAACTCCAGCTCACCGAACACTTTCACGCTCATCAGGTTAATGGCGCAGATAATCAGCACCACGCTCAACACCCATATCCAGTGCGGCACCGTCGGGAACCAGACGCCCATATAGATACCGAAAGCGGTCACATCGGCGATGGCGACAATAAGGATTTCAAAGCAGTAGGTCCAGCCGGTGATATAACCTGCCAGCGGGCCAAGGTTTTCTTGCGCATAACGCGAGAAAGAGCTGGCGGCCGGGTTATGTACCGACATTTCTCCCAGCGCACGCATAATGATATATGCCGCGACACCACCGATAATATAGGCCAACAACACGCTCGGTCCGGCCATTTTGATGGCGTCCGCCGAACCGTAAAACAACCCGGTGCCAATTGCTGAACCCAGTGCCATAAAGCGTATGTGTCGGGTACTTAGCCCACGCTTTAGCTTGTTCTTACTTTCCATCAATTCCTAACCCATCAACACAATAAAAAACCACGGGGCATCGCAGCCCCGTGGTTAAAACAAATTTACAGTGATTTAGTGGGCGCTGGAGGTCACCTGACGACCTGCTGCGCGATCCCAGATAATGGCCAGAACCACCATCACCACCGTTGGCATTAACCACGCCAGACCTTGTTCGGCCAGCGGTAAACGCTGCGCCCAGGACGGTAAAATATCGCTGAATGCAGATGCTTTGATCCCGTCGAGAATACCAAAAAGCAGGCTGATAAACATCGGCGGAGCAATCACGCGGGACGAATTATGCCACCATGAGCGTGTAAAACTTAATACAACCAGTGCGATACACGGCGGATAAATGGCAGTCAGCACCGGTACAGAGATCTGAATCAGCTGGCTTAAGCCCAGATTAGAGACCACCATCGAGAAGCCGCCGAGGATAAACACCAGCGTACGGTATGAGAGCGGGATGTATTGAGCGAAGAATTCCGCACAAGCGCAGGTCAGGCCAACCGCCGTTACCAGACAAGCGATGAAGATTAACGCCGCCAGCAGGAAGCTACCGCCGCCGCCAAAGGTGTGCTGAACGTAAGCATGCAGAATTGCCGCACCGTTCGCGGATTGATCAACCAGCGACGCGCTGTCTGAACCCAGACGGAACAGCGCCAGGTACAGCAGAGTCAAACCAACGCCCGCCATCAGGCCAGCCCAGACGGTATAACGGGTCAGCAGACGCGCTTCAGTAACGCCGCGAGAACGCGCAGCGTTAACAATAACGATACCAAACACCATCGCGCCCAGCGTATCCATGGTCAGATAGCCGTTAACGAAGCCGTTAGAAAACGCAGCGTTTTGATAAGCCTCAGTTGCCGTGCTGATAGAACCCGCAGGCCAGACAATCGCGGCAACAGACAGGATGACCAGCGCGATAATTTTCAGCGGCGCAAGGAAGTTGCCCACGGTATCCAGCAGCTTGCCCGGATAGAGCGAAACCAGAATAACGATAGCGAAATAGACCAGGCTGTAGATAAACAGCGGCAGTGCGGAGTCACCCGTCAGCGGCGCAATGCCCACTTCAAAGGAGACTGTTGCCGTACGCGGTGTTGCAAACAGCGGCCCTACCGCCAGGTAGCAGACTGTTGCCAACAGCACGCCTGCGACTTTACCGATTGGTGTGCTCAGACTGTCAACGCCGCCGCCAACTTTCGCCAGCGCCACTACCGTTAATACCGGCAGACCAACGGCAGTAATGAGGAAGCCGAATGCCGCAGTCCAGACGTGTTCGCCTGCCTGCAAGCCGACCATAGGAGGGAAAATAATGTTACCTGCGCCAACGAACAACGCAAATGTCATAAAGCCCAGAGCGATGATATCGCGCGATCTTAACTGATGGGTCATAAATCATACTGCCTGTGGATGTGGTGTTGTAACGTTAAATTTTGTGCCAATCCCTGGGGATGATACAGCGGTATATTTAAACAATTTTAGCGGGAAATACTCCCAACCAGGCGCGGCGAAGAATAGTTTTTCGATTTACCGCGTGAATGCAGTCAGTATGACAGCACCTGAAGCGCAATTTAAACGCTTATAACGTTTTAAAGCAAGGAGGGATCTAAAAACCAGAGGGATATAACGATAAGAAATCACAAACCAGTATAAAACACTATTTCCGTGAAAAAGATATGGCTTATCATGCGAACAAAAAATCACCATACATTGTAAAATTCAGCGCCCGTTTTTTGACTGCAAAGAAAAAAAGCCAGCATCGGCTGGCTTATGGCAACAAAAAATGACAAAGGCGGATTAATCGCTATTTTTGGCAATTAAACGTTCCGGCAGAACAAAACTGAAACGCGTACCTTTGCCCACCGTACTTTCAATATTGAGCCGGCTTTCATGATGATTTACCGCATGCTTCACGATCGCTAACCCCAACCCGCTACCGCCAGTTTGTCGGGAACGCGCTTTATCAACGCGATAAAAACGCTCGGTCAGGCGCGGAATATGCTCCGGTGCGATGCCCGGTCCATTATCTTCAACACTAAATTCGGCACCGTGCGGCACTCGCTGCCAGCGTACGGTGATATGCGTACCTTCCGGCGTATGATTCACGGCGTTATAGACCAGATTCGAAATCGCACTGCGTAACTGGTCTTCGCTGCCAGACACTTTGAGGCCGTTATCAATCTCAAAGGTAAATGTCTGTTTTTGCTGGCTCAGCGTCTGAGCTTCACGCTCAACGACGCGCAGCATCATCGGCACATCAACCTTCTCATTCAGCAACTGCGTCGGCGCGGCTTCAATTTTCGACAAGGTCAGTAACTGCTTCACCAGCCCTTCCATCCGCTGAGTCTGCTCACGCATGGTGTGCAACGCTTTTTCGCGTACCGCGCCCTCCAGCGGCTGCTCATCCATCATCTCCAGGTAACCCTGTAACACCGTCAATGGCGTGCGTAACTCATGGCTTACGTTGGCAAAAAAGTTGCGTCGCGCCCCTTCCAGTTGATGCATTTGCGTGACATCTCGCGCCACCATCAGCAACTGTTTATGGGTATAAGGCATGACACGAATTTCCAGATGCCGCCCGGTGTTGAGCACCAGATTGAGCGGGCGAGAAAAATCACGCGTTTTCAGATATTGCGTAAACTCCGGATAACGCAGCAGGTTAAGGATGTTCTGCCCATTATCTTCCGGCCAGCGCAGACCAAGAATTTGTTGCGCCAGACCGTTACACCAGAAAATACCGCCCTCTTCCGTGGTCAGCACCACCGCATCGGGTAGCGACTCCGCGCCGCTACGAAAGCGTTTGATAAGATTACCCAGCTCGCGGCGGCGTTTTTTATTACGCAGTTGCATCTGGTGTAAACCGTACAGCAGCGGTTCCCAGCTACCACGCCCCGGTGGCGGGGTCATACTGCGATCCACCCACAGCCACCATGAAAGGCGCAATAAATTCCAGAAATGCCAGATAAGCAGTCCTGTTACCGATGCCAGCAAAAACCAGGGCAGGTAACCAAAAAATGCACCCAGGATGAAAGCCGGGAGGCAGCAAAGTAGCAGCTCCAGCACCAGCCTTTTCCACGACAGCCGTTCCAGCACGTAAGATACTCCAGTTAAGAAATCATAAGCCCTGCTCTGCGTCCGATGAGCAAGGCGTTAAAAGCGGGTTGAAAAACGATATCCTGTACCGCGCACGGTCTGCACCATACGGTCATGCCCGCCGGGCTCCAGTGCTTTACGCAGGCGGCGAATGTGGACATCGACCGTGCGGTCTTCCACATACACGTTGGTTCCCCAGACGTGGTTTAACAGTTGCTCGCGACTGTACACGCGCTCGGGATGCGTCATAAAAAAGTGCAGCAGTTTAAATTCAGTCGGCCCCATCTCCAGCGGTTCTTCGCCCGCCATCACCCGGTGAGATGTCGGGTCGAGACTTAGCCCCTGCATCTCAATTACCTCTTCCACCGCCATCGGCGATATACGGCGCATTACCGCTTTGATTCGCGCCACCAGCTCCTTCGGCGAAAACGGCTTGGTGATATAGTCATCCGCACCGGTTTCAAGGCCGCGCACGCGATCTTCTTCTTCCCCTCTGGCGGTCAACATCACAACCGGAATATCACGGGTCATCGACTCACGCTTGAGATGTTTGATGAACTGGATACCGGAGCCGCCGGGTAACATCCAGTCGAGGAGAATTAAATCCGGCCAGGGTTCATTCAGTTGGTTCACAGCACTGTCATAATCTTCCGCTTCGACCGGCTGGAAGCCATTTTGCTCGAGCACGAAGCAGACCATTTCGCGAATTGGAGCTTCATCTTCTACGACCAGAATACGTCTCGCCATGATTTGCCCTGTTGTAATAAATAGATTGCGATCATTAATGCGACGTCATTATGCGTCAGATTTATGACAGATTTATGAAAAGCACGCCGCACATCCTTTCAGGTTATTGATTTCTGTGGTGCAGAAAAAAGCAAATAGCGCACCTGTTTGGGTATAATCGCGCCCATGCTTTTTCGCCAGAGAATCGTTATGCGCATCCTTCACACTTCAGACTGGCATCTCGGCCAGAACTTCTACAGTAAAAGCCGCGAAGCTGAGCATCAGGCTTTTCTTGACTGGCTGCTGGAGACAGCACAAACCCATCAGGTGGATGCGATTATTGTTGCCGGTGATGTTTTCGATACCGGCTCGCCGCCCAGTTACGCCCGCACGTTATACAACCGTTTTGTTGTCAATTTACAGCAAACTGGCTGTCATCTGGTGGTACTGGCGGGAAACCATGATTCGGTCGCCACGCTGAATGAATCGCGCGATATCATGGCGTTCCTCAATACTACCGTGGTCGCCAGCGCCGGACATGCGCCGCAAATCTTGCCTCGTCGCGACGGGACGCCAGGCGCAGTGCTGTGCCCCATTCCTTTTTTACGCCCGCGTGACATTATTACCAGCCAGGCGGGACTTAACGGTATTGAAAAACAGCAGCATTTGCTGGCAGCTATTACTGATTATTATCAACAACACTATGCCGATGCCTGCAAACTGCGCGGCGATCAGCCTCTGCCCATCATCGCCACGGGACATTTAACGACCGTGGGTGCCAGTAAAAGTGACGCCGTGCGTGACATCTATATTGGCACGCTGGACGCGTTTCCGGCACAAAACTTTCCGCCAGCCGACTACATCGCGCTCGGGCATATTCACCGCGCGCAGATTATTGGCGGCATGGAACATGTTCGCTATTGCGGCTCCCCCATTCCACTGAGTTTTGATGAATGCGGTAAGAGTAAATATGTCCATCTGGTGACATTTTCAAACGGCAAATTAGAGAGCGTGGAAAATCTGAACGTACCGGTAACGCAACCCATGGCGGTGCTGAAAGGCGATCTGGCGTCGATTACCGAACAGCTGGAACAGTGGCGCGATGTATCACAAGAGCCACCTGTCTGGCTGGATATCGAAATCACTACCGATGAGTATCTGCATGATATTCAGCGCAAAATCCAGGCATTAACCGAATCACTACCTGTCGAAGTATTGCTGGTACGCCGGAGTCGTGAACAACGCGAGCGTGTGTTAGCCAGCCAACAGCGTGAAACCCTCAGCGAACTCAGCGTCGAAGAGGTGTTCAATCGCCGTCTGGCACTGGAAGAACTGGATGAATCGCAGCAGCAACGTCTACAGAATCTTTTCGCCACGACGTTGCAGACCCTCGCCGGAGAACACGAAGCATGAAAATTCTCAGCCTGCGCCTGAAAAACCTGAACTCATTAAAAGGCGAATGGAAGATTGATTTCACCCGCGAGCCGTTCGCCAGCAACGGGCTGTTTGCCATTACCGGCCCAACAGGTGCGGGAAAAACGACCCTACTCGATGCCATTTGTCTGGCGCTGTATCACGAAACCCCGCGCCTCTCTAACGTTTCGCAATCACAAAATGATCTCATGACCCGCGATACCGCCGAATGTCTGGCGGAAGTGGAATTTGAAGTGAAAGGTGAAGCGTATCGCGCGTTCTGGAGCCAGAATCGGGCGCGTAACCAGCCGGACGGTAATTTGCAGGTGCCACGCGTAGAGCTGGCGCGCTGCGCAGACGGCAAAATTCTCGCCGACAAAGTGAAAGATAAGCTGGAACTGACGGCGACGTTAACCGGGCTTGATTACGGGCGCTTCACCCGTTCGATGCTGCTTTCACAAGGGCAATTTGCTGCCTTCCTGAATGCCAAACCAAAAGAACGCGCGGAATTGCTCGAGGAGTTAACCGGCACCGAAATCTACGGGCAAATCTCCGCAATGGTTTTTGAACAGCATAAATCGGCCCGTACTGAGCTGGAGAAACTGCAAGCGCAGGCCAGCGGCGTTGCGTTATTAGCGCCAGAACAGCTGCAATCGCTTACAGATAGTTTGCAGGTACTCACTGACGAAGAGAAACGGTTACTCAGTGCGCAGCAGCAAGAACAACAATCACTTAACTGGTTAACGCGTAAGGACGAGTTGCAGCAGGAAGCCAGTCGCCGTCAGCAGGCACTGCAACAGGCGTTAGCCGAGGAAGAAAAAGCACAACCGCAACTGGCGGCCCTCAGTCTGGCGCAACCGGCACGAAATCTTCGTCCGCACTGGGAACGAATCGCAGAACACAGCGCGGCGCTGGCGCATACTCGCCAGCAGATTGAAGAAGTAAATACTCGCTTACAGAGCACAATGGCGCTTCGCGCGAGCATTCGCTACCACGCGGCGAAGCAGTCAGCAGAATTACAGCAGCAGCAACAAAGCCTGAATGCCTGGTTACAGGAACACGATCGCTTCCGTCAGTGGAACAACGAACTGGCAGGTTGGCGTGCGCAGTTCTCCCAACAAACCAGCGATCGCGAGCATCTGCGGCAATGGCAGCAACAGTTAACCCATTCTGAGCAAAAACTTAATGCGCTTGCGGCGATCACGTTGACGTTAACCGCCGATGAAGTTGCTAGCGCCCAGGCGCAATATGCTGAGCAACGCCCACTGCGTCAACGCCTGGTTGCGCTGCATGGGCAGATTGTTCCCCAACAAAAACGTCTGGCGCAGTTACAGGTCGCTATCCAGAATGTCACTCTGGAACAGACGCAACGTAATGCCGCACTTAACGAAATGCGCCAGCGTTATAAAGAAAAGACGCAGCAACTTGCCGATGTCAAAACCATTTGCGAGCAGGAAGCTCGCATTAAAACGCTGGAAGCCCAGCGCGCGCAGTTACAGGCAGGTCAGCCTTGTCCACTTTGTGGTTCCACCAGCCACCCGGCGGTCGAGGCGTATCAGGCGCTGGAACCGGGCGTTAATCAGGCCCGGCTATTAACGCTGGAAAACGAAGTGAAAAAGCTCGGCGAAGAAGGCGCGGCGCTGCGCGGGCAACTGGATGCATTAACGAAGCAGCTTCAGCGTGATGAAAACGAAGCGCAAAGCCTCCGACAAGATGAGCAAGCACTTACTCAACAATGGCAAGCCGTCACGGCCAGCCTCAATATCACCTTACAGCCACAGGACGATATTCAACCGTGGCTAGATGCACAAGATGAGCACGAACGCCAGCTGCGATTACTCAGCCAACGGCATGAATTACAAGGGCAGATTGCCGCGCATAATCAGCAAATTATCCAGTATCAACAGCAAATTGAACAACGCCAGCAGCAACTCTTAACGGCATTGGCGGGTTATGCACTGACATTGCCACAGGAAGAGGAAGAAGAGAGCTGGTTGGCGACACGTCAGCAAGAAGCGCAGAGCTGGCAGCAACGCCAGAACGAATTAACCGCGCTGCAAAACCTTATTCAGCAGCTGACGCCGATTCTGGAAACGTTGCCGCAAAATGATGAACTCCCGCACAGCGAAGAAACTGTGGCGCTGGAAAACTGGCGGCAAGTTCACGAACAATGCCTCGCGTTGCAAAGCCAGCAGCAAACGTTGCAGCAACAGGAAGTTCTGGCAGCGCAAAGTCTGCAAAAAGTTCAGGCGCAGTTTGACACCGCGCTACAGGACAGCATTTTTGACGATCAGCAGGCATTTCTTGCGGCGTTAATGGATGAGCAGACGCTAACTCAGCTGGAACAGCTGAAACAGAATCTGGAAAACCAGCGTCGTCAGGCACAAGCGCTGGCCACTCAGACAGCTGAAACACTGGCACAGCATCAGCAACACCGACCTGGCAGACTGGATCTCACGGTGACGGTGGAACAGATTCAGCAAGAGTTAGCGCAAACTCACCAAAAGTTGCGTGAAAACACCACTCGCCAGGGGGAAATTCGCCAGCAGCTGAAGCAGGATGCAGACAACCGTCAGCAACAACAAACCTTAATGCAGCAAATTGCACAGACGACGCAGCAGGTTGAGGACTGGGGATATCTTAATTCGCTGATTGGCTCCAAAGAGGGCGATAAATTCCGTAAATTCGCTCAGGGGCTGACGCTGGACAATCTGGTCCATCTGGCTAACCAGCAACTTACCCGGCTGCACGGTCGCTACCTGTTACAGCGTAAAGCCAGCGAGGCGCTGGAGGTCGAAGTTGTCGATACCTGGCAGGCAGATGCGGTACGCGATACCCGTACGCTTTCCGGCGGCGAAAGTTTCCTCGTGAGCCTGGCGCTGGCGCTGGCGCTTTCGGATCTGGTCAGCCATAAAACGCGTATTGACTCGCTGTTCCTCGATGAAGGTTTCGGCACGCTGGATAGCGAAACGCTGGATACCGCCCTTGACGCACTGGATGCCCTGAACGCCAGTGGTAAAACCATCGGGGTGATTAGCCACGTTGAAGCGATGAAAGAGCGTATTCCGGTGCAGATTAAAGTGAAGAAGATCAACGGACTGGGCTACAGTAAACTGGAAAGCGCGTTTGCGGTGAAATAACTATTCAGCAGGATAATGAATACAGAGGGGCGAATTATCTCTTGGCCCGGCTGGTCGTTATCCTGCAAGCTATCACTTTATTGGCTACGGTGATTCGTAGCTGCTCTGTTGGTTGTGATGGTGGTATGAAAAAAGTTATTTTATCTTTGGCACTCGGCACATTTGGCCTGGGGATGGCTGAATTTGGCATTATGGGGGTGCTCACGGAGCTGGCGCATAATGTGGGAATTTCGATTCCAGCCGCCGGGCATATGATTTCGTATTATGCGCTGGGGGTGGTGGTCGGTGCGCCGATAATCGCGCTTTTTTCCAGTCGCTACTCACTCAAACATATCTTGTTGTTTCTGGTGGCGTTGTGCGTCATTGGCAACGCCATGTTTACTCTCTCTTCGTCTTACCTGATGCTCGCCATTGGCCGCCTGGTTTCCGGTTTTCCGCATGGCGCATTTTTTGGCGTCGGGGCGATCGTGTTATCGAAAATTATCCAACCCGGCAAAGTCACCGCCGCCGTGGCGGGTATGGTTTCCGGGATGACGGTCGCCAATCTGCTGGGCATTCCGCTGGGGACGTATTTAAGTCAGGAATTTAGCTGGCGCTACACCTTTTTATTGATCGCTGTTTTTAATATTGCGGTGATGGCATCGGTCTATTTTTGGGTACCGGATATTCGCGACGAGGCGAAAGGAAAGCTGCGCGAACAATTTCACTTTTTGCGCAGCCCGGCCCCGTGGTTAATTTTCGCCGCCACGATGTTTGGCAACGCAGGTGTGTTTGCCTGGTTTAGTTACGTTAAACCTTACATGATGTTTATTTCCGGTTTTTCGGAAACGGCGATGACCTTCATTATGATGCTGGTCGGACTGGGGATGGTGCTGGGGAATATGCTAAGTGGCCGGATTTCCGGACGTTACTCGCCGCTACGCATTGCGGCAGTGACTGACTTTATTATTGTGCTGGCACTGTTGATGCTCTTTTTCTTCGGCGGCATGAAAACAACGTCGCTTATTTTTGCTTTTATTTGTTGCGCGGGATTATTTGCCCTTTCAGCACCGCTGCAAATATTGTTACTGCAAAATGCCAAAGGTGGGGAGTTATTAGGTGCCGCGGGTGGGCAAATAGCGTTTAACCTCGGTAGCGCCGTGGGTGCTTATTGCGGCGGGATGATGCTGACGCTGGGGCTGGCGTATAATTACGTGGCGTTACCTGCCGCCCTGCTCTCGTTTGCTGCGATGTCCTCATTGCTGCTGTATGGTCGCTATAAGCGCCAGCAAGTAGCGGAGAGTCCGGTGCTGGCGAAACCACTGAGATAGGTTGCAGTCACAATGCACGTTACTTGTTGCCGGATGCGACGTGAACGCCTAATCCGGCCTACGGGATGCTCATTTTGTAGGCCTGATAAGACACGCCAGTGTCGCATCAGGCATCTGAGCACGGTGCCGGATGCGGCGTGAACGCCTTATCCGGCCTACGGCTGCTTATTTTGTACGCCTGATAAGACGCGACAAGCGTCGCATCAGGCATGATGCACCAATTGCCTGGTTTTTTTACTCTTGTGGCCATAACCATGCGGCGCCGCGTACGCCGCTGGAATCACCATGTTTCGCCTTACGTACCGGCGTTTCACATTCGCCACCGAAGACAAATTGTTTAATCAACGGTGGAACTGTTTGATATAAACGGTCAACATTGCTCATCCCTCCGCCCAGGACAATCACATCCGGGTCGAGAATATTCACCACATGCGCCAGCGACTTCGCCAGTCGTAGCTCATAGCGACACAATGCCAACTCGGCAACCGGATCACTTTCTTCAACGAGACGAATAATTTCACTGCCTTTCAGTGCATGTCCGCTTAAACGACGATAATCTGTGGCAAATCCGGTACCCGAAATAAAGGTTTCAATACAGCCTTGTTTACCGCAATAACAAGGGACTTCCTCGCGATAACGCAGTTCGTCTTCGTCCATCCACGGTAGCGGATTGTGTCCCCACTCGCCTGCCGTGCCATTGCCGCCGATATGCGCCCGCCCATTGAATGCCACGCCCGCGCCGCATCCCGTGCCGATAATCACAGCAAATACCGTCTGCGCTCCCGCTGCCGCGCCATCTACCGCTTCCGAAACCGCCAGACAGTTGGCGTCATTTGCCAGCCGCACTTCCCGCTGCAACCGCGCGCTTAAGTCTTTATCGAATGGTTGACCATTAAGCCAGGTTGAATTGGCATTTTTCACCACGCCGGTATAGGGTGAAATCGAGCCGGGGATCCCCATCCCCACTGTTCCACGCTGCCCCGTCGCCTGCTCCGCCATCTCTACCAGCGTGGCGATCGTTTCTATGGTCTTGCGGTAATCATCACGCGGCGTGGGCAGACGATGACGGTACAACTGCTCCCCTGCATCGCCCAGTGCAATCACTTCAGTTTTGGTGCCGCCTAAATCGATACCTATACGCACGGTACTCTCCTTATTTTTTTCAATATCAATAGCGTAGAGACGGACAACCGGATTGGCAATGCAAGGCTGCCGACAATTCGTTATCATGCCCGCTAAATTTAACGACAAGGCCGTGGAAATTATCATGCTGTGGTTCAAAAATTTAATGGTTTACCGTCTTAGCCGCGAGATTTCGCTGCGTGCAGAAGAGATGGAAAAACAGCTAGCCTCGATGGCATTTACCCCATGCGGCAGCCAGGATATGGCGAAGATGGGCTGGGTTCCTCCGATGGGATCACACAGCGATGCGTTAACGCACGTTGCCAATGGTCAAATTGTTATCTGCGCGCGCAAAGAAGAAAAAATCCTCCCGTCTCCGGTGATTAAACAGGCGCTGGAAGCGAAAATCGCCAAACTGGAAGCGGAACAGGCGCGTAAGCTGAAGAAAACCGAAAAAGATTCGCTGAAAGATGAAGTGTTGCACTCTCTGCTGCCTCGCGCCTTCAGCCGTTTCAGCCAAACCATGATGTGGATCGACACGGTGAACGGTTTGATCATGGTGGACTGCGCCAGCGCCAAAAAAGCGGAAGATACGCTGGCACTGCTGCGTAAAAGCCTGGGGTCGTTACCGGTTGTGCCATTGAGCATGGAAAACCCGATTGAACTGACGCTGACCGAATGGGTACGCTCCGGCAGCGCGGCACAGGGCTTCCAGCTGCTTGATGAAGCCGAGCTGAAATCGCTGCTGGAAGATGGCGGCGTGATCCGCGCGAAGAAACAAGATCTGACCAGCGAAGAGATCACCAATCACATTGAAGCCGGAAAAGTGGTGACTAAACTGGCGCTCGACTGGCAGCAACGCGTTCAGTTTGTGATGTGCGACGATGGTTCGCTCAAGCGCCTGAAGTTCTGCGACGAGCTGCGCGATCAAAACGAAGATATCGACCGCGAAGATTTTGCCCAGCGTTTTGACGCCGATTTCATCCTGATGACCGGCGAACTGGCAGCGTTAATTCAAAACCTGATCGAAGGATTGGGCGGCGAAGCGCAACGTTAATAGCTGGTTTGCCTTCAATGCCGGATGCGACGCCTCGGTGCGTCTTATCCGGCGTACGAAGCCATGCCAGGCATTAATCTAATCATTCGCTACGTCGGATGATGATTTTTAACGCTGCAATATTGTGTGTTTTACGCCGTAACTGATCTAACCGCCTCGTCCCGATTCGCCTGTCGGCAGCACGCAGAATATTCACTAACCCCCACTTATCACTGGCAAACTGTTTCGTTAACAGCTCCGCTTTCGGTGTATCAATATATTCACGCAATAAATTAGAAATTGAACAAATATCCGTCAGGTAAGGATACCAGCAAGTTTCGCCGTGAAAATTTCGCACTCCATGATTACCCGCGACAAAATCTTTTGGATAATCCCAGATAACATCTTGATCCAGAGTGATCCAGTAACGCGGCAAATCGGTGCTTCCACCATTTTGGCTGCGCATTGGATAACGGGTACAGTGAATTTGCAGATTGATGGTCGGCGTCAGTAAATCATAGATTTCCCGCTGTAATTTACTCCAGGGCCGTGACCTCATTTTAATTCCTCAAGCTTATTGCGCGCTTCACTACGAATTTTCCGTGTCGATCCGGTTTTAACTAATTCACGTAATTGTTGTGGATCAGGATGATCGGCAAATAACAGTAATGACGGATCCTCTTTTAACCACGCCGTTTTCACCTCAGCAGGCAGTTGCGGATTGGCAATCGCTCCCTGACGATCCTGCGGTGTAACCAATGCTGTGAATGCAGAAGTCGGCGTATGCGCATTAATCAACGCCGTTTTACGTAATTGTTCATGCCGACTTTGCAGTAATGCCAGCCAAAACTCATCATCAGGCTTATCTGTCAGCTTATCCAGCTCGATTAAAATAACGCTATCATCATCATTCCAGCGACGTAATCCTCTATCACACTGCCTACGATTACTATTTGCCATGTCTGTAACAGACAGCGCCCAGTCAGCATTAAAGCGATATTGCTTATCAAGACGGGCAATAATCTCTGAGGGTAAATCATTTTTATCAAATAACTGATTGCGCATCCGGTAACGATATTCAGCCGGTAAATCAGGCAGCAAATCGATGGCGTCATTGAGCATTGCTTCATCTATTATGCCATTATCAATCAGTTCCAATTGTATATCATACGCCTGCTCCTGATCTTCTTGCCGTTTGCTCATCATTAATTGCAATGTGCGCTGCCACAATTTTTTCTTATATTCCAACGGCAGCAGTTTATCGTGTGCTAATTTATTCCAGACAGCGGGGTTATCATGATGTGTCAGGAGATAGTTAATCACTTCAGTTGACGTCAGATAACGCGCACCTTCACGTAAATATTGTATATCTTCTTTTGCCAGCGACAGTTGGCGCGCTTCAGGTAAAGCAATAAATAATGCCATAACGATATTTTTATGGTCTTTATTATCGAGATACATTTGATCTGCAATACGTTCAATATCGGGAATACTCATGTTTGCAGAAAGCCGCGTAACTTTGAGTTCCGCAAGGGCATGAGCTACGGCTTCACGGACCTTAAGTGATTGATCGTTACTCAGCGCCACAGCTTGTCGTGTAGTCAAATCGGCACCAGCAATTCGTTCGCGTAGTTCATCATCATCGCTATTTATCAGTTCATCCACCACGGATGCAGGCGCCAGCCATGCGTAATCGTACTGGCTGACTAACGTCTTACGCACAATCGGAAACGGACTCTGACTTAATAGGGCAATGATTTCCGGAGAAAGATTATCCTGTCTGGCCTGCTCAAGTTGGACGCTCTCGACAGGCGTCGACATTAATTTTTCATTCACTTCTGGTGAAATATGGCTGTTTTTAATCAGTCCTTTCGCCACTGCCTGGTCTTTAATAAAAGGCGCGGTGAGTAAATGCATTTGCCTGGCGGGCCAACGCTGCGCCATATATTCTCGTGTCTGGTCATCAGGATGCTGTAGCAATTGCAGCATAACATCAGTTGGTAGACTCTCCATGCGAGTCAGAAAACGCGCCACCAGCGGATCTTCATGCTTAACGTTGCCAGCCGCAAATTTTTCGACCTTGCCCTGTTCAATCCACTGCAATTTTTCACTTAACCCCGATACAGGTTTATCGCGAAACAACGGCAATCCCTGGACAATACTGGCCGCTACACTGTCATAATCAGGATAGGCATTTAAAACATTGTCGGTTTCAATTTCAGTAATCTCATAGAGATCGGGCTCAAACAGCGAATACGCTTTTCGAATATTCGCATCCCAGTCATAATTTTCATTGCTGGTATCTTCGTTGATATAAAACTCAGCGTTATTAACCTCAAATTGCGTCGCCTTGTCTGAAACAATAATTCCGCGAGCCGTAATACCTTTCATTACTTCAAAGTTATGATCATTATAATCAGCATAGACTAAACCTTTCGCTTGCATCTCACCTTTGACGTATGCGAAATCATGATTAATAAAGTTATCGACAATCACATTGCCCAACACAATGAGTTGACCATCACCTGCCGAATAATCATCATAATCACCATTAATGGTTAAATTCCCCTTGACCACCAGGGTATGCTTATTACTAAAATTGCTGGGTATTGATAAATCTCCATTATGATAATACCAACGAATGTTATTTTTAAGCATATAAGAGGCTTCCATACTATCATCGGTTTCCTCTTTAACTCCATTACGTTCTTCTGCGGTCATGATATGGAAATCTGACTTAATAAGATCATCGCTCGTGATCCACTTTGCAGCGTAAACATTTTCGGTGGCAATAAATACAACCATACAGATGATCAATATTTTTATTTTATTCATAATTTTCACTGATATTAATATCAACCTTGATAGATTATGAATATATCGAAAATAGAAAAATTAGCAGCAATGGAGATTTTATTATTCGTGAAATAAGGAATATTTCAGAAAAATGCCCTCCCATTCAGACGGGAAGGCGCGATATTACAGATAGCGGCACAAATAGGAGGTCGGTTCGGCAACTTGCAGATGGAACTCGCTGTGGCCGGGAACATTAAATACTTCACCAGCTTCATACACGCGCCAGTCGGTAGCGCCAGGCAGCAAAACATTCAGCGCCCCGCTGACCACCGTCATCTCTTCGGGTTCCGCAGTACTGAACATGTATTCACCTTCAACCATCACACCGACGCTGGCGCGGCCAGTATCGCTGCTGGTAAAGCCGATCGATTTCACTTTTCCGGAAAAGTATTCGTTACTTTGAAGCATAAACTGGCCCTGTCAGGTGGTTTAACATCTTCTTCACTATAGGGGCCAAAGGTGCTAACTGTCACGTAAAATTACACCAGCAATTCCGCCGCCAGCCTGGCAATCAATACGTTAGAGAGCAAAACAGGTACATCGAGCTTTTTTTGCAGTAAATCGCGATGACGCTGATTAAATCCTAAACAATCCAGCATGATGACATCCGCGCCATTCGCCAGCAATTCTTTCCCGGCATCAACGATTTTCTGTTCAGAATCATGAATGGGATTTCCCAGCGAGAATAGTGGTGTTCTCTGCAAAATTTGCCATTTTTGCGCCTGAACGGCCAAAAGCTCTTCTACTGGAACAATAACACCGACCTGGTGACCTTCAACAATGGAGGAAACCAAGGGTGGGAGAATGCGCAAAGGCTCGAGGAAGATCGTATTTCGCGCTGTCATATTGCTAATGTTGGCCGTACTCATTAGCAAAATAACGTCATAATCCTGATTATCGAGTACCTCAATCACGCTTTGTAGATCACGCTCCACTTTACGGCGTGAAACGTGGGCCAGCTGGTTGTCATTTAATAATGTAAGAATAGTTTCTTCGCCTGCTTCTGGCGCATACTCCGCCATCACCTCTTCGCGGCTTAATTTCCCCAGCAGGCTATGATGGGAAATATTATTTTCGTCAATGTACTCCGTCAGAAGCGGCAAAACTTCATGCATTGGTACAATGCCGATGGTCAGAATCGCCAACGACGCGCTCATTGTCTTCCACCTTTCTTTTTCGTCGTTAATTACCGGGCAAATACTAAGCACCACAGCGGGCGCTTGCCGATGCTACAAATGCAAAAAAGCGTAGCAGCAGACGCGCACGGCATAATGTAAAGATTCCCAATAGTTCCAGTAATGGATTGTTATTGTTTAATATTCTAATTATTTGAAAAACATGAATTGTGAAAAGTGTGATGCAGGTCCGTTGCAATAGCACTCAGAGTCCCTTCCGAGCAGTCTGATGCGGTCACTCTTTATCAGGATCCTCATAGCGTTTTTTAGCATCCATCGCCTCCTGGGCCGTAGGATGTTCGCTGATCAAAGAGTCTGGTTTGGGATGATCGGCTCGCAGCTGATACCAGGTCACAGTCTGTCCTTGCTGGCCTTTTTCTACCGTAACAATTCTGGCTTCTCGGGGATAAGGCGGTTTCGTTGGCATTGTTCTTCCTTATTTCACGGGATGAACATTAAGTATAGGTGCCAGGACAATGACAGTTTGCCGTTTGTGCCAAAGCGGTTCGAATTTCAGAGATCACCTGACTGGGTTCGTTGTTAGCATCGACGATAATATGCGCAACTTCACGATATAATGCATCGCGTTCTTCCAGCACTTCCTGAACTTCTTCACTTAACGGTTTTCCTGTGAGTGTTGGCCGTAAATCCTCTTCTGGCGCTGCTTGCAGACGATTTACCAGCACTGACACCGGCGCGCACAAGTAAACCACAATCCCGTTATTACGCATGTAGTGGCGATTAAATTCCGTCAGAATAATACCGCCGCCCGTCGCGATAACGGTGGATGGTGCAGTAACTGCTTCCAGAGCGGCGCTCTCCCTGGCGCGAAATCCTGCCCACTCTTCCCTTTCGACGATCTCTGCTACCGTCATATTGAGTTGTGATTGCAACCATTGGTCGGTATCAACAAACCGACAGTTGAGCGAATCGGCAAGGGCCATTCCGACCGTTGTTTTACCACAGCCCCGAGGCCCGATCAGAAAAAGAGGTTGTGTCATCGTGGGTTTTCCCCAAAAGGTCGCAATGCGGCGAAAGCCGGTTTCGTAAGAATAACGATCATACCATCAAACTAGTACAATTTCGATTGTAAAGAAATAATTCCACTTAAGGAGCGAACTTCAATACATTCCTTACTATATCAAGAAATGAGCGAGAAAGAAGTGTAAACAATATATTACATTTACGAACGGTTACGTTGAACTTCCAGCCACCATTTTTCAAGTTCAGCCGCAAATGCCTGGCGGTCACGTTGCGAAAGGCTATCTGGTCCTCCGGTCTGGATGCCGCTGGCTCGTAGGGTATCCATAAAATCGCGCATCGTCAGACGTTCACGAATAGTCGCAGGTGTGTACCGTTCGCCACGCGGATTAAGTGCTGCCGCGCCTTTCTCGATGGCTTCAGCAGCCAAAGGAATATCTGCGGTTATTACCAAATCGCCCGCCTCACACTGACGTACAATTTCATTATCAGCCACGTCAAAACCTGCCGCGACGCGCAGCGTGCGAATAAACCGCGATGGCGGCACGCGTAAACTCTGATTTGCCACCAACACCAGCGGCATCTGCATACGTTCTGCCGCGCGATACAGAATCTCTTTAATTACATTGGGACACGCATCGGCGTCCACCCATATTGTCATAAGGCTATCCTCTGTTGGGTAATCCTCTATTGTGTCGCGCTTTTGCCTTCCGGCATAGTTCTGTTTATGCTTCTGACCAGGCGCTTTTCAAAATAATGAATTCACGGCAGGAGTGTGCAATGGAAAAGAAAATCGGTTTTATTGGCTGCGGCAATATGGGAAAAGCCATTCTCGGCGGTCTGATTGCCAGCGGTCAGGTCCTTCCAGGGCAAATCTGGGTGTATACCCCCTCCCCGGATAAAGTTGCCGCCTTACATGAACAGTTTGGTATCAACGCCGCAGAATCGGCACAGGAAGTGGCGCAAATCACCGATATCGTCTTTGCTGCCGTCAAACCGGGCATCATGATTAAAGTCCTTAGCGAAATCACTTCCAGCCTGAATAAAGACTCTCTGGTGGTTTCTATCGCCGCAGGCGTTACGCTCGACCAACTTGCCCGGGCGCTGGGTCACGACCGGAAAATTATTCGCGCCATGCCGAACACCCCCGCGTTGGTCAACGCCGGGATGACATCCGTAACGCCAAACGCGTTGGTCACTCCCGAAGATACTGCCGATGTGCTGAATATTTTCCGCTGCTTTGGCGAGGCGGAAGTCATTGCTGAGCCGATGATCCACCCAGTGGTTGGCGTGAGCGGTTCTTCGCCAGCCTATGTCTTTATGTTTATCGAAGCGATGGCCGACGCCGCCGTGCTGGGCGGGATGCCACGCGCGCAAGCATACAAGTTTGCCGCCCAGGCGGTAATGGGTTCCGCGAAAATGGTGCTGGAAACCGGCGAACATCCGGGCGCCTTGAAAGATATGGTCTGCTCACCAGGAGGCACAACCATTGAAGCGGTACGCGTTCTGGAAGAGAAAGGATTCCGTTCCGCTGTGATCGAAGCGATGACGAAGTGTATGGAAAAATCAGAAAAACTCAGCAAGTCCTGATGACTCTCGCTGGACGTCAGGCCGCCACTTCAGTACGGTTACGTCCGGCTCTCTTTGCTTTGTAGAGCGCCATATCAGCCGATTTCAGCCACTCACGGTAGTGACTCATTTGCGGATTCAGCGGCGCGATACCGACGCTTATCCGTAATATCACCTGCGGCGTATTTGGCAGGCGTAATGCATTTAATCCTTCATGCACACGTAACATGGCGGTAATGGCGTTTTCGGCTGGCGTACCTGACATAATTACCGCAAATTCATCACCACCAAAACGACCAATCACATCGCTGCCACGCAGGGTAATTTGTAACTGTCGGGTAAGGGCAACGATTGCTTCATCACCGACATCGTGACCCCATGTATCGTTGATACTCTTAAAATGGTCGATATCAATAATCAATAGCGTCGCATCGCGATTGTGTCGGCGGCAGTTATCAAACTCATTACGTAGCATAATTTCCCAGTGACGCCGGTTGTAAACGCCCGTCATGCCGTCGCGGGTACTCATGACCTGCAATCGTCGTTTATGTTCAGCCAGTTTGGTCGCTGTCTGGTAGCTGACCCAGCCAAACAGCAGAGGATAAATGACGATAATGGGAAGGGAGAGCCACCATTCCAGCGGCGCACTCTTGAGCGACACCGTGATCCCCGTGAGTTCGAGTGTGACAAGGCAGGAAACGACCATCAACACCAAACCGGCGACAAACAGACGGGGGCCCCCTGCCCCCATCAAATTCAGGCACATAATCATCAGCATTGCGATCGAAGGCAGCACGTTTACGCCCATCACGCCTACCCACATACCGGCTAACACTGCATCAGTTTTTAAGTTGTATATTTCCCGGCCAAGCGGATCAACGGCCCTGCTCGCCAACTGCCAGGCTAAATGCGGCCAGACAAATGCCCAGCCAACCAACACCAGCCACCACCAGCCTGACAGCGGGTGCGAAACCAACGTCGAGGCGATTGGTAAGAACATCCCAGCCAGTCCTACCGCTCGCGGTAGTCTGACGCGACGGGCGAAGCGCAGCCCGGATCGCTGATGTTCGTTTTGAGGAGCTAATGGTGGTATCTCCCCGTGTGCCGCCGCTTTTTTGAAAAAATTTTCATCATTCATTATTTTTGGGAACATTCAGAAACAATTTTCCCAAATTATAGAGATGGGGCGAAAGGCGGGAGTATGATATTTCGGGTGAGCCATTTTCTTAACTCACCCGTTAGCACTATAGGTTTTACGCGGCTTTCTTGAGGCAAGTACTCATAAACTTATTACGATCATCACCTTTCAGAGATTGCTGCGTCGCCTGACTATTACATTCGCGCATCTTCTGCTGCTGCGGCGTCAAACTCTTTTCACCGGGCGCAGATTTGCTGTTCTTCAGGCAATCACTCATGTATGTCTTACGGGCATCCCCTTTCAACGCCTGCGCTGTCGCCTGTTGATTACAGGAGGTCATACGCTGTTGTTGTGGGGTTAACGTTCCCTCGGCAGCGCCGACAGTGGTTAAAAAAACCAGGCCGAATAGCAGGGTAACCAGTAATGTTATTTTCATAGCACCATCCCTCTTCACATTTTAACCAGGAGCGTTTGCGCCCTTGATCTGCTTTTAAGTCTGGTTGCTAACAGCAAAAAAACCACCCGACAGCCAAAATTAGCCGCCGGGTTCGGTGTTATTTCAGCCCCAGTGCAGCTTTCATGGTGTAGAAGAGATCGGTCTGATCGGTCAAACCAACCACATTCGCAGCGTGCGGACCATATGCAGCAATACGCAACTGGCTACCGGTATGCTCTTGTGAATCCTCTTCGGAGTTCCCGTAACTCATCACCATCACTGCGCCATCTTTGGTGTTTAACGCCTGAGTCAGACCCGGCGCTTTGGTATCTGGCGCGACAATCTGGCTGGCGTGGGCGTGGTCAGCGGTGACCACCACCAGTGTGTTGCCATCCTTTTTGGCAAATTCCAGCGCCCGCTGTACGGCTTCATCGAGATCGACCGTCTCGCCAATTTGGCCACAAGGATTCGCGGCGTGATCCTGTTTATCGATCGACGCACCTTCAACTTGCAGGAAGAATCCTTTCTCATTTTTGCTCAGTAGTTCAATGGCTTTATCGGTCATCTGCGCCAGCGTAGGCACACTGTCATTGCGTTGCGGATTCGGGGTACAGGTGACTGCGGGCTTATCGATATTACCGTGGTACGTTGCTTTCGGTCCTTGCCAGCGCACTGGCATATTGCCGTCAGCAAACAGTCCAAGCAGGGGTTTTTGCTGGTTCGCTTCCGTCACCGCATTCAGCGATGCGGTATCGCTGACTAACTGATAACCACGCGCCTGCGCCTGTTCACGCAGCGTTTTTCCCTGCCATTCACCGGCGGTAGCCGTTTCAGCAAAGGTTTTTGCACCGCCGCCAAGCGTAACATCTGCACGGGCGTTAAGCAGTTGTTCAGTAATCGATCCTTTTCCACCTTTTTCCAGCGCGTTGCTCGGGCATTTTTCGCTGGTAACGCTCGGACCATAGCATTTGCGCGAGGTCACATGTGCCACTAGCGCGGCGGGAGTGGCATCCTGTATTTCAGCCGTTGAAACGTTGCCGGTCGCCAGCCCTGCGGCTTTTGCCAATTCCAGAATCGTTGGATGATCTTTTTCATGAATATCGACACCCAGCGCGCCGTTATACGTTTTGACGCCAGTTGACCAGGCTGTTGCTGACGCTGCGGAGTCGGTCACGTAGTCTGGTTTTCCGGTTTTTTTATCCAGCGCATAATGGGTGTATTGTCCGGTAAGCGGCAAGGCATCGATCCCTTTAAAAAAACCGCCCGCGCCTTCAGCATAATTGCGTGCGGCAGTGATTTCCGAATCCCCCATCCCATCACCAATCAATAAAATAATATTTTTCGCGGGTTTATCGCTAAGAGAATCGCGTAAGGCAGCGGTCTGATCGCTCGTTAATCGGCGTGCGCCGCCAGGCGCGGTAATATCCCCCTGTGCCGCCCGGTTTTCCAGAATTGGCATCTCTGGGGTCCGGGCTTTAGTAACAGGGGTAAACAGTAACGGCAAGAGAGCCAGTGCAATAGTGCTTTGTTTCACTTTATTTTCTCCATGTACAAATACATTAAAAAATAAAAACAAAGCGACTATAAGTCTCTGGCATGACAGCATTATGACAACTGTTGGAGGGCTTAACTTTTTACTGACGAGGATGCCTCAATAACTTCTTTACGTAATCGCGCAGCAGCTCCGTATCGTCATCAGGAATGCTGGCATCGGGCTTTACCGAGTATAGCGCCCCTTCTACCTGATCAATCAACCGCTGTTGGTCATTTTGCGCCATATTGCGAAGCATCGCAGTAACGATAATCTCTAGTGCTTCGACCTGCGCGCACAATTCTTTCGACTCCTCTTCCTTTTGGGCAAGCTTAAATAACAACTCAGCAATGAGATTTTTCATATCTGTATTTCCTTATCCAAAGTATGGAGAAGTTAACATTATGTTTCACAACTGCATAGAGTCTTGATGTAGTATTTTTATGACAGAGGAAATAATTTTAGCAAATATTTTTTTCACATTTATCAGCGAAACGTTTCTCTATTTTTAAATAATTCCACACATAAAATATAGGTGTACAATTATTAATGTTTTTTATAATAAAAAGTTATGGAATATATACTCTTGGTTAACTTATTATTACGTATAATAACCATCCAGGCAGCAATTCACACCAGGAATAAATTAGTTTCCCGTTCATCATTTTTGTGATCTTACGCACATAATTTAGTCAGCGATGAATCTTACCCCGCAAGCTGCACGGTTTATCAGCAGAAGATTGCAACAAACTGTCAGAAGGCCGCGAATCCCCCGTTTTGTCGTGGTAATGTATGCTCTTTGTGTTCTACGGGATAGGTTTTTAAGATGGAAAAACTGCGGGTAGGAATCGTTTTTGGTGGAAAGTCAGCAGAACATGAAGTGTCTCTGCAATCGGCAAAAAACATTGTCGATGCCATTGATAAAAGTCGCTTTGACGTTGTGCTGCTGGGCATTGATAAACAAGGGCAATGGCACGTCAGCGATGCCAGCAATTATTTGCTGAACGCAGACGATCCTGCCCATATTGCGCTGCGCCCTTCGGCCACCAGTCTCGCGCAGGTGCCGGGTAAACATGAACAGCAACTTATTGATGCGCAGAACGGCCAGCCGTTGCCGACGGTGGATGTCATTTTCCCAATTGTCCACGGTACGTTGGGTGAAGATGGTTCCTTGCAGGGAATGCTGCGGGTCGCCAATCTACCGTTTGTCGGTTCCGATGTTCTGGCTTCTGCTGCATGCATGGATAAAGACGTCACCAAACGTCTGCTGCGTGACGCTGGATTGAACATCGCGCCATTTATTACCCTGACGCGCGCCAATCGCCACAAAATCAGCTTCGCCGAAGTGAAGTCTAAACTTGGGTTGCCGCTGTTTGTAAAACCAGCTAATCAGGGTTCCTCTGTTGGCGTCAGCAAAGTGACCAGCGAAGAGCAGTATGCCCTTGCTGTCGATCTGGCGTTCGAATTCGATCACAAAGTGATCGTTGAGCAAGGGATCAAAGGTCGTGAGATCGAATGTGCGGTTCTGGGTAATGACAATCCGCAAGCCAGTACCTGTGGCGAGATCGTACTGACCAGCGATTTCTACGCCTACGACACCAAGTACATTGACGAAGATGGCGCGAAAGTGGTGATTCCTGCGGACATTGCGCCGGAAATCAACGATAAGATTCGGGCGATTGCCGTTCAGGCTTACCAGGCGTTGGGATGTGCTGGCATGGCGCGTGTAGACGTCTTTTTAACGCCGAAAAACGAGGTGGTGATCAACGAGATCAACACGCTGCCAGGGTTCACTAACATCAGTATGTATCCGAAGCTGTGGCAAGCCAGTGGCCTGGGCTACACCGACCTGATCACACGTTTGATTGAGCTGGCGCTGGAGCGTCACGCAGCGGATAACGCACTGAAAACCACCATGTAATTTTTGGATGCCCAATAACTTTTTTATTGGGCATTTCAGGCTGATGGCAAACGTAAGATTGCCTGATGCGCTTCGCTTATCAGGCCTACCAGATAATTGCAATATACTGATTTTGCACGATTTTGTAGGCAGGATAAGGCGTTTACGCCGCATCCGGCATAAACAACGAGCACTTTGCCAGCACTCCAGAACGCCCAATCTTCTGTTATTGGGCGTTTTCAGTATCGTCATCGCGACGGCGAATAATCAGTCCCGCCAGCCAGAAGCTAATCACCCACGTCACCAGCCCCACCGCGTAGGTCTGCCAGCCTTTTGCTTCAAACCCCAGCAACCCCACCACGCCATTAAGAATGAATATAAGGCCAATGGCGAACGCATAGTAATGCCAGTCGCGGCGGATTTTTACAGGCAGATTCATGGCAGCTCCGTTAACGAAAAACAACATCCTTGCATATTCTGCAACATCCGTCTGTGGTGTAGACAGCATTTCCAGAACCGTTAAGAAATTTAACTTAAGGTTGCAATTTTGTGAGTCATGACGAAGATTCTCGCTTCGGGAATATTCCCAACATCAATTTACCATGATTCTGATATTGACAATCCCAATGACCTGTCAGACTTGCCATAAGCCGCTGGTATCACACCAGAAGAGAAGCAGATGACTTCCGGAGGTTTTTATGGCTGATTTCACCCTGTCAAAATCGCTGTTTAGCGGAAAATATCGCGATGCCTCTTCAACGCCTGGCAACATTGCCTATGCATTGTTTGTGCTGTTTTGCTTTTGGGCTGGGGCGCAATTGCTGAATTTGTTGGTGCATGCGCCAGGTGTCTATGAGCGTTTAATGCAGGTCCAGGAGACTGGCCGCCCACGAGTGGAAATTGGTCTGGGAGTCGGCACCATTTTCGGGCTGATCCCGTTTTTGGTTGGCTGCTTCATCTTTGCGGTGGTTGCGGTGTGGCTGCACTGGCGACATCGCCGCCAGTAAGATTTATTTTGCCAGATGCGACGTAAACATCTGGCCTACGATTACCTATTGGTCACGGCTTCATACAGCGCGCTCGTCTTTCATCGACGCGCTTCGCAAACCATGCGGTGGTAAGGTTACGGGTGATTTTCGGGCTTTCCAGTTGAATACCGGGCAACATTTCACGCGGTAGCGATTTACCCGTTTTCGCTTCGGCGAGTTGATAAACCTTCTTATACAACGCCGTCTCTTCAAAAGAGAAACTATCCCCTTTCTCGAGCTGACGACGAATTTCGCTGTCGCTCATTCCCAGTTTGCCCGCCAGCTTACGCGTCGCCAGTTCTGTTTTACCCGGCTCTTTACTGTCATAACGAATCAAATCACCATCCAGCGCCAGCTTCACGCCGCTGGCTTTGCTGACCGCATTCTGAAACGCGGCATTACGACTAGCGTACCAACCGGCATTAAAATCGGCGAAACGGAAAATCGGCGCGCTATAGCTGGCAGGATAATTGAGTAAATGGTAAGTCCCGAACCATAATCCGCCGCGACGACTGAAGACCTCCTGACGTACCGTACCGTCCATTTTCCACGGATACCCCCTGGTATGCTGTTCGGCAAAAGCAATGCTGACCTGCATCGGCCCACCGGTGCGCACCGGGTTAAGCGAACCAAACAGCGTCTGCCCCATCGGCACCATGCTGATCAGATCGTCAAAAATTGCACTCAACTGCTTTTCCGTGCGCACGGAATCTAACCGTTCGCTGTAGCTTTTGCCGTTCGGCGATTTGATTTTTAGCGCGGTATGAACCAGAAAAGCAGGAATGTGCATCCGTTCGGCGCGGCGGTCAATCTCTTGCCAGGCGATTTTACTTAATCCAGGAACGACCGGATCCGCCTGATAATTTGACTCCTGTTGCGCCACCGCCAGCACCGAGCAGACATTTTCCAGTGTCGGTGCCAGCCCCTGGCTTTCAAAAGTGGTGGCAAGATCTTTCGCCCAGGCATCGCGGTCTTTTACGCTGGCGGGTAACTTCTGCCGCACCACGCTCGCCACATCTATCGCTTTTTCGCCCTTTTTCAACGGCTGTGGCGCCTGACTGCTACACCCCGCTAAAACCAGAACCGCCAACAACGAAAGCGAAGACAGATGGTTGACTCGCGACATTACCTCTCCTTTTTAACTCAATGTATGGGTTACTTCCTGAATTTTGTCATTATCCAGTTCATGTTCAAAGCTGCGCAGACGTTTGTAGATCGACATCAACTCGACCAGCGTGGTCCATGAGTTAATCAGATACTGGAAAGCGCCGCGAACCTGACCAAAAACGTTGGTGATTTGGGTCATCAGGCCGAGCGTAATCGTACCGGCAACAATCGACGGAAACAGCAAGAACAAACCGAAAACGTTATCGACCTGCAGGTAGAGAATGCGGGCGATGTTGAAATACATATAGTGAAAATAGAGGCGGAAATAGTTCTTCCGTACCGCGCTGAACAACTCGCGCACCGTTGGCGGTGTCGCACGCGTGGCGTCGTCTTCACCATAGACCAGCTCTTTACGGTAAGCTGCTTCTACTCGCTGGTTTTTAAACTCAAGTCCCGGCAGTTTGATCCCTACAACCGCCAGTAATCCGGTCCCCATCAGCGACCAGATAATCGCGGCAATCACCAAACCATACGGAATGTGCCCCACAATCGGCAACTCTGGCACGTGCGCGGAGAGCGTCACCAACACCGGCAAGAAGGCGATCAGCGTCATGATGGCGTTAATAAAGCTGACGCCCATATTCTCAAGCGTTGAAGCAAAACGCATGGTGTCTTCCTGCACACGCTGCGCGGCCCCTTCGATATGGCGCAGTTGCTGCCAGTTCGCCATGTAGTATTCGTTCATCGCCGTACGCCAGCGAAACACGTAGTGGCTGACAAAGAAATTGTTCAACACACTGATAACCACCGCGATCAGTGCTATCCCCAGAAAGACGCCCACCTCGCGATAAAACTGTTCGATGGTCACTTTATGCGGCGAACTGAGCGCGGTTTGAATCAGGTCATAAAACGGTGCATACCAGGCGTTGACTGCAACCCCAACTTCCACCAGAAACCAGGTCACGAAGATAATTAGCGCAGTGCCGAGTATTGACCAGTATTGCCAACGATGTGGGCTGTAGATAAACCAGAACAGCGCGAAAAGTCCTACGCAAACAATGTAATAAGCGTAAAAAACCAGGAAGTCTAACGACCAGAAACGGGCAGCGCTAATCGGTATCTGCCCAGAAGCCCCGGTGATGTGGGCAACCCAGTCACCGCCTCCCGCTTGCCAGAAGATGACGGCAATCAATGCCCAAACAAAGGCCGAGAGAAAAAAGGCTCCCGGTTTTGGGAAAAAAGACTTAAACATATGCTCTCCTGCTAGCTTCTTATCGTTTTAGCAACTGCTGTGTATTAACCGCATGGCCGCTTCAAAGAATCAGCCAAATGAAACCGCCCATTGTGACCAACCGCGGGGCGCTTAGTTCGTCCTCCTGACCGGAAGAATTGTTTCGACGGATTTCACAAACAAAGGATTGTTTACATAAGCGCATTAACACGAACAGGATCACAAATGCAGACATTGGTGAGCAGGAAAAAGATCGTGTTTACGCGCCGTTACGTTTTTAACACTATTATTGCACTAATTTGCGCTTTGCAATCCATCAACGAGTAGTATAAATACGCTCAGTTACCTTCATTTAATTTATGGACACCACCGTTGAAACGTAGTCTGCTTTTTTCTGCCGTGCTGTGTGCGGCGTCATTGACCTCTGTCCACGCGGCGCAACCTATCGCCGAACCTGAATTCGCCTCTGATATTGTTGATCGCTATGCCGATCATATTTTTTACGGCAGCGGTGCCACCGGGATGGCGCTGGTCGTTATCGACGGTAATCAGCGTGTCTTTCGCAGTTATGGCGAAACTCGCCCTGGTAATAACGTTCGCCCGCAGTTGGATTCAGTAGTACGTATTGCTTCGCTCACCAAGTTGATGACCAGTGAGATGCTGGTGAAATTGCTGGACCAGGGGACAGTGAAGTTAAACGATCCACTGAGTAAATATGCCCCGCCAGGCGCACGCGTGCCAACTTATAACGGAGCCCCCATCACATTGGTGAATCTGGCAACTCATACCAGCGCCCTGCCCCGTGAACAGCCCGGCGGCGCAGCAAATCGTCCGGTGTTTGTCTGGCCGACGCGAGAGCAACGCTGGAAATACCTTTCTACGGCAAAGCTAAAAGCCGCGCCAGGCAGCCAGGCCGCGTACTCCAACCTTGCGTTCGACCTGCTGGCGGATGCGCTGGCGAATGCATCCGGCAAGCCTTATACCCAGTTGTTTGAAGAGCAGATTACCCGTCCGCTGGGGATGAAAGACACCACCTACACACCATCACCGGACCAGTGCCGCCGTTTGATGGTTGCAGAGCGTGGTGCCAGTCCGTGTAACAATACGCTGGCGGCCATTGGCAGCGGCGGCGTTTATTCCACACCTGGCGATATGATGCGCTGGATGCAGCAATATTTGTCTTCTGATTTTTATCAGCGCAGTCACCAGGCGGATCGCATGCAGACGCTGATTTATCAGCGTGCACAGTTTACGAAAGTGATTGGCATGGATGTTCCAGGCAGAGCGGATGCACTCGGTTTAGGCTGGGTGTATATGGCACCGAAGGATGGACGTCCGGGTATTATTCAGAAGACCGGTGGTGGCGGTGGCTTCATTACCTATATGGCGATGATCCCGCAAAAAAATATCGGTGCGTTTGTGGTCGTGACCCGCTCACCATTAACACGGTTTAAAAATATGAGCGATGGCATCAATGATTTGGTGACCGAACTTAGCGGGAATAAACCGATGGTCATTCCCGCTTCCTGATTAATACTCTGAAGGCAAACGGTTGATAGCGACCAGTTTGCCTTTATTCATTTCGATATAGCCGCCCTTGCGTAAAGCCGCAAGAACTTCTGCCACGACGGAACGTGATATGCGTGTACGTTGATGGATATAATTCATTACGCCAATGCGTGATCGTAATTCATCATTCCAATCAATCATTGATAATAATGTCGCACGGATTTGCTCGTAGGAATTATGCCCAATGAGTTGAACGTCGCGTAATTCCAGGATTTTATTTTGCCAGGCTAACCAGTAAAAAGCGTCACGCCAGAGTTGATTTTGTTCAATAAGAGTAATGGTTTGTTTGGCTGGTAGATGATATCCCGTACAGTTTCCTTCTGATATTAATTTGTATGGTATATCGTTTTTCATTAAACCATCAGTCAGTCCCATAATATAAGGGGCTTGCGTAATACCGATAAGTACGTTTTCTTCTCTACGGAGAGAGATAACACCTTCTAAAATAACGAATGTATCTTCGCTGTTTACATCACTGGAGAATATGACTTGTTTTTCATTATTAAACTCGAAGCGCGTGCCGTATCTGGACAAACATTTATCGAGCTTACCAAATTCCTGAAGAGGTTTAACTACAGATAACATTTGCGCGTCCTTTGCAGTAATGCCCGTCAAATCCTTGACGGGCATTATTTAGATTAAATTACCAGTATTTCTTCAGAGTGAAGAATATTACCAGGTATATTTAACACCCACGTTCGCGGACCAATCTTGATCTACGTCACCACCACCGAGGTAGTTAGCATCGGTATAGGCGCTGAAGTTCTTGGTGAAGCTGAACTGAGCCCCCAGACCAACACGTACCGCAGACCCTTCAGTACCGTTATCGATGGAATCGCCGTTCACATCGTTATCGTTGTTAGAGTCGTCGTAGACGTAAGCCAGTTTGAAGTACGGAGTCAGAGCCTGGTCTTCGCTGTAAGTGAAGGTATAACCTGCATCTACACCCAGTTCATAACGCATGCTGTCGTAAGACTGACCGTCAACTTTCATGTCGTTGCTCAGCTGGTAGTCATCACCAGACTGGAACAGACCAGAAATGCTGCCGTAAGGAGTTACGTAACCAGCATCACCCAGTTTGAAGTCGTAACCGGCTTTCAAACCGAAGCCCCACGCGTCAGAGTTGGTGCTACCGTCAACGTAAGTACCGTTGCTCATGGTTGCAGACAGATCGTTGTTGAAGTGAGAGTAGCTCAAGCTACCATCAACAAAGATGTTGTTCGCGAAGCGAGCAGAAGAGTAGATGTAGGCAGACTGGCTGTCTTGATCCACCTGACCAGAACGGTCATTCATGTCGCCTTTACCGAAGCCTGCAGCCGCACCGACGATCCACTTAGCGTTGTTACCATCAATTTTGGTATCAACACCGACCATGATGCCGTTAACATCCTGATCGTAGTCAATGGTACCGTTGTTGCCGTTGAAGTTACCACCGAAGTAGCTTACCCATGCGCCGCCGTTATCAGCCAGACCATGACGAGAGTTGGTCAAACGAGTACCAACGGTGTCTTGTTCCAGGTTCCAGATATTGGTGTTTGCAGACGGGATGCTCAGCGCCATGTTAGCGTAGTCAGTCAGCTCGGTCTGATGCAGAACAACAGTGTTACCTTCCTGACGAGCTTCGTAGGTGTAAGCACCCAGGTCAGCTTTGTTAGCAGCAGAGAAGGTAGCGTCGCTGTTTTTGTCGTTAACGTAGATCAGCTCGTTGCCGTTGTAGTCAGCGATAGAACCAGCACCAGTAGCGTTGTCGATACGAACTTTGTAGTTACCGGTTGCAGCTGCAACATGGTCACCATTGTTATCAACTTCGTTCTGACCAGCTTCGATAGAAGCAGTGTTATCGTTATCGCCGTTACCGTTAATAGTCAGGTGACCATCAGAGTTCATTGCGATTAAGCCATAACCGTAGTTTGACTTGGTAGTGTCGTTGGTACGGTCGTTGGTCAGGTCTGCATCAAGTACGAAGCGGTTGCTTTCGATGTTGAATACACCAGCATGAATGTTACCACTGGTATCAGTGGTGCTGGTCAGGTTCAGAGTATCAACCTGAAGAGCATTCGCTGCTGTGTTACCTACATCCAGAATACCGTCGTTAGTCACTTTGATATTGTTCGCATACAGAGCTGCATCACCTACAGCCCAACCAGCAGAAACTTCATCAGAGATGGTTACGGTACTGTTGTCGATAGTCAGTGAATCAGTTGCAACGTGACCATCTTCGTTGATGTTCAGCGCAGAAAGACCTGTCAGAGAGATAGAGTCAGAAATCAGCATTGAATCAGCAACATTAACAGTTGAACCACTGTTGATGCTCAGAGTGTCGATCAGAGAAGTTTTGGTGGTATCCCACTGTGAACCGGTGTTCAAGGTCACATTGAACAGACCGCTCTGGTAAACTTCGTTACCGATGATGTGATCAAATTCGCTGTATGCAGAGTCGCTGTTTTCCACGCCCACTGTTGATAAAGGCCACAGGCTGTTAGCTGCGATGTCGATCAGAGTGGCAGTGGCTTCGGTATTGATATCATAGGTATAAGATTCATTTACACCATCGCCATCAATATCAACACCAACCTGATGTGCAGACATTGCCGCACCAACCCACTTGCTACCATTGTTCAGGGTCAGATCCAAGCGATCGGTACCATCCCAACCGTTAGTATCTACATCACCGTCAGCATCACGATAGCTATCACGACCATGTGGGAAGAAGTTCTCATCAAAGTTACTTGAGAAGAATACATCACCCATCAGTGTGGAATTATCGAATGTTGCAGTGGTCTGCATAGCGTTATCAGCATCAGGATGTGCAATAACGGCTAATGCGATATCATCAGCATTCCAGCCATTACCATTGTAATCACTGGCATTACCGGTATTACCAAACCAACCAGTAGTACCTTCATCAGTCCATGAACCAGAGGTCACGGTAGAATCTTTAACAGTGATGGTATTATTAAATACTTCGCTGCTGTTTACACCAGTGCTGACAGTGTTGTCGTCGATATCTTCCCACTCATAACCCTGAGTCAGAGTAATACCTGCAACATGGGAGTTATTAGTGATAGACAGATCAACTTCTTGATCCAGAGTTATGGCAGTACCAATGTTATATACGTTTTCAACATGAGTATCTGCGGCATTATTGTAGGTGCCGTTATAAGTATAGTGTTCGTAGTTATCGTCGATCGTGGAATTATCAACGGTCAGCGCCAGGCGATCATGGTAGTAGTCATCCGCACGATCAGCACAATCAGTTGTCATGCACTCGGAATAAATCATACCGTGAATAGTGCTGTTTTTGATTGTCAGACTATTGGCGTTGGTATTGGTAGAAATACCGTCATCCAGATAGTAGGTAGAAATCACGCCGTTAACGGTAGCGTTATTAATAACCGGATAGATATCGCCGTTGTAATAACTATCAGCAGCATAGTTGTTCCAGCCTACATAACCATCATAGTAAACGCCATCAGCATAGGTGGCGTCGTTGTAGTGATGGAAAGTATTGTAAGTTTGGCCAGAAATATCGTTGGTCGCTGCATTAGCCTGAGAGGTGATAGCCAGAGTGCAAGCCAATGCTAATTGTGATACTACAAGTTTCTTTTTCCAGGAGTGCATTTGTCATCCCTCCTCAGGGACGTAATAAGTTGATCCATCAATTATCAATGCATAGAAAACATCTTATGTTTCGCGTTTACGATTATGCGGCGTTATAGAGGAATGGTTCAATTATTCTTTCCCCTAAGTCCGATTGTGGACATATATAAAAAACATCTACCCACGCAAAGAAAAAACTGACAAAAACACAGTTTTTCAACACGTTAATGAAAGCGTTAATTTTGAATTATAGCTTCTAAAAATATCAAACCAACAAACCAGATAAATAATTTATCAATAAACAATGAACTTTAATCCATTCAATTTTTGACAGCTCAACCAAATCAACAAAAACAATAATTGAGGATTATAAATAAAAATTAAAAATATTTGCAGTGAATATAAAATCATTGCTATTTCTATTACAAAGATGTCCTGACCTCTCTTTCGTTCTCTTCTTATCAACATCGCGACAACTTTCGTAAAACACTCCCGCCCAGCATCAGGTATACTGTGCACCTTAATTCCACAAACATCAGGCAGACCATGACAGATTTAATCCAACGCCCTCGTCGCCTGCGCAAATCTCCTGCGCTGCGCGCTATGTTTGAAGAGACAACACTTAGCCTTAACGACCTGGTGTTGCCGATCTTTGTTGAAGAAGAAATTGACGACTACAAAGCCGTTGAAGCCATGCCCGGCGTAATGCGCATTCCAGAGAAACATCTGGCGCGTGAAATCGAACGCATCGCCAACGCCGGTATTCGTTCGGTGATGACTTTCGGCATCTCTCACCATACTGATGAAACCGGCAGTGATGCCTGGCGGGAAGATGGTCTGGTGGCGCGTATGTCGCGCATCTGCAAGCAGACCGTGCCTGAAATGATCGTCATGTCAGACACCTGTTTCTGTGAATACACTTCTCACGGACACTGCGGCGTGTTGTGCGATCACGGTGTCGACAACGACGCAACTCTGGTGAATTTAGGCAAACAAGCGGTGGTTGCAGCTGCTGCCGGTGCTGACTTCATCGCCCCTTCCGCTGCAATGGACGGTCAGGTGCAAGCGATTCGCCAGGCGCTGGACGCTGCGGGCTTTACCGACACCGCGATCATGTCGTATTCGACCAAGTTCGCCTCCTCCTTTTATGGTCCGTTCCGTGAAGCGGCCGGAAGCGCATTAAAAGGCGATCGCAAAAGCTATCAGATGAACCCAATGAACCGTCGTGAGGCGATTCGTGAGTCACTGCTGGATGAAGCCCAGGGCGCAGACTGCCTGATGGTTAAACCAGCTGGCGCGTACCTCGACATCGTGCGTGAGCTGCGTGAACGTACTGAATTGCCGATTGGCGCGTATCAGGTGAGCGGCGAGTACGCGATGATTAAATTCGCCGCGCTGGCAGGTGCAATAGATGAAGAGAAAGTGGTGCTCGAAAGCTTAGGTTCGATTAAGCGTGCGGGTGCGGATCTGATTTTCAGCTACTTTGCGCTGGATCTGGCTGAGAAGAAGATTCTGCGTTAATGATCATTATGCCGGGTTATCCCAACCCGGCATTTCCCCTTCACCCCGCCCGATAAAACGGTTTATCCCCGAGAATCGTCGCGCGATGCATAATACGCCGCTGCGGCAAATAATCGGCATTCGCATAATGCTGAGTCACGCGATTATCCCAAATCGCAATATCATTCGGTTGCCAGCGCCAACGCACCTGAAACTCCGGTTTGGTGATATGGGCAAACAAAAAGCCTAACAAGGCTTCGCTCTCTTTCTCGCTGACATCGACAATTCGCGTAGTAAATCCTTCATTAACAAACAGTGCCTGTTTGCCGCTCACCGGATGCGTACGCACCACTGGATGTAACAACGGCGGATTTTTCGCGGCCGCCTCGCGCCAACGTTGATGTTCCTCTTCAGTTTTGCGGTACTTGTATTCCGGGAACGATTTACGGAAATCATGCTCCGCGCGCAGCCCGCTCAAAAGCTGGCGGAAAGGAACAGAAAGCGCCTCATAGGCCGCAATACCGCTGGTCCAGAGCGTATCACCACCGGTCGATGGCAACTCTTTCGCTGCGAGAATCGCCCCTGCTGGCGGCGTCTCAATAAATGTCACATCGGTGTGCCAGTTGTCGTTATCCGGCGGATTATCGTTATGGGTGTCCAGTACGATGATCTCGTCACCCCCTTCGGCATGAGGATAAACAGGATGAATATGCAGTTCGCCAAAACGCTGAGCCAGCGCACGTTGCTGCTGTGGCGTTATCGCCTGTTCACGCAGAAAAACCACCTGATGACGCAGCACCGCATGGTAAAGCTGTTCAAACTGATTATCGCTTAACGGGCGCGTCAGGTCGGCACCCGAAATTTGTGCGCCAATATACGGCCCCAGCGGGGTAATGCTCAGACGTTCACTCATTGTACTTCTCCATGCCAGGGCGTCAGGCGGCGTTGTAACGCACGCAGACCCAGTTCTAAAAGAAAGGCGATAATCGCAATCACCGCGATCCCCGCCAGCACCACGTCAGTCGCGAGGAATTCACCTGCTGACTGGACCATAAAACCTAAGCCTCGCGTTGCGGCAATCAACTCCGCCGCCACCAACGTAGACCAGCCCACCCCCAGACCAATGCGTAATCCGGTGAGGATTTCCGGCAGCGCGCCAGGCAAAATGACAAACCACAGCACCTGTATACGGCTGGCCCCCAGCGACTGCGCGGCACGAATGCGAACCTGCTGCGCGCTTTTCACCCCCGCCAGCGCCGACATCGCCACCGGTGCAAAAATCGCTAAATAGATCAGTAAGATCTTCGACGTTTCGCCAATACCAAACCAGATCACCATCAGCGGCAAATAGGCCAGCGGCGGCACCGGACGATAAAGCTCGATTACCGGATCCAAAATGCCGCGTACCGTAGGGCTAAGTCCCATCGCGATCCCGACCGGAATACCGATCAACACCGCTGCAAATAGCGCCAGCATAATGCGCGTCAGGCTGGCAACCAGATGCTGCCACAGCGTGGCGTCCATAAAGCCTTGCGGTCCGGCAATGGTGAGCAGTTTTTCCAGTACCTGTTGCGGCGGCGGCAAAAACAGCGGGCTAATCAGTTGCAGCGTCGCCACCGTCCACCATATGGTGAGTAAAACCGCTAACGTGCCAATGCTTAAGGTCACTTGCCGCGAGAGCGGCCAGCGCCATTTCAACCGACTCGAATGCAGTTTTTCGTTAATGAGCACACTCATGAGAACGCCTCCCGTTGCTCAAATACGCGGCTTAAAACATATTCGCGAATGGCAATAAACTGCGGATCGGACTTGATGCTGCGACTCGATTCTCCCGCAACAAAACGGCGAGCGAAGTCGAGCGGAAGACGCTCCAGCACACGCCCTGGCCCTGGCGAAAGCAGAACCAGCTCGGTCGCCATAAACACCGCTTCCTCTATATCGTGAGTAATCAACAGTACCTGCTTGCCCGTCTCCTGCCAGAGTTTCAGCAACAAGGTTTGCATCTGGTCGCGGGTAAAGGCGTCCAGCGCGCCAAACGGCTCGTCGAGTAATAACAGTTGGGGATTTGCCGCCAGCGCGCGGGCAATCCCCACTCGCTGACGCTGGCCTCCAGAAAGCTGCCAGATGAAGCGTTTTTCTGCGCCTTCCAGACCTACTTTTTTCAGCATCTGGAGAGCAATTTCCAGACGCTGCATTTTCTCCATCCCCGCCAGTTGCAGACCGAACGCCACGTTATCCTGCACATTGCGCCACGGTAGCAATCCTTCATTCTGAAAAACCACGCCGCATTCTGCTCCCGGTCCCTGAATGTGTTTGCCCGCCAGTTGAATGCTGCCGTGCTGATAAGGCACAAAACCAGCAATTAAATTCAGCAACGTGGTTTTGCCGCAGCCGGACGGTCCCAGCACAACCAGCAGCTCGCTGCTTTCCAGCGTCAGGTTGATATCTTCCAGTGCTGGTTTACCGCCATAATCGGCGTAAAGATGAGAGATTTGCAGCATCTGCGCCTCCTTTTATTGCACGAAGCGAGAGGTAACGTACTGGCTGTAATCATTCGCCACGGCGGGGACTTTGCCCTGATCTTTCAAAAAATGGGCCGTGTCGATGATCGCTTTGTTCACCGGTCCGGTCAGTTCTGCCGTTTGCTGCTGCGGCGTCAGATAGGTGTTTCCCTTCACTAGCCCCGGCACATCGCCTTCCGGCACGCCGCTTAAGCGCGCCAGTTTGCTGATGTTTTCCGGCTGTTTCAGCCACGCGTCAGGGTTAGCAATATACGGTTGCTGAGCATTGATGGCGCTTTTGGCGAACGCTTTCACTACCTCTGGATGTTTCTCGGCAAAATCTTTCCGCACTACCCAGACGTCCAGCGTCGGCGCGCCCCACTGCCCGACCTGTTCAGAATCGGTCAGCACCTTGCCGTCTTTTTCCAGGGCGTTAACCGCAGGCGCCCAGACATAAGCGCCATCGATATCTCCCCGTTGCCAGGCGGCGATAATCGCGGGCGGCTGCAGGTTCACTATCTCCACTTGCCCAGGTTTAATGCCCCAGTGTTTCAGCGCCGCCAGCAGGCTGTAGTGTGTAGTGGAGATAAACGGCACGGCGATACGTTTACCAATCAAGTCTTCCGGTTTGCTGATGGTTTTCTTTACCACCAACGCCTCAGAGTTGCCCAGTTTTGACGCCAGCAAGAAGACTTCAATCGGCACCTGTTGGCTGGCAGCTACCGCCAATGGGCTGGAACCAAGATTACCGATTTGCACATCGCCCGAGGCCAAGGCCCGCACGATGCTGGCCCCGCTGTCAAACTTACGCCAGTCCACCGTCGCCCCGCTCTCTTTGGCAAAGGTGTTATCAGCCTGTGCGACTTTCGCCGGTTCGGCGGAGGTTTGATAGGCCACAGTGACGTTCACCGCCTGCGCCTGAAAAGCGATGAATGCCAGTGCGGCAAGAAGTGTGTTACGCGATGAAATTGCCATGATTGTCTGCTCCCCTATCTTGTTATGGGAGCAGTATTCGCGGACAAAGACATTTGATAAAAGAATTAGTCGTTATGGTACAGATGATTTTATTCTTAGCAAAAAAACAGCAAAGGAAAGGTTAATTATGCAATTAGCATCATCCCACAACTCGGGGAAATTGCTGTACTGCATTTTATTGATGCATAAAAAGTCAGATTACGAGATTTACTATCTTCTGATTTTTATTAAAACCAAAATATATGACAAAGTTATTATATTCGCATTAAATATACTACTGTATTGTTTTTCACCCACCGCATATCACATTCACAACATGTATATAAACAATATCCGTTCATTGAACATATTTTTTAAATGCAATTAATTGACAAACTAATTCACATCTAAATACAATGCGCAAAAGAAAATAACTATACATAGCAAACACACAAAAAACTAACATATGAACTACGTAAAAAAAACTTTACCCTGTCGATTTTCAGGCCCTCATAGCATCCTGGCACTAAGTTATTAGCAACTTTCACTACGTATAAATTTTAACGTCTGTTTGCGCCAGAGATTACGTCTCTGCGCGTATCGCTGCGCTTGTAGTATAATAATTAAAAATGGAGTGTCATTAAGTGGATAAGGTTTTAAATTCTGCTCTCCTTTCTTCAAAAAATAAAAAGAAAGGTATTCTTGCTATTGGCGCACACCCTGACGATATAGAATTAGGCTGCGGCGCATCGCTCGCTCGTCTTGCGCAAAAAGGGATTTATATTGCTGCCGTAGTTATGACTACCGGCAATTCTGGCACAGATGGAATAATCGATCGCCACGCAGAGTCACGCGAAGCCCTAAAGATATTAGGATGCCAGCAGACTATTCATCTTAATTTTGCTGATACCCGTGCTCATTTACATCTCAATGATATGATTACCGCCCTGGAAAATATCATTAAGTCTCAAATTCCGTCTGATGTTGAAATCATTCGTGTCTATACCATGCATGATGCCGACCGCCATCAGGATCATCTGGCCGTTTATCAGGCGTCAATGGTGGCCTGTCGGGCAATTCCTCAAATTCTCGGCTACGAAACGCCAAGTACCTGGCTTTCATTTATGCCCCAGGTTTTTGAATCCGTGGAAGAGAAATATTTTTCTATAAAACTAAACGCGTTACAAAAACATAAAAGTCAGAGTCTGCGTGATTATATGCGCCCAGAACGTTTGCGTGCTGTCGCACAATTTCGCGGACAACAGGTCAATAGCGACCTGGGTGAAGGCTTTGTTATTCATAAAATGATTCTTTGAGCAGATTGCATGAAAACCTGGATCTTTATATGTATGGCCGTAGCAATATTACTATGGTTCCTGAGTACGTTAAGGCGTAAGCCCAGCCAAAAAAAAGGCTGTATTGACGCAATTATTCCTGCCTATAACGAAGGCCCTTGTCTGGCACAGTCGCTGGAAAATCTGCTACGCAACCCTTATTTTTGCCGGGTAATTTGCGTTAACGACGGCTCCACTGATAATACCGAAGCAGTCATGGCAGAAGTAAAACGTAAATGGGGCGACCGCTTTGTTGCCGTCACGCAAAAAAATACCGGTAAAGGCGGTGCGCTAATGAATGGCCTCAACTACGCCACCTGCGACATGGTTTTTTTAAGCGATGCCGATACTTACGTCCCGCCCGATAAAAACGGCATGGGCTATATGTTGGCGGAAATTGAGCGCGGCGCTGACGCCGTAGGCGGCATTCCCTCCACCGCGTTAAAAGGCGCTGGCCTGTTGCCGCACATCCGCGCGACGGTGAAGTTGCCAATGATTGTTATGAAGCGCACGCTACAACAACTATTGGGCGGTGCGCCGTTTATTGTCAGCGGAGCCTGCGGGATGTTTCGCACCGATGTGCTGCGTAAATTTGGTTTCTCTGATCGTACCAAAGTCGAAGATCTCGACCTTACCTGGACGTTGGTGGCTAATGGCTACCGTGTTCGTCAAGCGAATCGCTGCATCGTTTATCCGCAGGAATGCAATAGTCCGCTTGATGAATGGCGACGCTGGCGGCGCTGGATTGTGGGCTACGCGGTATGTATGCGCCTACATAAAAAACTTTTATTTAGCCGCTTTGGCATATTCAGTATTTTTCCCATGCTGCTGGTTGTGCTTTATGGCGTTGGGATTTATCTCACTACCTGGTTTAATGAATTCATCGCCACCGGGCCACATGGCGTAATATTGGCAATGTTTCCGCTTATCTGGGTCGGCGTAGTTTGTGTTATTGGTGCTTTTAGCGCCTGGTTTCATCGTTGCTGGTTATTGGTGCCTTTAGCGCCTTTTTCCGTTGTGTATGTATTATTAGCTTATGCCATCTGGATTATTTATGGACTTATTGCCTTTTTTACTGGACGCGAACCTCAGCGCGACAAACCCACCCGTTATTCCGCACTGGTGGAAGCGCCAACCGCTTATTCCAACTCTTCTGTCGCAGGAACTGAAAAGCTATCTGAAGCTTAATGTTAAAGAGAAAAATATTCAGATTGCAGACCAGGTAATTATTGATGAGAGTGCCGGTGAAGTTATTATTGGCACCAATACCCGTATTTGCCACGGTGCAGTGATTCAAGGACCGGTAGTGATTGGCGCAAATTGCCTGATTGGCAATTATGCTTTTATTCGCCCCAACACGGTAATCAGCAATGGTGTAAAAATTGGTTTTGCCACAGAAATAAAAAATGCGGTTATTGAAGCAGAAGCAACGATTGGTCCGCAATGTTTTATTGCCGACTCGGTGGTAGCAAGCGGGGCATATTTAGGCGCGCTGGTGCGTACCAGTAATCATCGTCTGGATGAACAGCCAGTATCGGTTCGCACCGCAGAAGGTACTATCGCTACCGGATGCGATAAATTAGGTTGTTATATTGGTCGGCGTTCACGACTTGGTGTGCAGGTTATTATTTTACCGGGGCGAATTATTTCTCCGAATACACAGCTTGGTCCACGCGTTATTGTAGAACGTAATTTACCTACCGGAAATTACTCACTCCGGCAAGAACTTATCCGTACAGGAGATTAAAATGATAAAACGGACGTTATTAGCGGCAGCAGTCTTTAGCGCATTGCCCGCTTATGCCGGGTTAACATCTATTACCGCAGGCTACGATTTTACCGATTATTCTGGCGATCATGGTAACCGTAATTTAGCGTATGCCGAACTGATCGCAAAGGTTGAAAACGCAACACTGCTTTTCAATCTTTCCCAGGGACGTCGAGATTACGAGACTGAAAGTTTCAATGCCACACGCGGCCAGGGTGCTGTCTGGTATAAATGGAATAACTGGCTGACGACCCGAACGGGTATTGCATTTGCAGATAATACGCCGGTCTTTGCCCGCCAGGATTTTCGTCAGGATATTAACCTGGCCCTGCTGCCAAAAACGGTGTTCACGACCGGTTATCGCTACACCAAATATTACGATGACGTTGACGTTAATGCCTGGCAAGGTGGCGTTTCGCTTTATACCGGCCCGGTGATCACCAGCTATCGCTATACCCATTATGACTCAAGCGATGCGGGCGGCAGTTACAGCAATATGATTTCCCTGCGCCTGAACGATACGCGCGGCGGTGGTTATACCCAGCTTTGGCTAACTCGCGGGACCGGCGCTTACACTTATGACTGGTCGCCAGAGACACGACACGGCAGTATGAAGAGCGTCAGTTTACAGCGTATTCAGCCTTTAACAGAGCAACTTAATTTGGGGCTGACGGCAGGTAAAGTGTGGTACGACACCCCAACCGATGATTATGACGGCTTGCAACTCGCAGCTCATCTGACCTGGAAATTTTGATTCCTTCTGCCGCCCGCTATCCAGGGCGGCCTTCCCTGCCGATTAGCGCCCAAACACTTTCCTTTTCGTTTTCCACCCACATTCACCGGATAAATTTTATTCTTCAGTGTTATATACTATAGGGGGGTATGCATTGACATATAGCATACTACCCTATAGTATAATGCGTGCAGATGATGAGGTGCGAAATGCCCAGTACTCCGGAAGAGAAGAAAAAGGTCCTTACTCGAGTTCGTCGTATTCGGGGGCAGATTGATGCTCTGGAACGGTCGCTGGAGGGTGATGCCGAATGCCGTGCCATACTCCAACAGATAGCCGCCGTTCGGGGCGCGGCTAACGGGCTGATGGCAGAAGTGCTTGAAAGCCATATCCGGGAAACGTTTGACCGAAATGACTGCTACAGCCGTGAAGTCAGCCAATCCGTTGACGACACTATTGAACTGGTTCGAGCCTATCTTAAATAGCTGAATCTATTACCATATTGAGGAAGAGCGAAAGATGAAATCACGTGCTGCCGTTGCATTTGCTCCCGGTAAACCGCTGGAAATCGTTGAAATTGACGTTGCACCACCGAAAAAAGGTGAAGTGCTGATCAAAGTTACCCATACCGGCGTTTGCCATACCGACGCATTTACCCTCTCCGGCGATGACCCGGAAGGTGTATTCCCGGTCGTTCTTGGTCACGAAGGGGCTGGCGTTGTGGTTGAAGTCGGTGAAGGCGTAACCAGCGTCAAACCTGGCGACCATGTGATCCCGCTTTATACCGCAGAGTGCGGCGAGTGTGAGTTCTGTCGTTCCGGCAAAACCAACCTCTGTGTCGCGGTTCGCGAAACCCAGGGCAAAGGCCTGATGCCAGACGGCACCACCCGTTTTTCTTACAACGGGCAGCCGCTTTATCACTACATGGGCTGTTCTACATTCAGTGAATACACCGTGGTCGCGGAAGTGTCTCTGGCCAAAATTAATCCAGAAGCAAACCATGAACACGTCTGCCTGCTGGGCTGTGGCGTGACCACCGGCATTGGCGCGGTGCATAATACTGCTAAAGTCCAGCCAGGTGATTCTGTTGCCGTGTTTGGTCTTGGCGCGATTGGTCTGGCAGTGGTTCAGGGCGCTCGTCAGGCGAAAGCGGGACGGATTATCGCTATTGATACGAACCCGAAGAAATTCGATCTGGCGCGTCGCTTCGGTGCCACCGACTGCATTAACCCGAATGACTACGACAAACCGATTAAAGATGTCCTGCTGGATATCAACAAATGGGGTATCGACCATACCTTTGAGTGCATCGGTAACGTCAATGTGATGCGTGCGGCGCTAGAAAGTGCGCACCGCGGCTGGGGTCAGTCGGTGATCATCGGGGTAGCAGGTTCTGGTCAGGAAATCTCCACCCGTCCATTCCAGTTGGTCACCGGTCGCGTATGGAAAGGTTCCGCGTTTGGCGGCGTGAAAGGTCGTTCCCAGTTACCGGGGATGGTTGAAGATGCAATGAAAGGTGATATCGACCTGGAACCGTTTGTGACGCATACCATGAGCCTGGATGAAATTAATGACGCCTTTGATCTGATGCATGAAGGCAAATCCATTCGAACCGTAATTCGTTACTGATTTCCCGCAGGTTTACCCCGTCCAGTTTAGACGAGGTTCTTAATACCGTCCCCGGGCAGCCGTCCGGGGAATTAACCATGAGATAATGGCTGATGGAACTCATTGAAAAACATGCCAGCTTTGGCGGCTGGCAAAATGTGTATCGGCATTATTCCCAATCACTGAATTGTGAAATGAATGTCGGCGTCTATCTCCCACCAAAAGCTGCGAGTGAAAAATTGCCGGTGCTTTACTGGCTTTCGGGCCTGACCTGCAACGAGCAGAATTTCATTACCAAATCGGGAATGCAGCGTTACGCGGCTGAACACAACATTATTGTTGTTGTGCCGGACACCAGTCCGCGAGGCAGTCATGTCGCAGATGCCGACCGTTACGATCTCGGGCAAGGTGCTGGTTTTTACCTGAACGCGACGCAAGCGCCGTGGAAAGAGCATTACAAAATGTATGACTATATCCGCAGCGAGCTGCCGGATTTAGTGATGCAACATTTTCCGGCAACGGCCAGAAAGTCTATCTCAGGTCATTCTATGGGCGGGCTGGGCGCGCTGGTACTGGCGCTGCGTAACCCAGATGAGTATGTCAGCGTCTCGGCGTTTTCGCCCATTGTTTCCCCTTCGCAAGTACCGTGGGGCCAGCAAGCCTTTGCCGCGTATCTTGGTGAAAATAAAGAAACCTGGTTGGATTACGATCCGGTGAGCCTTATTTCACAAGGTCAACACGTTGCAGAAATAATGGTTGATCAGGGGTTGAGTGATGAGTTTTACGTGGAACAGCTGCGGACTCAAAATCTTGAAAAGGTCTGTCAGGAGATGAATATCAAGGCGGTAACCCGGTATCACGAAGGTTACGACCACAGCTATTATTTTGTCTCCAGTTTTATTGGCGAGCATATTGCGTACCACGCCAATAAATTGAATATGCGTTGAGCATAGCCCACAACTGCCGGATGCGGCGTAAACGCCTTATCCGGCCTACATTTCGCCCATAAACCGTAGGCCTGATAAGACGCGCAAAGCGTCGCATCAGGCATCTGCGCACGACTGCCGGATGCGGCGCAAACGCCTTATCCGGCCCACATTTCGCCCGTAAACCGTAGGCCTGATAAGACGCGCAAAGCGTCGCATCAGGCATCTGCGCACGGCTTATCTATGTTTACCACATCAAATCATCAGGCACTTTGAAGTCGGCATACGGATCATCTTCATTCTGCTCTTCGGCGCTGAGTGCACTATGCAACACAATACTGCTGGCATCGCGCTGAGCAATTTTATCGGCAACGCTGGCGGGAATAATGGCGTATTCACCTTCGCTATTGTTATCGACCAACAAGCGGGCAATCGCCAGACGACCATTAATCAACTGCGCCTGTGTGAGCTTATCAACAAAAATCTTCTTAATCAGATTACCATCGGTAAAGTTAAAACCAATATCGCCATTGGCAATGGTGATTCGGTTCATTTCAATAAGCTGCTTCACCTGGGCTTTATATTCTTTCGCCAACGCCGCTTGTTTTTGTTGCTCGCTAAGCTGTTTATCACGCTCAAGCTGTGCCTTTTTATTTTCTTCTACCGCCGCCCGAGCTTCACGCGCCTGAACGCGCGATTTTTTCGCCGTTCTCTCGACCTTCGCCGCTTTTTTGCTGGTGACTAATCCTGCTTTGAGCAACTGCTCTTGTAAGGTAAGTTTTGCCATCTTTGTTTCCAAACCCGCTGAATAATTTTTAGCGAGTATACCTGTAAACGCCGTAGGTGTATTGGGGGCAAGTCCCTTTCGCCCCTGCTTGATAAGGCACGTCAGGCATCAGCACACGGCTGCATTCGTGACCTCCGACTCATCAAAATAAACACCGCCATCCCTGCAACAAGGATACCCGGCGCAGAAGCGGCCATTACCCCAACCGTGCCAGTGCCTAATGCCAGCATTTTCCCGGCCAGTAACGGACCGCTCATAGCCCCCAGACGCCCTACCGCCACGGCTGTTCCCACACCTGTTGCGCGGATCTGCGAACTGTAAAACAACGGTGCCAGGGCATACAAAACGCTTTGCCCACCTGTCGCAAACAACCCCGCGACGAATCCCACCAGCAACATACCGTTAAATGACGACACCGTTCCCAGCGCCAGCAGCGAAGCTAACATGCCGCTATAAATCAGTAGCGACATGGTTACTGGACGTAGCTTATCCATCAATGCGCCCAACATTAACGTCCCGCTCGCCGCACCCATTTGCAGTGCAAACATCACCCCTGCCGCCTGCGATGGCTGGAATCCTTGCTCCACCAAAAGCAGCGGCAGCCAGTTGATCAACATGTAGACCACTAGCAGAGTGAAGAAATAACACAACCACAGCAGCAGCGTCGCGGTGGCCGTTTCTGGTGCAAATAACGCACGCAGTGGTGGCGCAGCCTGTTTTTCGCCAGCGAAAACCGCCGACTCCGGCAGCCAGCGCATTAATAGCGGCACCAGAATCAACGGCACCACACCACCTACCCAAAACACCGTTTGCCAGGCTAAGTTTGCCCCCGCGAAACCCAGCGTCGCCGCCAGCGCCGCACCAATGGGAACACCGCAATACATCAGGCTCACTGCCGTCCCACGAAAACGTGGACCCGCGGCTTCAGACGTCAGGGCGATAAGATTCGGCAACGCTGCCCCCAGCCCGACACCGGTCATCAGCCGTGCAAAGACCAGTGAGGGGAAATCCCAGGCAATCGCCGTTGCCAGTGAGAACAAACCAAACAGCGCAACTGAGCCAATCAAAATGCGCTTGCGACCATAACGGTCCGCCAGCATTCCGCCAACCAACGCGCCGGGTAGCAAACCGAGTATTCCGCCGCTGAATATCCAACCCATTTGCATTTTATCGAGTGCGAAAGCCTGGGCGATGCCACCCGCCGCAATGCCAGCCGCCTGAAGATCCAGTCCTTCCATCAGAGCGACCAAAAAACAAAGCCCGATGGTCAGCATCAGGCGGGATGAAGATGATGAAGGGAGACGAGTCGACATAAGATGAACCTCGTTGTGAGTACAGGTGAATCGCGGCTGATACATTGCCAGCCGCGTAATCAGAACCATTTAATGACGGCCTGCGGGCGAAATGTAAGCCGGATAAGGCGTTTACGCCGCATCCGGCAGTCGTGCGCAGATGCCTGATGCGACGCTGACGCGTCTTATCAGGCCTACAAATTCCCGCGCCATCCGTAGGCCGGATAAGGCGTTCACGCCGCATCCGGCAGTCGTGCGCAGACGCCTGATGCGACGCTGGCGCGTCTTATCATGCCTGGGATGGGCATACAAAATGCACGTTCTCGGCAGTCATCATTATTTGTTGTTGCGCAGATCCAGCGCCACGTCGACGATCATATCCTCCTGGCCGCCAACCATCCGGCGTTTGCCCAGCTCAACGAGAATATCCACCGCGCTTAAGCCATAACGCGTCGCTGCCGTTTCACAGTGACGCAGGAAGCTGGAGTAAACACCAGCGTACCCCAGCGCCAGCGTTTCGCGATCGACTCGTACCGGACGATCCTGCAACGGACGCACCAGGTCATCAGCGGCATCCATTAACGCATAGAGATCGGTCCCATGCTGCCAGCCCAGTTTATCCGCGGCGGCAATAAACACTTCCAGCGGCGCGTTACCTGCACCCGCGCCCATCCCCGCGAGGCTGGCGTCGATTCGGTCACAGCCCTCTTCCACCGCCGCGATAGAGTTCGCCACGCCAAGACTCAGGTTATGGTGAGCGTGCATGCCGGTTTGCGTTTCTGGTTTCAGCACTGCTTTCAGGGCGCGGAAACGGTCGCGGATATCGCTCATGTTCATCGCACCGCCAGAATCCACCACATAAATACAGGCCGCACCGTAGCCTTCCATCAGCTTTGCCTGCTTCGCGAGATTTTCCGGCGTGGTCATATGGCTCATCATCAGAAAACCAACGGTGTCCATTCCGAGCTCGCGGGCATACTGAATATGCTGGGCGGAAACATCAGCTTCGGTACAGTGCGTAGCCACACGAACCACCCGCGCGCCAGCCTGCCAGGCATTTTTCAGATCGTGAATAGTGCCGATTCCTGGCAGCAACAACGTCGCGATTTTGGCGTGCTTCACCACATCCGCCGCCGCTTCAATCCATTCAAGGTCGCTATGTGCGCCGAAACCATAGTTAAAGCTGGAACCCTGCAAACCGTCGCCGTGGGCCACTTCAATCGAATCCACGCGAGCATCATCCAGTGCTTTGGCAATCTGGCGGACATTTTCCAGCGAATACTGATGACGAATGGCGTGCATACCGTCACGCAACGTGACGTCCGAGATATATAGTTTTTTACCGTTCATGCCGCCTCTCCTGCCTTGCGCGCCAGTGACTGGGCCATTTTTTCCGCTGTCGCCAGCGCACTGGAAGTCATAATGTCGAGGTTGCCCGCATAGGCAGGCAGATAATGCGCTGCGCCTTCGACTTCCAGCCAGACCGCCGTTTTCAGCCCGGAGAACTGCCCCACGCCCGGCAAATTAACCGGTTTATCCTGCGGGATAACTTCAAACTGCACGCGCTGTTTCAGGCGATATCCCGGTACGTAAGCCTGCACCGCCTCAGCCATTTCATTGATTGAGGCTTCGATATCATCTTGTGAAGCTTCGTCGCTCAATACATACACCGTGTCACGCATCATCAACGGTGGCTCTGCTGGGTTAAGCACAATAATCGCCTTCCCTTTTGCCGCGCCGCCCACCACTTTAATGGCGCGCGAAGTGGTTTCCGTAAATTCATCGATATTGGCACGCGTGCCAGGTCCGGCAGATTTACTGGCGATAGAAGCGATAATTTCGGCGTAATGAACACGCGCCACGCGTGAAACCGCCGCCACCATTGGAATGGTGGCCTGGCCGCCGCAGGTGACCATGTTGACGTTCAGTTGATCGACGTTCGCCTCGAGGTTAACCACCGGCACGCAGTAAGGGCCGATGGCAGCAGGCGTCAGGTCAATTAAGCGAATATCCGGTTTCGCTTCGCGCAAAGCGGCATCGTTTTTCACATGCGCGCCCGCGCTGGTCGCATCAAATACAATGTCGATATCAGCAAATTCAGGCATGTTCATCAGTCCGATCACCCCTTCATGGGTAGTGGCGACGCCCATACGTCTGGCACGCGCCAGACCGTCGGACTGAGGATCAATGCCGACCATCACCGCCATCTCCAGATGCTGACCGTGACGCAAAATTTTAATCATCAGATCGGTGCCAATGTTGCCAGAACCGATAATGGCGACTTTACGCTTACTCATGACAGACTTCCTTTTGGGGCTGCGCTTGAAAATGTCGCAGCAACTGAACCTATGCCTTCAATATGGGCTTCAAAACGATCGCCCGCATTCACCGCCACCATCGGACCTAATGCCCCGGTAAGAATGATATCTCCGGCGCGCAGCGGTTGACCCAGGCTGGCCATTTTGCGTGCCAGCCAGACGGCGGCATTAAGCGGATGTCCCAGGCATTCGCTGCCGCGCCCACTGGAAACCTCTTCGTTATTACGCGTCATCTTCATGGCGCAGTTTTTCAGGTCTAACCCCGCCGGACGTTGCGCCGGACCGCCGATGACATACACCCCGCAGGAGGCGTTATCTGCGACGGTATCGACAAACTGAATCGACCAGTCGCGAATGCGGCTACCCACCACTTCCAGCGCCGGAAGTACCCATTCAATGGCGTTATACAGTTCGTTAAACGTGGTATCGGTCGCGGGCAAATCGCGGTTCAAAACCAGTGCGATCTCCGCTTCAATGCGGGGTTGCAAGACGCGGGAAAAAGGAATGGTTTCATTATCGCCATAACACATATCGGCAAATAACGTCCCAAAATCCGGTTGATCAACGCCCAGTTGTTGTTGCACTTTCGGATGCGTCAGTCCCACTTTGCGCCCCACCACTCGCCGTCCCTGAGCGACGTCATGTTGCACATTGATGCGCTGAATGGCGTAGGCGGCTTTCGCGTTTTCAATACCAATCAGATCGCGCAGCGGCGCAATCGCTTCGCCCTGCTCTGCGGCGCGGCGTAAATCCGCCGCCAGTTGCTCAAGAGTATGCTTCGTCATGACCATTCCTTAAGGGCGCGCGAGGAAATTCAGCACCAGTTGATTGAAAGCGTCGGCATGTTCCCACTGCGCCCAGTGACCACAGTCGCGGAAGATATGCAGTTCAGAACCAGCAATGCCGGAAAGCAGACGCAGACCCGCATCCATCGGCACAAAACGGTCGTTGCGCCCCCAGACAATCAGGGTTTGTGCTTTGATTTCCGACAGGCGTGGACCAAAATCCGGGAACTGTTTCGGATTGGCTTCCAGGCTCTTAACGAAGTTTTCCAGGTGATCGCGACGCGACAGCATATTATTCAGGCGCGCTTCAAACAGGGCGTCGGTCAAATCGCTGGTATCAAAAACGAAGATATCCATCATCAGCTTCAGGTTTTCGATAGTAGGCTGGCGATAAAGCTGATTCAGTCGCTTAATACCTTCGGTTGGCATTGGCGTAAACAAACTCATTCCGCCCGTACCGCCGCCCATCAGCACCAATTTGCCGACGCGCTCCGGCCAGTTAAGGGTGAACGCCACAGAACTGTGGCCGCCCATCGAGTTGCCCAGCAAGTGGATTTTGGCGATATCCAGTTGATCCACCACGCTTTTCAGGATTCGTGCATTAAGATCCGATCGCGAACCACTATTAACGATCGAATCGCTCTTACCCCAGCCCGGACAATCCAACAGGATCACTCGATAGCCCGCCTCTACCAGCGGATCGATATTGCGGCTGAAGTTCGCCCAGCCCGTAGCCCCCGGGCCGGAACCGTGCAGCAGAACTACGGTTTCGTCGCCTTGTCCGCAGTCATTAAAATGGATGCGCAGCGTTTTACCCGCTTCTTCTACATTCAGAAAACGGCTGGTGGCGGCTTCGGTTTGTGGCTGATAACTCATCATCTTCTCCTGCATATTCAGTTCTCTGTTCTGGCGCTTAACGAGCCAAATCCGGCAATCCACTCCGGGATTGGGCGGTAATAACGCCCTTCGCTACGCCAGTTGCCAAACGCAGAAATAGCGGCAAAAGCGGCGACCCAGGTTTTGATTTCATGTGTCGACTTTCCGGCAATGGCGGAAAGCTCTTCGTTACTGACGGCATCCAGTTCCTGTATGCGTCCCTGCTCCAGCAAAGTCATGAACTGGTTATCCCAAATCGGGTTGAGCGGATGCAGAGTTCTCTGATCCTCAACAAACTTCTCAGCAGCGCTAATCACCCGTTGCTGACGCAATTCGCGTTCACTGGCGAGTAAATCTTTCCCGCTCCCCAACAAACGGTCGCGCATATGGGCATCGGCTTTCGCCAGTTCTGGCACCGGCGGCTGATGGGAAAGTCCACCGGACCCAAGGAACAGCACGCGTTTATTGAGAGTGCTGGTGAAACGTCCAATGGCTTCACCCAACATGCGGGTACGCTGGAAACCGGGCAACGGCGTGGCGACACCGTTGATGAACACAGGCAGAACCGGCACTTTATCCAGCCCGCCAAGCAGGAACTCCAGCGGCTGGGCAAAACCGTGATCCACCTGCATACAGTAAGAAACGGCAAGATCGATCCCGCTCTTCATGACGGCATGCGCACAAGCCTCCGCCAGCTCCACAGGCACGGGCAGCTCTCCTGCCGCACTGCCGAAATCACCAATTGCCGTCGCCCCAATGCCTAAACAGAACGGTGGCATCACGTCATAGAAAAAACCGTTGTAGTGATCTGGCGCAAACAGCACCACCAGTTCAGGGGAGAAAGCCGCAATACGCTCGCGGGCGCTGGCAATCACGCCATTGACCTCATCGAGCACCTCTTGCGCCGGGTCGACATACCCCACCAGCGGCGAATGGGAAAGACAGTGAAGATAAGCGTACATATTAGGCTACCTTTTCGACAGAAACGTCGGCATCAGGGCGGGTCAGCGTCATCACCGACGCCAGTTTATTCAGCGTATTGCCCAGAGTTTGCGGAATGGCGGTGGCGGCAACAAAGCGATCCGGGCGCATCACCACCAGCGAAGCATTGTGTTGCGCAAACCAGCTACGCAGACGACCTTGCGTATCGCCCACGCGTAGCACGCCGTCGTGATTATCCTGTGCGGTATGAATTTGCACTTCCGGCACCACCTGAATGAAGCGTGTGCCCAACGCACGCCACTGCTGGATTTGCTCGTTGCTCATTCCCCACAGTGGATTGCATCCCCAGCCAATTACCGCGAAGTTCGCGCCGATCGCGTTATCGAGCAGCGTCACGTCGCCGTTTTCCAGCGTGACTTTCGGCTGAATAAACATCTTGCCGACCGGAGAGTGCTTCGCTTCGCCCTCACGCACCAGCGCACCGCCGTAATATTGCGGCATCGGCTTGAAGCGCATTTCGAGGAAGTAGCGTTTTACTGGCGGCAGATAATTCAGTAGCCAGGAAACGCCGTCACGTAACGTACCCTGCCAGCGTTTCGGCGGAGCCAGCACGTTGCCCGCGGTCACGGACAGGTCAATCATCGCTTTGGCGTGATCTCGACGTTCTTGTTGATAGGTATCGAGTAGCGCATCGCGGGCTTTCCCCTGGATAACCAACGCCAGTTTCCAGGCGAGGTTAAAGGCGTCGCGCATACCGCTGTTATAGCCCTGCCCCTGCCACACCGGCATGATGTGCGCGGCATCGCCCGCCAGCAGTACGCGATCGATACGAAAACGTTGCGCCAGTCGTGCGTTGTGGGTGTAGACACGCTGGCGAATCAATTCAACATTGTCTGGATTAGGCAGCACTTTGCTTAACAGCTTGCGCATATTTTGCGGCTCACGCAGCTGTTCCTCGGTTTCTCCCGGCATCACCATAAATTCAAAGCGACGTACCGCATGAGGCAGCGCGGCAGAAACATACGGGCGCACCGGATCGCAACACAAATAGATATGCGGCGTACTTAACGGATCGTTGGCGATATCTACCACAATCCACTGATTTGGCGCGGTTTTACCTTCAAACGGCACATTCAGGGTGCGACGGACAAAACTTGCCCCACCATCACAGGCCACCAGCCACTGGGCTTTGACCGTTTCCCGCTGCCCTTCAGCCGTTTTCAGGTGCAAGGTCACTTCGTCATTTTGCTGGCTGAAGGCCTTCAGCTCGCGGGAAAACAAGCAGCGTACATTCGGAAAACGCGACACCCCTTCCAGCATCACCGCATCGACCTGCGGCTGAATAAAGGCGTTACGGCGCGGCCAGCCAAATTCATCGGTCATTGGCTGAATATCAGCAAAACAGCGGCCTTTGGGGGTGAGAAAACGCATCGCATGCCACGGCGTAGTATGCGGCAGAACATTATCGACCAGGCCAACCGACTGCATGGTGCGCAGCGCCTCGTCATCAATACCAATCGCACGGGGGTAGTCGATCAACTTATCGAGTTTCTCCACTACCAGCACGTCAATGCCCATCTGGCCGAGATAGTTCGCCATCATCAGCCCGACCGGACCGGCACCAGCGATCGCCACCTGAACGTTATGGTTAACAGCAGGCTGGATGTCAGGGTGTTGTATTGCCATTTCAGTACCTCACGACTCGGACAAAATGCCGTTGCGCGCACAGTACAGCGCAACTTATTTTGTTAAAAACATGTAAATGATTTTTTATTGTTCGCTCAGTATAGGAAGGGTGTTTTCGGCTACAATCAAAACATGCCCGAATGTGCACCAGGTGCACAACGTTGTTTTAACTATAGAAATGTCAATTAATATGCAGAACGATGAGCAGACGGAATACAAAACCGTGCGCGGATTAACCCGCGGTCTAATGTTATTAAATATGTTAAATAAACTTGACGGCGGTGCCAGCGTCGGGCTGCTGGCGGAACTCAGCGGTCTGCATCGCACCACTGTGCGGCGACTGCTGGAGACGTTACTGGAAGAGGGATATGTCCGGCGCAGTACCTCCGATGACAGTTTTCGTCTGACCATCAAAGTGCGGCAATTAAGCGAAGGGTTTCGTGACGAACAGTGGATTTCTGCGCTGGCGGCCCCGCTGCTGGGCGATCTATTGCGCGAAGTGGTGTGGCCTACAGATGTTTCCACGCTGGATGTTGATGCAATGGTGGTACGCGAAACCACTCACCGTTTCAGTCGATTATCCTTTCACCGGGCAATGGTCGGGCGGCGTTTACCGCTCCTGAAAACCGCCTCGGGCCTGACCTGGCTGGCCTTTTGCCCGGAACAAGAACGCCAGGCGTTAATCGAAATGTTAGCCGCCCGCCCCGGTGATGACTATCAACTGGCACGGGAACCGTTAAAGCTGGAAGCCATTCTGGCGCGCGCACGCAAAGAGGGGTACGGGCAGAACTACCGCGGCTGGGATCAAGAAGAAAAGATCGCCTCCATTGCCGTACCGCTGCGCAGTGAACAACGGGTGATTGGCTGTTTGAATCTGGTGTATATGGCCAGTGCGATGACCATTGAACAGGCGGCAGAAAAACATCTTCCGGCGCTGCAACGGGTAGCAAAACAGATTGAAGAAGGGGTGGAATCGCAGGCTATTCTGGTGGCCGGACGGCAAAGTGGCGTGCATTTGCGCTAGCGACGTCAATGTGTAATTTGGCCCATTCTCATCGTTATTCGCCCATTTGCCCACATGCACAGTACGGGCTGCACGCTACGCTAATGACATCAATACTGTGATGTGGAGCAAATCATGAAAATTACTCAAATTCGTAATGCCACCCAAATTATCCAATACGCTGGCAAAACATTTCTTATCGACCCGTTACTCGCGCCTCAAGGAAGTTATCCGGGTTTTGCCGGAACTGCACGCGCAGAAATCCGCAATCCAACGGTAGAATTACCGTGCGATTTAACAACGTTACTCAACGTTGACGCCCTAATCGTGACTCATTTGCATGAAGATCACTGGGACGAAACAGCCTCCCGCGTCGTCCCCAAAGATAAACTGATTTATGTGCAAAATGAGCAAGATGCTGAATCACTGCATAAACAAGGATTTACGCATCTTACCGTACTTACCGACGAGACTAAATTTAGTGATATAACTCTGCATAAAACGACAGGGCAGCACGGCTCCGATCGCACCTATGCCGACCCGGCTATGGCGAAGCGTTTAGGCGCAGCCTGCGGCGTTGTTTTCCAGCACCCGACAGAGAAAACGCTCTATCTGGCTGGCGATACCCTCTGGCGTGACGACGTCGAGTCTACAATGCTAACTTTCCAACCAGAAGTGGTTGTGTTGAATGCCGGATTTGCGCATGTTCTGGGGCATGGCGCGATAATTATGGGAGCAGAAGATATTCTCAAAACACATGTTACCCTGCCAGAAGCGCAAATTGTCGCGACACATATGGAGGCCGTAAACCACTGTTTGTTGACGCGTGATGCGCTCAAGGAATACGCCAGAGATAATCAAATTATCGAATTTGTGAACGTACCAGAAGATGGTGAAACGTTGACATTCTAATTCGGAGATAAAGAGTGTTATGCGCCCGCTAACTGTTGCCATTATCGCCGTTGCCGGTTTTAGCCCTTTTCACCTTTCCGTACCGTTTATCGTGTTTAGCGAAAAAATGGCGGAGAAAAAACGCTTTCACGTAATTATCTGCGCTGAAAATCTGGGAAACGTGGACTCTGCCGATGGGTTTTCCGTAACCGCCACCCATGACTATACCGCAGTCATCCAGGCGGATATTGTGATAATTCCTTACTGGGGAACAATTACACAAAAACCGCCACAAAAGCTGCTGGAAGCCTTAACGACCGCACGGGATAACGGGGCACAGATTGTCGGGCTTTGCCTGGGCACGTTTGTGCTCGGCTATGCAGGTTTACTGAACAATAAGCGTGCTGCCACGCACTGGGAGTTCGAGCGTGAATTTCAGGCACGTTTTCCACAAACATATCTGGATATTAACGCGTTGTATGTAGACGATGACGGTATTATTACCTCTGCCGGTACTGCCGCGGCGCTGGATTGCTGTTTGTATATTGTTCGGCAACATTTGGGCAGCGACTATGCTAACCATATTGCCCGACGGATGGTCGTACCGCCATATCGCACCGGCGGTCAGGCGCAGTTTATAGAGCAACCGGTGCCGAAAAATACCCATGATGAACGCATTAACCTCCTGCTGGATTACCTGCGGCAAAACATTGCGCAACAGCATGATCTCGACTCGCTGGCGCAGCGAGTAATGATGAGTCGCCGCACGCTAACCCGTCATTTTATGAAAGCGACCGGTTCGAGTATCGCCGAATGGCTCATCACTGAACGCTTACGCCGTAGCCAGGAACTGTTGGAAACCAGTCAGTTGCCCGTTGAGAGGATAGCGGCTGAGGTGGGTTTTCTCTCACCTGTGACCTGGCGTCAGCATTTTAAATCTCACTTCGGCGTCAGCCCCGCCGAATGGCGAAAAACCTTCCGTGGTATGGCATGATAGCGCCCGGAAGAAAGTGAATTCAGGGTGGTGAATGTGAAACCAGTAACGCTATACGATGTCGCAGAGTATGCCGGTGTCTCTTATCAGACCGTTTCCCGCGTGGTAAATCAGGCCAGCCACGTTTCTGCGAAAACGCGGGAAAAAGTGGAAGCGGCAATGGCGGAGCTGAATTACATTCCCAACCGCGTGGCACAACAACTGGCGGGCAAACAGTCGTTGCTGATTGGCGTTGCTACCTCCAGCCTGGCCCTGCACGCGCCGTCACAAATTGTCGCGGCGATTAAATCCCGCGCTGACCAACTGGGTGCCAGCGTGGTGGTGTCGATGGTAGAACGAAGCGGCGTCGATGCCTGTAAAGCGGCGGTACACAACCTTCTCGCGCAACGCGTTAGCGGTCTGATCATCAACTATCCGCTGGATGAACAAGATGCCATTGCGGTGGAAGCCGCCTGTGGTAACGTGCCAGCGTTATTCCTTGATGTCTCTGACCAGGCCCCCATCAACAGTATTATTTTTTCCCATGTAGACGGTACGCGGCTTGGCGTGGATCATCTGGTCGCATTAGGTCACCAGCAAATCGCGCTGTTAGCAGGCCCATTAAGTTCTGTCTCCGCGCGTCTGCGTCTGGCGGGCTGGCACAAATATCTCAAACACCATCAAATTCAGCCAATAGCGGAACTGGAAGGCGACTGGAGCGCCATGTCCGGTTTTCAACAAACCATGCAGATGCTGAATGAGGGCGTTATTCCCACCGCGATGCTGGTTGCCAACGATCAGATGGCGTTGGGCGCAATGCGCGCCATTACCGAGTTCGGGCTGCGCGTCGGCGCGGATATCTCGGTAGTGGGATACGACGATACCGAAGACAGCTCGTGTTATATCCCGCCGTTAACCACCATCAAACAGGATTTTCGTCTGCTGGGGAAAACCAGCGTAGACCGCTTGCTGCAACTCTCTCAGGGGCAGGCGGTGAAGGGAAATCAGCTACTGCCCGTCTCACTGGTGAAAAGAAAAACCACCCTGCCACCCAATACGCAAACCGCCTCTCCCCGCGCGTTGGCCGATTCATTAATGCAGCTGGCAAGGCAAATTTCCCGTCTGGAAAGCGGACAGTGAGCGCAACGCAATTAATGTGAGTCAGCTCACTCATTAGGCCCCCCAGGCTTTACACTCTATGCGTCAGGCTCGTATGTTGTGTGAAATTGTGAGCGGATAACAATTTCACACAGGATACAGCTATGACCATGATTACGGATTCACTGGCCGTCGTATTACAACGTCGTGACTGGGAAAACCCTGGCGTTACCCAACTTAATCGCCTTGCGGCGCATCCCCCTTTCGCCAGCTGGCGTAATAGCGAAGAAGCCCGCGCCGATCGCCCTTCCCGACAGTTGCGCAGCCTGAATGGTGAGTGGCAATTTGCCTGGTTTCCGGCACCAGAAGCGGTGCCGGAAAGCTGGCTCGAGAGCGATCTTCCTGACGCCGATACTGTCGTCGTCCCCTCAAACTGGCAGATGCACGGTTACGACGCGCCCATCTACACCAACGTGACCTATCCCATTGCGGTCAATCCGCCATTTGTTCCCGCAGAAAATCCGACAGGCTGTTACTCGCTCACATTTAATGTTGATGAAAGCTGGCTACAGGAAGGCCAGACGCGAATTATTTTTGATGGCGTTAACTCGGCGTTTCATCTGTGGTGCAACGGGCGCTGGGTCGGTTACGGCCAGGACAGTCGTTTGCCGTCTGAATTTGACCTGAGCGAATTTTTACGCGCCGGAGAAAACCGCCTCGCGGTGATGGTGCTGCGCTGGAGTGACGGTAGCTATCTGGAAGATCAGGATATGTGGCGAATGAGCGGCATTTTCCGTGACGTCTCGTTGCTGCACAAACCAACCACGCAAATCAGCGATTTCCATGTTGCCACTCACTTTAATGATGATTTCAGCCGCGCTGTACTGGAGGCAGAAGTTCAGATGTACGGCGAACTGCGCGATGAGCTGCGGATAACAGTTTCTTTATGGCAGGGTGAAACGCAGGTCGCCAGCGGCACCGCACCTTTCGGCGGCGAAATTATCGATGAACGTGGTGGTTATAGCGATCGCGTCACGCTACGTCTGAACGTCGAAAACCCGGCGCTGTGGAGCGCCGAAATCCCGAATCTCTATCGTGCGGTGGTTGAACTGCACACCGCCGACGGCACGCTGATTGAAGCAGAAGCCTGCGATGTCGGTTTCCGCGAGGTGCGGATTGAAAATGGCCTGCTGCTGCTGAACGGCAAGCCGTTGCTGATTCGCGGCGTTAACCGTCACGAGCATCATCCTCTGCATGGTCAGGTCATGGATGAGCAGACGATGGTGCAGGATATCCAGCTGATGAAGCAGAACAACTTTAACGCCGTGCGCTGTTCGCATTATCCGAACCATCCGCTGTGGTACTCGCTGTGCGACCGCTATGGCCTGTATGTGGTGGATGAAGCCAATATTGAAACCCACGGCATGGTGCCGATGAATCGACTGACGGATGATCCGCGCTGGTTACCTGCGATGAGCGAACGCGTAACGCGGATGGTGCAGCGCGATCGTAATCACCCGAGCGTAATCATCTGGTCGCTGGGGAATGAATCAGGCCACGGCGCTAATCACGACGCGCTGTATCGCTGGATCAAATCTGTCGATCCTTCCCGCCCGGTACAGTATGAAGGCGGCGGAGCCGACACCACGGCCACCGATATTATTTGCCCGATGTACGCGCGCGTGGATGAAGACCAGCCCTTCCCGGCTGTGCCGAAATGGTCCATCAAAAAATGGCTTTCGCTGCCTGGAGAGACGCGCCCGCTGATCCTTTGCGAATATGCCCACGCGATGGGTAACAGTCTTGGCGGCTTCGCTAAATACTGGCAGGCGTTTCGTCAGTACCCCCGTTTACAGGGCGGCTTTGTCTGGGACTGGGTGGATCAGTCGCTGATTAAATATGATGAAAACGGAAACCCGTGGTCGGCTTACGGCGGTGATTTTGGCGATACGCCAAACGATCGCCAGTTCTGCATGAACGGTCTGGTCTTTGCCGACCGCACGCCGCATCCGACGCTGACGGAAGCAAAACACCAACAGCAGTTTTTCCAGTTCCGTTTATCCGGGCGGACCATCGAAGTGACCAGCGAATACCTGTTCCGTCATAGCGATAACGAGATCCTGCACTGGTCGGCGGCGCTCGATGGCAAGCCGCTGGCAAGCGGTGAAGTGCCTCTGGATGTCGCCCCACAAGGTAAACAGTTGATTGAACTGCCTGAACTACCGCAGCCGGAGAGCGCCGGGCAACTCTGGCTCACAGTACGCGTAGTGCAACCGAACGCGACCGCATGGTCAGAAGCCGGACACATCAGCGCCTGGCAACAATGGCGGCTGGCGGAAAACCTCAGCGTGACACTCCCCTACGCGTCCCACGCCATCCCGCAACTGACCACCAGCGAAACGGATTTTTGCATCGAGCTGGGTAACAAGCGTTGGCAATTTAACCGCCAGTCAGGCTTTCTTTCACAGATGTGGATTGGCGATGAAAAACAACTGCTGACGCCGCTGCGCGATCAGTTCACCCGTGCACCGCTGGATAACGACATTGGCGTAAGTGAAGCAACGCGTATTGATCCGAACGCCTGGGTCGAACGCTGGAAGGCGGCGGGCCATTACCAGGCCGAAGCGGCGTTGTTGCAGTGCTCGGCAGATACACTTGCCGACGCGGTGCTGATTACGACCGCCCACGCGTGGCAGCATCAGGGGAAAACCTTATTTATCAGCCGGAAAACTTACCGGATTGATGGACACGGTGAGATGGTCATCAGTGTGGATGTTGAAGTGGCGAGCGATACGCCGCATCCGGCGCGGATTGGCCTGACCTGCCAGCTGGCGCAGGTAGCAGAGCGGGTAAACTGGCTCGGATTAGGGCCGCAAGAAAACTATCCCGACCGCCTTACTGCAGCCTGTTTTGACCGCTGGGATCTGCCATTGTCAGACATGTATACCCCGTACGTTTTCCCGAGCGAAAACGGTCTGCGCTGCGGGACGCGCGAATTGAATTATGGCCCACACCAGTGGCGCGGCGACTTCCAGTTCAATATCAGCCGCTACAGCCAACAACAACTGATGGCAACCAGTCATCGCCATCTGCTGCACGCGGAAGAAGGCACCTGGCTGAATATCGACGGTTTCCATATGGGGATTGGTGGCGACGACTCCTGGAGCCCGTCAGTGTCGGCAGAATTTCAACTGAGCGCAGGTCGCTATCATTACCAGTTGATCTGGTGCCAAAAATAATAATAACCGGGCAGGCTATGTCTGCCCGTATTTAGCGTAAGGAAATCCATTATGTTCTATTTAAAAAACACAAACTTTTGGATGTTCGGCTTATTCTTTTTCTTTTACTTTTTTATCATGGGTGCCTATTTCCCGTTTTTCCCGATTTGGCTACATGACATCAACCATATCAGCAAAAGTGATACCGGAATAATTTTTGCCGCTATTTCTCTGTTCTCCCTGTTATTTCAACCACTGTTTGGTCTGCTTTCTGACAAACTCGGGCTGCGCAAATACCTGCTATGGATTATTACCGGCATGTTAGTGATGTTTGCGCCGTTCTTTATTTTTATCTTCGGCCCGCTGTTACAGTACAACATTTTAGTAGGGTCGATTGTTGGTGGTATTTATCTTGGCTTTTGTTTTAACGCCGGTGCGCCAGCAGTAGAGGCATTTATCGAGAAAGTCAGCCGTCGCAGTAATTTCGAATTTGGTCGCGCGCGGATGTTTGGCTGTGTTGGCTGGGCGCTGTGTGCCTCGATTGTCGGCATCATGTTCACCATCAATAACCAGTTTGTTTTCTGGCTGGGTTCTGGCTGTGCGCTCATCCTCGCCGTTTTGCTCTTTTTTGCCAGAACGGATGCCCCTTCTTCCGCCACGGTTGCCAATGCCGTAGGCGCCAACCATTCTGCATTTAGCCTTAAGCTGGCACTGGAATTGTTCAGACAGCCCAAACTGTGGTTTTTGTCGCTGTATGTTATTGGCGTTTCCTGTACCTACGATGTTTTTGACCAACAGTTTGCTAATTTCTTTACTTCGTTTTTTACCTCCAGTGAACAGGGGACGCGGGTATTTGGCTACGTAACGACAATGGGCGAATTACTTAACGCCTCGATTATGTTCTTTGCGCCGCTGATTATTAATCGCATCGGTGGGAAAAACGCCCTGCTGCTGGCTGGCACTATTATGTCTGTACGCATTATTGGCTCATCGTTCGCCACTTCAGCGCTGGAAGTGGTCATTCTGAAAACGCTGCATATGTTTGAAGTACCGTTCCTGCTGGTGGGCTGCTTTAAATATATTACCAGCCAGTTTGAAGTGCGTTTTTCAGCGACGATTTATCTGGTCTGTTTCTGCTTCTTTAAGCAGCTGGCGATGATTTTTATGTCTGTACTGGCGGGCAATATGTATGAAAGCATCGGTTTCCAGGGTGCTTATCTGGTGCTGGGTCTGGTGGCGCTGGGCTTCACCTTGATTTCCGTGTTCACACTTAGCGGCCCCGGCCCGCTTTCTCTACTGCGTCGCCAGGTGAATGAAGTCGCTTAAGCAATTAATGTCGGATGGGGCGCGAGCGCCTTATCCGACCAACATATCAGGACGGAATGATCAAAATGAACATGCCAATGACCGAAAGAATAAAAGCAGGCAAGCTATTTACCGATATGTGCGAAGGCTTACCTGAAAAAAGACTTCGTGGGAAAACGTTAATGTATGAGTTTAATCACTCGCATCCATCAGAAGTTGAAAAAAGGGAAAGCCTGATTAAAGAAATGTTTGCCACGGTAGGAGAAAACGCCTGGGTAGAACCTCCCGTCTATTTTTCTTATGGTTCCAACATCCATATAGGCCGCAATTTTTACGCAAATTTCAATTTAACCATTGTCGATGACTACACGGTAACAATCGGTGATAACGTACTGATTGCACCCAACGTTACTCTTTCCGTTACGGGACACCCTGTACACCATGAATTGAGAAAAAATGGAGAGATGTACTCTTTTCCGATAACGATTGGCAATAATGTCTGGATCGGGAGTCATGTGGTCATTAATCCAGGCGTCACCATCGGGGATAATTCTGTTATTGGCGCGGGTAGTGTCGTCACAAAAGACATTCCACCAAACGTCGTGGCTGCTGGCGTTCCTTGTCGGGTTATTCGCGAAATAAACGACCGGGATAAGCAATATTATTACAAAGATTACAAAGTTGAATCGTCACTTTAAATTATAAAAATTGCCTGATGCGCTTTGCTTATCAGGCCTACAAATTCAGTGATCTACGTTGGCCGCATCCGGCATGAACAAAGCGCAGGAACAAGCGTCGCATCATGCCTCTTTGACCCACAGCTGCGGAAAACGTGCTGGTGCAAAGCGCAGGGTTATGATCATCAGCCCAACGACGCATAGCGCATGAAACGCCCAGTCCATCAGGTAATTGCCACTGATACTACGCAGCACGCCAGAAAACCAGGGGGCAAGCCCGGCAATGACAAAACCAATCCCCTGCATAAACGCCACCAGCTTGCCAGCAATAGTCGGTTGCACAGAGTGGTCGAGCGCCAGCAGCAAACAGAGCGGAAACGCGCCGCCCAGACCTAAACCACACACCATCGCCCACAATACCGGCAATTGCAGCGGCAGCCAGATAAAGCCGCAGAAACCCACCAGTTGTAACACCAGCGCCAGCATTAACAGTTTGCGTCGGTCCTGATGGCGAGCCATAGCAGGCATTAGCAATGCCCCTGCGGCTTGCCCAAGCGTCATCAACGCCAGCAAGGAACCGCTGTACTGCGCGCTGGCACCAATCTCAATATAGAAAGCGGGTAACCAGGCAATCAGGCTGGCGTAACCGCCGTTAATCAGACCGAAGTAAAGGCCCAGCGTCCACGCGCGGGGAGTGAATACCACGCGAACCGGAGTGGTTGTTGTCTTGTGAGAAGAGGCGACTTCGCGGGCGCTTTGCCACCACCAGGCAAAAAGCGCAACAACGGCAGGCAGCGCCCACCAGGCGAGTGTTTGATACCAGGTTTCGCTATGTTGAACTAACCAGGGCGTCAGGGCAGCACCAAGTCCACCGCCGCCCATCAGAGCCGCGGACCACAGCCCCATCACCAGTGGCGTGCGCTGCTGAAACCGCCGTTTAATCACCGAAGGCATCACCGCCTGAATGATACCGATCCCCACCCCACCAAGCAGTGCGCTGCTAAGCAGCAGCGCACTTTGGGGGTAAAGCTCACGCATCAATGCACCGACGGCAATCAGCAACAAACTGATGGCGACGCTGCGACGTTCGCTGACACGCTGATGAAGCCAGCTTCCGGCCAGTGCCAGCCCGCCCATGGTGACCACCGGCAGAGCGGTCAACAGGGCAGCCACGCTAAAGCTCATTCCGCTCGCCTGGCGCAATTGCGGTAGCAGTGGCCCGACGGAGGTGAGCAGTGGTCGCATATTAAGACCAATCAGCACTAGAACCAACAGCATCGTGAACGTCTTTTGATGGTCGCGCATGACTGTCAGAACGGTTTGGTCGGCAGATATTTACCATCTAAGGTGATGACCGCACGTTCGCCACCTTCCGGGTCCGCCACTTTCTTAACGTCGAGTTTGAAGTTAATCGCGCTGATAATGCCATCGCCAAACTTCTCATGAACCAACGCTTTCAGGGTTGTGCCGTACACCTGCAACATTTCATAGAAACGATACATCGTTGGGTCGGTTGGAATACGGTCATCAATGCAGCCACGCAGTGGCACAGTTTGTAATAACAGAATGGCGTCTTCGTCGAGATCCAGTTTCGCCCCGACCAGGCGGGCGGCGTCGGCAGGAAGCGCCTGCTGACCCAGCAAAGCCGCGGTTACGAAGGCTTCTGCCAGACCGGTGCCATCGGCAATCTCGGCAAATGAGAGATCTTTTTTAGCTTTGCTGAGCAAAATGGCATCGGCAAGATCAAGACGAATATTGCGGTTAATTTGCGACTGAATCATGGTGGATCTCCTGATGGTTTAAAAATAAGGTTACGCTGCGGTCGGCTGGCGTAGCGGTATGGCACAAACGCGAGGATTAGCTGCCAGTGGCACAAACTGGCGGGTTGCGCCGTCAAAAGCTGCGATGCTGCCGCTTTCAATGTCGTAGACCCAGCCGTGCAGGGCGATCCGCCCCTCTTCGAGCGCCAGGCGCACCGATGGATGAGTTTGCAAATTAGCCAACTGAGCAATGACGTTTTCACGTACCATCGCCGCAGCTTTTGACGGTAAATCGGGATGCGGGCGCGCCTCATTAACGACGCGGGCAGAATCGGCATAACGCAGCCAGTGGGAGACGGCAGGCATATGGTCCATGCACTGACAGCTGGCAATGGCGGTCATCGCGCCACAGTTGGAATGACCACAAATCACAATGTCAGATACCCGAAGCGCAGCGACGGCATACTCCACCGAAGCAGAAACGCCACCGGGTTCCGGCCCGTAGGAAGGGACGATATTGCCCGCATTGCGAATAACGAACAGATCGCCAGGCTCACGTTGCGTCACCAGCTCAGGGACCAGACGGCTATCGGAGCATGAGATAAAAAGTGTGCGCGGGCTTTGCTGTGTCGCCAGCTGTTTAAACAAGGCTTCCCGCTCAGGAAATGCCTCGCGCTGGAATTTAAGGAATCCATCAATAATCTCTTTCACCGTTAACCTCTGTCTGTCTCTGGAATGAGAGGCAGACTACTCGCCGATTGTCATAAGGTAAAAGACTCATTTATGATGAGTTCTATTGGATTTACTTATAGGTTGGTGAATGCTCTCTCGACATATCAATTACTTTCTTGCCGTGGCTGAACATGGCAGCTTCACCCGTGCCGCCAGCGCGTTGCACGTCTCCCAGCCTGCGCTTTCCCAGCAGATTCGCCAGTTAGAGGAGAGTTTAGGCGTGCCGCTGTTTGACCGTAGCGGGCGAACGATTCGTCTCACTGATGCGGGGGAAGTCTGGCGACAGTACGCCAGCCGGGCGTTACAGGAACTGGGGGCGGGTAAACGGGCGATTCATGATGTTGCCGATCTGACGCGAGGATCGCTGCGTATCGCCGTCACCCCCACCTTTACGAGCTACTTTATCGGCCCCTTAATGGCGGATTTCTATGCGCGCTACCCCGGCATCACGCTCCAGCTACAGGAAATGTCGCAGGAGAAAATCGAAGATATGCTTTGTCGCGACGAGCTGGACGTTGGGATTGCCTTCGCGCCTGTGCATTCGCCGGAGCTGGAGGCAATTCCTTTACTGACAGAAAGTTTAGCGTTGGTGGTGGCGAAACATCATCCGCTGGCTGACCAGGAACAGGTGGCATTGAGTCGCTTGCATGATGAAAAACTGGTGCTGCTCAGCGCGGAATTTGCCACCAGAGAGCAAATTGACCACTACTGCGAGAAAGCGGGGCTGCATCCACAAGTGGTGATAGAGGCGAACTCAATTAGCGCGGTTCTGGAGCTGATTCGCCGCACTTCTCTTTCCACCTTGCTGCCTGCGGCGATTGCCACACAACATGATGGGCTTAAAGCGATTTCTCTTGCCCCGCCACTACTGGAGAGAACGGCGGTTTTGTTGCGGCGGAAAAATAGCTGGCAGACAGCCGCCGCGAAGGCATTTTTGCACATGGCGTTGGATGAATACGCGGATGTTGGCGGGAATGAATCACGGTAGCCACTGACACAGGTCAGCGGCTGGAATTGCCTGATGCGCTACGCTTATCAGGCCTACGAGTTCAGTGCAAGGCGTTCACGCCGCATCCGGGCATAAACTACAGCTGGCAGACAGCCGCCGCGAAGGCATTTTTGCACATGGCGTTGGATGAATACGCGGATGTTGGCGGGAATGAATCACGGTAGCCGCTGACACAGGTCAGCGGCTGGAATTGCCTGATGCGCTACGCTTATCAGGCCTACGAGTTCAGTGCAAGGCGTTCACGCCGCATCCGGCATAAACTACGCTCGCTGTAACCCAGTCGATTATCGTTTGTAATCGATGGCTTCTGGCTGCTCCAGATACACGGTGGTTTGTGCCGGTTGTGTACTGGCGATCACTTTACCGCCACGTACCGAATAACGTACCGGAACCTGACGGCGCAGCGCGTCAAACCCATTTTCAGCCGGCAGGATAATCAGGTTAGCGCTGTTTCCGGCGGCAATGCCATAATCCTGCAAATTCAACGTTCTGGCGCTGTGGTGGGTGATCAAATTCAGGCCATCGTTAATTTGCCCGTAGCCCATCAACTGACAAACATGCAGCCCCATATGCAGCACTTGCAGCATATTCGCCGTTCCCAGCGGATACCACGGATCGAAGACATCATCGTGACCAAAGCAGACGTTAATGCCAGACTCTAGCATCTCTTTAACGCGCGTGATGCCGCGACGTTTTGGATACGTATCGAAACGCCCTTGCAGATGAATATTGACCAGCGGGTTGGCGACAAAGTTAATACCGGACATTTTCAGCAAGCGGAACAAGCGTGAGGTATACGCCCCGTTATAGGAGTGCATTGCCGTGGTGTGGCTGGCGGTGACTCGCGCGCCCATGCCTTCACGGTGCGCCAGGGCGGCAACGGTTTCGACAAAGCGCGACTGTTCGTCATCAATCTCGTCACAGTGAACGTCGATGAGACGGTCGTATTTTTGCGCCAGGGCGAAGGTTTTATGCAGCGACTCCACGCCGTATTCACGGGTAAATTCAAAATGCGGAATCGCCCCAACAACGTCTGCCCCTAAGCGTAACGCCTCTTCCAGCAACGCTTCACCGTTGGGATACGACAAAATCCCTTCCTGCGGGAAAGCGACGATTTGCAGATCAATCCACGGCGCGACTTCCTGCTTCACTTCCAGCATTGCTTTCAGCGCAGTCAGGGTTGCATCCGAAACATCGACATGGGTACGCACATGCTGAATGCCGTTGGCAATCTGCCATTTCAGCGTTTGCCAGGCGCGTTGTTTCACATCGTCATGGGTTAATAACGCTTTGCGCTCGGCCCAGCGTTCAATGCCTTCAAACAGCGTGCCGGACTGATTCCAGTTCGGTTGTCCGGCGGTTTGCGTGGTGTCCAGGTGAATATGCGGCTCCACAAACGGCGGTAAAACTAAACCTTGTTCGGCATCCAGGCTGTTTTCAGTTATGGGCATCACACCGGATTGCGCATCAATGGCGCTGATTTTTCCGTCCTGCAGATGAATCTGCCACAGCCCCTCTTTGCCGGGTAACCGGGCGTTAATAATTGTTTGTAAAGCGTTATTCGACACTGTTAGCCTCCACATGCGTCATTGCAGCTGTCGTTTTACGATTCAAAATCGGGTTAAGGATCAGATAGCTCAGCGCGCCACCTAATACCGCGTTGACCGGAACAATTCCCGGTAACCAGTGGCCTGCGGCAATCCCCAGCGCGACCGCCAGAATCGCCACCCAATTGACACTCATCATACGCGTGGTCGCAAAGTGCTCATAGCGGCGACGGTTCATCAGATAGTCGGCGATAATCACGCCGCCCACCGGAGGAATAGCTGCCGAAAGGAAGGTCAGCCAGCCGACAAAATTGTTATACAGCCATAATGCGCAGACCGTACCGATAATACCGTTAATCACCGAAAGGGTTTTGCTCGACATACCGGTAATGTTGGCGAAACCTAAACCCGACGCATACAGCGCGTTATCGTTGGTGGTCCAGATATTCAGCCCCAGCACCACAATCGCAGGCAGCAGCAGGCCCTGAGCAATCATCACATCAGAGATATCTGCCATGCCCAGTGCCGCAGCGCCCGCTGCACCGAAAATAAACATCAACGAGTTGCCGAGGAAAAAGGCCACCATCGCCACCAGCACCGCCAGTTTGGCATTGCGACCAAAGCGGACAAAATCAGCGGTGAGCGTACCCGCACTGATAAATGACCCCACAACCAGCGCCAGCGCGACATTGAAATCTAACGGTTGTGCGGGAACGACCGCTTTTAATGCGTCCAGGCCGCCCATGCCGTTAACGGCCAGCCACACGGAATAACCGCCAAGGCAGGCGATAGCCGGAACCGCAATCACCGAAAGAACCGTCAGCGCCGAAATGCCAAAGAAGACGGTGACGGTCATCAGTAAACCGGAGACGGCAATCAGCAAATTAATATCCAGCCCGGTTGCCTTGCCCACCGGAATGGCAAACATTGCCACGCCAACGCCGAACCAGCCAACCTGGGTGCCTCCCAGCAGCAGTGAAGGCAGCCATGAGCCTTTAACACCAAACGAGAAACGAGCAAGAAGATGAGTGGTCAGGCCGGTTTTTGCGCCAATGTAACCAAGAAATGAAGTGTAAATACCGAGGAGAAGATTACCGATGAGGACTGCGAGGAAGAAATCATGGTAGCTAAGACCGGTTCCGAGAGTACCGCCGGTCCACATACTGGCGGAAAAGAAGGTTAATCCCAGCATGACGAACGTCAATGCCAATACCCCTTTCCGCGCCGACTGCGGGACTGGCCCCTGGCTAAAGTTGTTATCTTGCGACACGAAATTCCTCCGTTTGCTGTTTGAAACCCAAAAAATCCGCCGCATTCTATTCATCTGAAAATAAAAAGCAATCGTTTTCGTGGGGAAATATATTTTTTATATGAATGAGTGCGAAAAGGTGGGGGAAAACTTATCTGTGTAAAAACAGTGGGTAGGCATGATAAGACGCGCGAGAGTTGCATCAGGCATCGGCACACGGCTGTCGGATGCGGCGCGAGCGCCTTATCCGACCGACGGTTCAGGTCTGTAGGCATGATAAGACGCGTCAGCGTCGCATCAGGCATCTGCGCATGGTGTCGGATGCGCCACACGACGCATCCGACAATAACTTACTCTTCCATCGCCTGGCGGATCTGATCCAACGACGCAGGATCATCAATGGTCGTCAGATCCCCAGGATCGCGTCCTTCGCAAATCGCCTGGATCGTGCGGCGCAGCATTTTTCCGGATCGCGTTTTCGGCAATTGCGAGACAAACCAGACGTGCGCCGGGCGGCCAAAGTTGCCAATCTGGCTGTCCACCAGCGCCATAATCGCCTTCTCTTGCGAGTGCGCCACCTCGCGGTCATCCAGACTGTCGCTCTCTTTCGGAATGACAAACGCCACCGCTACCTGCCCTTTCAGCGCATCTTTCACCCCAACCACCGCCACTTCGGCAACGCCAGGATGACTGGAGATACTCTCCTCAATCTCACGCGTCCCCAGCCGATGCCCGGCAACGTTAATCACGTCATCAGTGCGCCCGAGAATAAAGTGATAACCGTCAGCATCGCGGATGCCCCAGTCAAAGGTGGCGTACACCGGGCGGGAAAACAACGACCAGTAAGTCTTCACAAAGCGGTCGTCGTCGCCCCAGATGGTTTGAATACAGCCCGGCGGCAGCGGCCCTTCCACCACCAGCATCCCTTTCTCGTTGACGCCGCACGGTTCACCGGTGACTTCATTGAGCAACTGCACGTTATAGCCATACATCGGCACACCAGGGCTTCCCAGACGCGTCGGCCTGTCGTCCAGACCGCGAGCAATCGCCATAATCGGCCAGCCGGATTCGGTCTGCCAGTAGTTGTCGATGACCGGCACATCCAGCGTATTGCTCACCCAACTGGCGGTCGGCTCGTCCAGCGGTTCTCCAGCCAGATAGAGCACTTCCAGCGACGAGAGATCGTGTTTGCGAATTTCGGCGGTAGGGAATTTTTTCAGCACGCGAATAGCGGTCGGCGCTGAGAACATGCGGCTAACCTGATATTTCTCGACGATTTTCCACCACACACCGCAGTCCGGCCAGGTCGGCAATCCTTCGTAAACAATGGTCGCCATCCCCGCCAACAGCGGCGCGTAGACGATATACGAATGCCCTACCACCCAGCCGATATCCGAGGCACAGAAGAAGACGCCGCCCGCTTTGCCGCCAAAAATGGTGTCCATCGAGGTCGCCAGCGCCACCGCATAACCGCCGACGTCACGCTGCACGCCTTTAGGTTTGCCGGTCGTGCCGGAGGTGTAGAGAATGCAGGAGGTTTCGTTGGATTCCAGCCACGCCACCGGCACCCGCGCGCCGATGTGTTGATGGCGCAACGACGCGAAATCGACATCCCGCCCACTAACACGCGGCATTTTCGCCAGCCCGCGATCCACCAGCAAAACGTGGCGCGGCTGATGCTGTGCCTGACTTATCGCATCGTCGAGCAATTTTTTATAGGGAATGATTTTGCCACCGCGCGCTCCGGCATCTGCCGAGACAATCAGCACCGGTTTAGCGTCATCAATTCGCGCCGCCACGCTGTGCGAAGCAAATCCACCAAACACCACCGAGTGAATAGCACCAATGCGCGCGCAGGCCAGCAGGGTAATATGCGCTTCGGCAATCATCGGCATATACACCAGCACCCGATCGCCACGCTGCACGCCCAGCGAGCGCAGCATTGACGCCACCGCGTTCACTTCGTCATGCAGCTGGCGAAAGGTAAAGGTGCGCTCTTCTTCTGTTTCCGAAGAGACGGCAATCAGCGCCAGCGCCTCTGGCTGTTTCTCCAGCCAGCGATCGATAGCGTTGTGACACAAGTTGGTTCGGCCTTCACAAAACCAACGGGCAAACGGCGGATTGCTGTGATCGAGCGTTTGCGTAAAGGGCGTCTGCCAGTCAATACGCCGGGCCTGCTCGGCCCAGAACTGCTCCGGTTCGTTAATCGAACGCTGATAAAATTCGCTAAAAGACATAATGCTCTCCTGTTGAACTTACGCCTTACCGCCGTTTACTTAAATGACGTACAGGTCGAGATACTCATTGACCGGCATCTGTTCGAGGCGAGTTCTGTCGAGAGAAACCTCCAGAATGCGCTGCTGCTGGCGAGTCGGGAACTGGCGCGCGAGGTTAATTTTGAATTTATCAACTAGTTTCGGAATGCCGTCCTGGCGGCGACGGGCATGACCAATTGGGTACTCCACCACCACTTCTTCAAAGCGCGTGCCGTCGGTGAACTCAAGGGTTATGGCATTGGCGATGGCGCGTTTTTCCGGGTCGTGGTAGTCAGCGGTAAACGCAGGATCTTCAAAGCAATTGATCTTCTCGCGCAGAGCGTCGATGCGTTTATCTTGCGCAACCTTGTCTTCGTAATCTGCCGCCGTTAAGCGCCCGAATAGCAGCGGGATCGCCACCATGTACTGAATGCAGTGATCGCGATCCGCCGGGTTATTGAGCGGCCCTTTTTTGTCGATGATGCGAATACAGGCTTCGTGGGTGCGAATGGTCACTTTTTCGATATCCGCCGCCGTTTTGCCGGCTGCCTGCATCTGTTCATAGAGCGTCATCGCTGCTTCAACGGCCGTCTGGGAGTGGAACTCCGCCGGGAAGGAGATTTTGAACAGCACATTTTCCATGACGTAAGAACCGTACGGGCGCTGGAAGCGGAACGACTCGCCTTTAAAGGAGACGTCGTAGAAGCCCCACACCGGCGCAGTCAGGGCTGACGGGTAACCCATTTCGCCCGTTTTCGCCATCAGTGCCAGACGTACCGCGCGGGAGGTAGCATCGCCCGCCGCCCAGGATTTACGCGTGCCGGTGTTCGGCGCATGGCGATAAGTGCGCAGCGACTGACCATCTACCCACGCCAGCGAAACGGCGTTGAGAATTTCCTCGCGGGTCAGGCCGAGCATTTCGGCGACCACGGCGGTGGAAGCGACTTTCACTAACAGAACGTGGTCGAGGCCGACGCGGTTAAAGGAGTTTTCCAGCGCAATGCAGCCCTGAATTTCATGAGCTTTAATCATTGCGGTCAGCACCTGTTTCATGGTTAACGGGGCTTTGCCGCTGGCGACTGCGTTACGTGAAAGCCAGTCTGCCGTTGCCAGAATGCCGCCGAGGTTGTCGGAAGGATGGCCCCACTCCGCCGCCAGCCAGGTATCGTTGAAATCGAGCCAGCGGATCATCGCGCCAATGTTAAATGCCGCCTGGACGGGGTCGAGCTGGAACTGAGTTCCGGGGACGCGCACGCCGTTAGGTACAACGGTGCCGGGGACAATTGGCCCCAGCAGTTTTTTGCAGGCCGGGTATTCAAGGGCTTCAAGACCGCAGCCGAGAGTGTCGAGCAGGCAGTAATGAGCGGTGTCGTAGGCCACTCTGGAGCTGATTTCGTAGTTCATCACGTAATCGACGATATCAACGATTTCACGATCAAATTCCGGGCGGATGTTGTTGATTTGAGCTGACATTGGGTACGTTTCCTTATTGTTATTCGTAGAGGTTTACTGGCGCTTATCCAGCGCGACAAACGGGCGGTCTTCCGGTCCAACATAATTGGCGGAAGGACGGATAATTTTGTTGTCCTGACGTTGTTCGATAATGTGCGCCGCCCAGCCGGTGACGCGGGCGATAACAAACAGTGGTGTGAACATCTCGGTGGGAACGCCCATCATGTTGTAGGAAACAGCGGAGAACCAGTCGAGATTGGGGAACATCTTTTTCGTCTCCCACATCACCGTTTCCAGGCGATCGGCGATGTTGTACATCTTCAGCGAGCCGCCTTCCTGCGAGAGCTGCTTCGCCACGCGTTTGATCACCTGATGACGCGGGTCTGCGATGGTATAAACCGGATGCCCGAAACCAATGACCACTTCTTTGTTTTCCACCCGCTTGCGGATATCGGCTTCGGCTTCGTCCGGCGTTTCATAGCGTTGTTGGATCTCCAGCGACACTTCATTCGCCCCGCCGTGTTTCGGCCCACGCAGTGCGCCAATCGCGCCAATAATCGCGGAATACATATCCGAGCCAGTACCCGCAATCACCCGGCTGGTAAAGGTGGAGGCGTTAAACTCGTGCTCGGCGTACAGCACCAGCGAAATTTGCATCGCCTTTTCCCAGCTTTGCGACGGCTTTTCGCCGTGCAGCAGATGCAGGAAGTGACCGCCGATGGAGTCGTCATCGGTTTCCGGCTGGATGCGTTCGCCGTTGTGGCTGTAGTGATACCAGTAGAGAAGAATCGAGCTCAGCGACGCCAACAGTTTGTCGGCTATATCCCGCGCGCCAGAGACGGTGTGCCCCTCTTTTTCTGGCAGCGTGCAACCGAGCGCGGAAACGCCGGTGCGCATGACATCCATCGGGTGCGACGCCGCTGGTAAAGCTTCCAGCACGGTACGCACGTTAGCCGGTAAACCGCGCAGGGCTTTCAGTTTGGTTTTGTAGGCGGCGAGTTCGTCACGGGTCGGCAGTTTGCCGTGGATCAGCAGATGCGCCACTTCTTCAAATTCGCAATGTTCTGCCAGATCAAGAATATCGTAGCCACGGTAATGCAGGTCATTGCCGCTTTTACCCACAGTGCAGAGCGCCGTATTGCCCGCCGGAACGCCGGAAAGTGCTACCGATTTTTTCGGTTTAATGACATGGGTACTGTTTTGCAGGATCGTTGTGTCGCTCATATTGTCCTCGTCATTTGTAGGGTCGAGATATTTTTCGTTGTGTTTTATTTCGCCTGATTACGGGCAAACAGGTCGTCGAGCTTCTCTTCGTACTGGTAGTAGTTGATGCTTTCGTACAGCTCGTTGCGGGTCTGCATGGTGTCGATGACGCTTTTCTGCGTGCCTTCCTGGCGCAGGACGTTGTAGACATGTTCGGCGGCGCGGTTCATGGCGCGAAACGCTGAAAGCGGATACAGCGCCATCGCGACATGAGCGCTGCGTAATTCGTCGGTGGTAAACAGCGGCGTGGCACCAAATTCGGTAATGTTGGCGAGGATCGGCACCTGCACCGCATCGGCAAACTGGCGGTACATGGCGAGTTCGGTAATCGCCTCCGGGAACAACATCTCGGCACCGGCTTCAACGTAGGCCTGCGCGCGTTCGATCGCTGCATCCAGTCCTTCAACCGCCAGCGCATCGGTGCGCGCCATGATCACAAAATCAGGATCGGTCTTCGCATCCACCGCCGCGCGGATCCGATCCACCATCTCCTCTTTCGAGACGATCGCCTTGTTCGGACGATGACCGCAGCGTTTCGCGCCAACCTGATCTTCAATATGCAATCCTGCCGCACCGGCTTTAATCATCGATTTCACAGTGCGGGCGACGTTAAAAGCCGAAGAGCCAAAACCGATATCCGCATCCACCAGCAGCGGCAGCGAACAAACGTCGGTGATACGACGAATATCGGTCAGCACATCATCAAGGGTAGAAATACCGAGATCGGGCAGCCCCAGTGAACCTGCCGCCACGCCACCGCCGGAGAGATAAATCGCCTGATACCCGGCACGCTGCGCCAGCAGCGCATGGTTAGCGTTAATGGTGCCGACAATTTGCAACGGGGTTTCTTTGCTTAGTGCAGCGCGAAACGCTTTACCTGGAGAGTGTAGAGACATAGCCCATCCTTTGTTATCAACTTGTTATTTGCGTTGATAAAGACAAAGCAAGGGGTGTGCCACAATTGCCTGAATAAAATTAAATGGTTGATTTCAATTTGTTAGAGATAAACTCATGAAATAATCCGCAAATATGCGTTTCAGTTAACGTTTCAGACAATGTTTCACCGCGTTTCATTGCAACAATTATGAAACAAGACTAAACCCAATATTCGGTTTCTTAACTTTGCGGTGCGCTATGGCACATCCACCACGGCTGAATGACGACAAACCGGTTATCTGGACGGTATCGGTGACGCGGCTGTTCGAGTTATTTCGCGATATCAGCCTCGAGTTTGATCATCTGGCGAACATTACCCCTATCCAGCTTGGCTTTGAAAAAGCGGTGACCTACATCCGCAAGAAACTGGCTAGCGAACGCTGCGACGCCATCATCGCTGCTGGCTCTAACGGCGCGTACCTGAAAAGCCGCCTGTCAGTGCCGGTGATTCTGATTAAGCCGAGCGGCTACGATGTGTTACAGGCACTGGCAAAAGCCGGAAAACTCACCTCTTCTATCGGCGTTGTCACCTATCAGGAAACTATTCCGGCGCTGGTGGCGTTTCAAAAAACCTTTAATTTGCGCCTCGACCAACGTAGCTACATTACCGAAGAAGATGCGCGCGGGCAGATTAACGAGCTGAAAGCCAACGGCACCGAAGCGGTGGTCGGCGCAGGGCTGATTACCGATCTGGCAGAAGAAGCCGGAATGACCGGAATTTTTATCTATTCCGCCGCCACCGTGCGCCAGGCGTTCAGCGATGCGCTGGATATGACGCGCATGTCGTTACGCCATAACACTCACGATGCCACCCGTAACGCCCTGCGTACTCGTTACGTGCTGGGCGATATGCTCGGTCAATCACCACAGATGGAACAGGTACGGCAGACTATTTTGCTTTATGCCCGTTCCAGTGCAGCGGTGTTGATTGAGGGGGAAACGGGAACGGGCAAAGAGTTGGCGGCCCAGGCGATTCATCGGGAATATTTTGCCCGCCACGATGCGCGACAGGGCAAAAAGTCGCATCCGTTTGTTGCCATCAACTGCGGGGCGATTGCCGAATCGCTGCTGGAAGCGGAGCTGTTTGGCTATGAGGAAGGGGCGTTTACCGGCTCGCGACGCGGAGGACGCGCCGGGCTGTTTGAAATCGCCCACGGCGGCACGCTGTTTCTGGATGAGATAGGCGAAATGCCTCTGCCATTGCAGACTCGCCTGTTACGAGTGCTGGAAGAAAAAGAGGTCACCCGCGTTGGCGGGCATCAGCCTGTTCCGGTGGATGTGCGGGTCATTAGCGCCACTCACTGCAATCTGGAAGAAGATATGCAGCAAGGGCAGTTTCGCCGTGATCTGTTTTATCGGCTGAGTATTTTGCGTCTGCAATTACCGCCACTGCGTGAGCGAGTGGCGGATATTCTGCCGCTGGCAGAGAGCTTTTTGAAAGTGTCTCTGGCAGCGCTCTCCGCCCCGTTTTCTGCCGCATTACGCCAGGGGTTACAGGCAAGCGAAACTGTGCTGTTGCGCTACGACTGGCCGGGCAATATTCGTGAACTGCGTAATATGATGGAGCGACTGGCGCTGTTTTTAAGTGTGGAACCGACGCCAGATTTAACGCCGCAATTTTTGCAGCAATTATTGCCAGAGCTGACACAAAAATCGGGTAACGTCATCGCCCCCCCCTTGCTGACACCACTACAGGCACTGGACAAATTTAATGGTGATAAAACAGCAGCAGCGAATTATTTAGGCATCAGCCGGACGACGTTCTGGCGGCGGCTAAAAAATTAAATTGCCGGATGCGGCGTTAACGCCTTATCCGGCCGACAAAAACATGAATTTCAATATATTCCGTTCACCGATAGACGTGCGCATCGGGTTTGTTTACATGAGCTTCAGAATTACTTCTTCTTATAAAGATCTGCCGTGCCGTGGATCTTATTGTCAGTCTGACCGGAGGTCAGAACCAACACATCCGCACCTTTTTCATCCGCTTTTTTGATCAGATCTTCTTTTGCATCTGCGGTCGACATTTCATTACTGGTTGAAATATCACCTATTTTTTCATATTGCGATTCAACTTTTTCAAATTCCGCTTTGGTCATCAATTCAGCGGCATAGACATTTGTGACAACAAAAGCTAACGCACCAACTAAGAGCTTAGTTCCAGTTTTCATCGATGAACTCCATAATGTGTGATTGGCCAATGCCCTGAAGCTAACAGTCATCATCAGGGTTGATTAATAAGTAGTTCAGCGGTTAGGAAAAATCTATAGGAAAAGAGAATATATTTGTATTTTTCTCAACGATAGCCACATTCTCCCTGTTGTTTAATAACACTTACTACAATTATCGCAGGTGTTCCTTAAATTAATTTTCATAAAAATCTCAAATTCCTTCATTCGCTAAAATCCAATATAAAATTCACATGAACCACATTACTTTTCTGAACAAGAAACCACCAACCATATATTGATGTGATTTCCATACTTTTTCTTTATTTCACTTACATAAAGTTTAGGATTATTAGATGTATTTTTTCTAAACGACATAAAAAAACCCGCATTAACACAACTTACAAACCACTAAAACCAATCAATGCAATGAACAACTAACACTTTAATAAATTTATTACACCTAATATTACATATATTCTTATTTAGTAACTTGCATGTTTGTGCCTGACAAGGCTTCAGGAAGAAAACAGTGCAATAAAAAACATCTTGCCATTTAATTTTTAAGGATAAAAGTGAGTGATATGAAACCAGCAAAAAAAAGCTTATCGACACGGGCGATAGCCATTTCTACCATATTATTTACGCCAGTATCCTTGGCTATTACCCCACCTACAAATTCAGATAGTAATGTTATCATTAATAATAATGAAGAGATAAAACTCATTGCGTCAGAAGGCTACGATCCCGGATGGGAGCATTTTAACTCATTGAAAGTAGGTGAAGACTCTAATGGTTCATTACTCATTGATAATCTTTCACTTACCACTTCATCAGCCAGCATTGGTAATAATGCTGAAGGCTCCATCACTTTAACAAACCATACCAACTGGCAGTTCGACACCCCTACCTCCAATATTTTTTTAGGCACTAACGAAGGCTCCGGTACGTTATACGTGTTAGAAGGTAGTAAGATAAGTGGCCTGCAATCAATAAGAGTTGGTGAGTTTTATGGTGACGCCAGGGGGACGTTGGTTATTGATGGGGAAAGCTCATCAGTCACCTCTAACATTGCTATTGTTGGCGATCAGGGAACAGGGAAAGTATCTGTTACTAACGGCGGTACACTCACTTCCCTGACTCAACTGAATATTGGGTATGTTGACGCCCATTCTTCTCTGTCAGCTAACCAGAGTAGTTATGGAGAAGTTCAGGTCGCCGATAAAAATTCAACAGTGAATGCCCCAAATATACTTCTTGGCGGATATAACACATCTTCTACTTCTGATACTACCGGAGTTCTCACTGTCAGCAACGATGGTGTAATCAATGCGAATTCATATATCTGGGTTGGTGTCTCCTCTAACGGAACAGGAATATTAAATATTGGAGGTGCGCAAGGTGAGGCTGCGCAACCTGCTGGTTCAATTAATACTCCCCGAATTTATTTAGGGGGGACAAATGCGTCAACCACTTCAATATTAAACTTTAATCACACCAACGCTGATTTTGTTCTGACCTCATACATAGACGGTAAAGGCCAGGTTAACCAGGTAGGTTCCGGGACAACCACATTATCCGGCGCGAATATCTATACCGGTAATACTTATATTAGCAACGGAAGTCTGCGCGCTGGCACGGTTGATACCTTCAGCCCAAACTCCGATTATATCGTCGACAGTGAAGGCCATCTCGATTTAAACACTTATTCGCAAACATTAAATACTCTGGCGCTGGCTGGAACAGCAACGTTGTCTTCGTATGAACAGGGTCACGAGTTCACGCCGACCACACTGACCATTAACGGCAACTATGCTGCCAATGATGGCCTGTTAGTCATGCATACTGTATTAGGCGATGATAATTCCGCAACGGATAAGCTCATCGTAAAAGGTGATACTTCCGGTAGTGCCCGCGTCATGGTCAACAATGCGGGCGGTCTGGGCGCGGATACTCTGGAAGGAATAAAAATTGTCGAGGTTGACGGCCTGTCAGAGGGCGTTTTCAGTAAAGAAGGTCGTATTGTTGCCGGTCCCTATGACTACAACGTGGTAAAAAGCGACAACCAGAACTGGTTTTTAACCAGTGAAATTCCCGCAGGACCGTATACTCCGGAACTACCCGTCATCCCGGACCCCGATCCTGAGCCACCTGTAACACCTGAGCCCCCTGTAACACCAGAACCGCCAGTGACACCGGAGCCGCCTGTTACGCCATCTGTTCCACAACCAGAACGAAAACATCTGTATCGCCCGGAAATTGGTAGCTATCTGGCCAATATTCAGGCGGCAAATACGCTGTTTAATACCCGGCTGCATGACCGTCTGGGGGAAACACAATACACCGCCCTGCTCACTGGGGAAC
>NZ_RHJM01000016.1:0-134988 GCF_004212315.1 Escherichia sp. E10V5
CTGGAGTGCCCCCAAGCCCGTAGACAAATCTGCCCTATAGTTTGAGCATAGGAGGAGTCTATGGGCACACCACGATTTACCCCAGAGTTTAAGGAGGAAGCTGTCCGTCAGGTTACTGAACGGGGCTATTCCGTTGCCGATGTTTCTGAACGCCTCGGCGTATCGGCTCACAGCCTTTATAAGTGGGTCCGGTCAGTCAGACCGGATAACAGCGAGCATCAGGCGCAGGATTTACTGGATGCGCGGACGGAGATTCTCAGGCTTAAAGCGCAGCTTAAACGTACTGAGGAAGAACGGGATATTCTGAAAAAGGCAGCGCGGTACTTTGCAAGGGAGCCCGACTGAAGTACCGCTTCATCAACGATCACCGTGAAATCTGGTCGATCGTAACAATGTGTCGGGTTCTGAAGGTCGCCCGTGCGGGATTTTACGTCTGGCTTCATCGCCCTGTTTCTGCCGGAGAAAAGGATAATCAGCGGTTGCTGGAGCTCATCCGCGATGCTTATGCACTGAGCGGCGGAGTCTACGGTTATCGCAGGGTTCACGGCGATCTTCGTGAAATCGGTGAAGTATGCAGCAGAAACCGAGTTGCCAGAATCATGAAGCGGAACAGGATACAGGCCGTACATGGCTATAAGGTCCCGCGTGGCGTCAGGGGAAGGCCGTCACTGATAGCTCCTAATCGCGTACAGCGGGAATTTACGGTGGTAAAACCCAACCAGGTGTGGGTAACTGATATTACCTACATCCGCACCTGGCAGGGTTGGCTGTATCTGGCGGTGGTTATCGATCTTTTTGCCCGTAATGTGGTGGGCTGGTCGATGAAACCAACGCTGTCGCGCGAGCTGGCACTGGATGCGCTGCTGATGGCAGTCTGGCGGCGTAAGCCTGCAGAAAACGTCATAGTGCACAGCGATCAGGGCAGTCAGTATGGCAGTGATGACTGGCAGCGGTTCTGCAGGGCCAACAATCTGGCGCCGAGCATGAGCCGTCGTGGCAACTGCTGGGATAATGCGGTGGCAGAATCGTTCTTCAGTTCACTGAAAAAAGAGCGCATCAGAAAGCGGATATATAAAACCCGGGACATGGCCCGGGCGGATATCTTCGATTACATTGAAGTGTTCTACAACCGGACCCGACGCCACAGTCATCTGGGTGGCGTCAGCCCGGAGGCCTTCGAAAAGGCCTCACCGTGAGGACAGAAACTGTCTACCGGAATGTGGTCACTCCATACCTTGATCATCAAAAGCTGGTATTTTATTAGCTCGTTCAGCAGAAGACGGTAACTGATTAATTTGCTCAGGAACCCGTAATGTACGACCTAAGTTAGTGCTGGCAGTAGAGTCAACATAGTTCTTTGTGGCTGCATCCTGCGGCTGAGATGGGTCTTTTAAATTACGGATGTAATTATTAGTGCATCATAATAATTTGAGATAAAGGAAGGCTTACGAAGGGCTAGCCGAAGGAAACCGAAGCATTGCTGTATCAGCATTGTCAACTTATCGAAAGCATCCTCGTGAACCTCGGCGAAAAACTTCCCCTGATTACGGAGATCAATCTCCTGGGTAACCGGCAGGTCGCGAGAGATCGAAATCTGCCAGGCAGTAGTGAGTGGCGTAGCCAGAACTACATTGCCGCCGGAATATGACCCGGCACCTTGCACTGTGTAATCAGTGTCAAGAATCAGCGTGGTTAGGTTCTCGTCAAGATCCACAACCTGTACAACCAGGTCGGCTTTCTGGAAGATTCGGAAGGTGTATGGGAATGAAGTCGTGACTCCGTTCCCGTTATATTCATTGTGGTCGACTTCGGTAGAGACCGTCATGTCTTTTCTCCAGATGTTCAGCGCCCGGCGCGCATACACATCTCCATTCTATTACCCATAAATCCTTATATGAATCGAATGAATAACAATCAGTTGTTTTATTACCCTTTGGGTAATTTGCACAACGTGCTGGATAGGCTGCGAAACTTCTGATATATGTATATATATACAGTGCTCGCATGGAGAACACGAGATGCAACGGCAGTATCATCACCCTCTGGAAGATGGATTCGCAGAACGCATACACACGCCGGGAGGCGTAAGATCCCTGATTGAAGAATCGCACCTGATGGACTTGCTGAGAGAGTTGCAAAAAGACGGGTACGACGTTAGCGGGGCAACGGCGGAACTTACCGCGCTTGTTAACTACGTCACAAGCTCACAAATTTCTATGAAAGATTTGCAGACACATCTGGACTACTGCGCCATGCAGCTACAGCAGCAACTTAGATAGTAAGAATGGAAGGCCGCAGAAGCGGCCTTTGTGACATGTCACAGAAGAGGAAGTTTGAACACGATCGCCGCCAGCACCACAAACGTTAGGAAGTAGACAGCTTTTGACGATGTTTCTCCTAGCAAGCCCTTATCAATAGCAAAGATTATCGCCCACAAATATGCGGTTCCGCAGGCAACAACCACAGCAAACCAGAAGATAATCAGACCTAGCTTCAGTAAAATATCCATCATTGCCCTACCGCCTTACCTAAATCCGGCGCACGTCTTGGCGCTGTATCACCAGGCTCCCACCAACTGGTGGTGTTGAACTCCCGCTGGGCCCGGTCTCTCACCCTATCGTTGTAGCCAGGGTTTGCCATCTCCTGAAGCTGTTGCAGGATCAGATGATTGGTCACCGCTTTAGCATACCAGAGGTTGGCGAACGGGGTGATCATGCGCGCCGTCTTCAGCGCATCGGCGCCGAATGACGTCTCTTCACCTTGTAGCGCCTTCTGTGGGTTGGTGATGAGGAGTTTAGTCAACTGTTCAGCGAAGCTCAGTACAGGGCCGCCCAGAGTGGCCGCAATACTGGAGCCGTACTGCGTGTGGTCCTGGAACAGGAAATCGCCGTAGATGCCGAATGAACCACCTTTAAGCAGCGGCTGAATCCACGTCGTAGGCTTCGTCATATCAAGCGGGTCATTACCAGTAAGCAACGAGTTCATCTGGTTGGCAAACATGCCTGCCAGCGTTGTTCCAGCAATGTATGACGCAAGGAACTTGATACCGGGCACGCGGTCAAGATCTATTGTACGGTTAACCAACTGACGGAACCCGGCAAACGACGTGGTTTTGAATAGCATGAAGCTCTTCACCAGTTGTCCGGCATCATCACGGGCATATGTATCCAGCCCGGTCGCCGTCGTGATGGCACTGGTCATTTCTCCGTGTGTGACACCCAGCAGTTTTTGAGCCGCTTCAGCACGGGCATTACGAACCATGCGAGCAACAGTCTGTTCTGCCTCTGCATCGAACGCCTGTTTCATCCTGGTTCGACGTTCCTGTGGGATATCACCAAGAGCCGCCAAAGCGGTTTCACTCCCGGCCCTAACCTGCGCAATTCGATCAGCCATGATTGCGTGTATCGCTTCATCAGGTACGGCGTAAATCGCGTCCGGTGTCATTCCCATGTGGCCTGCTGTGGTCATTGGCCTGAGTTCTGCTGCCGCCATGATAGCCCAGTCCTCATTGCTCCAGCCTTTGCTGGCAAGAATGGTCTTGTCTGACCCCTTCACCTCATCCAGCGTTTTAAAAGTGCGTGTCAGTTCGCCGATGTTCTTGTACATCAGCAGACCGAACGAAGCTTTGTTGGCGCGGTCCATTGCGATAAGACCGGACCACTTCAGCGTCTTCTCAGCAAACCAGCCGGTGATGCCACGTGACAGGTCAAAGCCGCCCATCTTCGATACCACTGCGGCATGAGAATCCACCAGCAGGCCAAGCTCAGCATTAGCTCGCTTTGCGTCACCGCTGAACAGGTTTTTGATGGTGTTAGCAGAGAGACGCATACCGCCTCGCGAGAAGCCAAGAGCCTGAGCGTTGGCACGCATGATGGCCTGGTCACTGGTCGCCGTCAGAACGCTGGTACCGAGCATGGCGCTGGTCATCAGGTTACGCAGACCGCCGACGGCTGACGTGAACACGCTTGATTCCTGCACGCCATTCAAACCGGCCATTGAGTTAAACATGCGCTCAACCATCGTTTTCTCGCTGTTCATCTTACCGACGTCTTTACCACCGGTGACTGCACGCTGATAAATCCTGTCGTTAATCAGCTTGAAGTTATTCGCCGCGTCTGGGCCAAAGGCCTTTACAGTGCCCAGGTCTCGAGACGATGACTGAAGGTGTGACATCATCACGCCGACAACCGGCTGTTCGGTGTAGCGTTCCATGTACGCGAAGTGCGACTGTGCATCCTTGAACGCCATCACCCTGCTCTGCGAACCACGATTTTTAATGCCACCTGTTCCCATGAATGCGCCGGGGTCCAACTTGTTCGCACCGTCTGTCGCCTTGGTTTCGTAAATGGCCTCCAGCGCCTGGCGGTACTCGATGTCATTCATCGGTGAGCCGTCGAGATTCACATACTGCGAGCGGTCTTGCGTGTTGTACACGTCGTCGACCCAGGCCTGTTTAGCAAACTCAATCGGCGGCTGCCGTCCTGATAATCGAGCCTTGGCCTGCTCCGCTGCAGAAAGGCTGGCAAGCCATTCATCGCGGCCTGAATTACGGATAAGGTCAGCATCGTCGACATACGGCAGATTCCAGTTATCACGCTGCCCGATATCAAACCCGGCGTCGTTCATCTCCTGACGAGCCCGGCTGGTCACATCACCCCAGACCTGAGCTATTTTCTTCGCCTGTGGGTTGCCCGTGTCTTCACCGTAAATCTCTTTGAGGATCTGCAACTGCCCGGACTTCGCCACGCGCTGATCGAACAGGCTGCGGAAGCGTTGCTCGCCGAGTGCCTTACTCTGCTCGAAAAACTTCTGCACTTCTGGCCCGGCCTTCAGTAGTTCGGCGCTTAGTTGGCGAGACCAGTCCTGATATGCGCCGGTGGCGAGTTCTTCCGCCGAGGTAACAGGAATATCAGTTCTGTCTGTTGTACGACGGCCGGAGAAAATAAGTTGCTGGAGGTTGGCTGGGGTTTGCTGCTCTGGCGGGATGGCGGCATCCAGCGTATCGGTGACTTTCGATATGGCAATCGCATTTTGCGCAAGGCGCTGGCGCTTCTTATACACGTCATGCACCACGCGCTGGCGAACCAACTCGGCGGCATCCATATATGTCTGAGCGTCGGGGATACCAGTTTTGCCTTCTCGTGCATTGTTGCGGCTGACCTGACGGACGGCTTCCTTGATGCGGTCCTCAATATTTTTCAACTCATCGGCCTTTGGCTTGCGCCCAAGCGTCTGCGCAATGGCTTCTACACATGCCTGTTTCATTATGGATTCCTCAGGAAGCACGCCGCCGCAACGGAGTAAACTTTCGATTTTGCTTTTGCAGTCTGGATCTGCTCGTCAAAGTCAGCCAGAACATCGGATAACTTCATCTGCTGCCCGGTGTCAGGATGCGTTACGGTCAGATCAGGATTAGCTGTCGCCATGTCGCGCGCTGCCATCAATTCATAGTTGTTGTCAGAAATGGCCTGTCCACTGTCCGGATCAACGCTTACCTGTCCGGCATCTTCATCAACACGAGAAAATGCGCTTTCGCTGCGTGGAGCCTGCGCCTCCATGACGGCATCACGCGGCGTTTCATAGTGAACGCCATTCTCCTGGAAAACCTGCTCCATTGCATGGTACTGATCGTTGGCTGACTCCAGCATGCCAGGACGCGCCGGGCCATCCAGCCCACGCGCCTGCATAACGATGTTAACCGGCTGGCCTTCTGACAACTGACGGGCTGCCTCATCCATGGCGGCCACATGGCTGTTAATACTCTCGTTTGTACCATGCAGTACTGGTGCAGATTCGATGTCGTAATACAACCCCTCGTTCAGCGTGTGTGCCGCGTCAATGTCGCTGGGTTTGATTGGTGTTTCCGGAACCAGGCCGCGCATACTCTCAGGAATGATCCCCTGTTCCATACGTGATAAGTCGGCTTTTGCCTCGTAGAACTGGCCGCCTGGCTCATGCGGAGCCAGGGTGTCTCTGGCGTTTTGCAGACGGTCTCGCGCAACAGTCAGCTGATTGCTGATATCGATTAATTTCTCACGATTGGCTTCGTAGTAGCGCTTGTTGGCACCCGCTGAGCCGGTCGGCTGAGCATCACGAATTGCCTTTTCCTCGGCCTCCAGTCGCGCCACAGTTCGCTCACCATTGGCAATATCTGATTGCCACACTTTCCTGTCACCGCGTGACATCAGTTTCCCGGCGCTGTCCTGTAGTTCTGCCATCCTGGAATCGAATGTTGCTGGTGGCTGCACTGCATCTGTAGGCGTTCCGATCTCAACAGTTGCTTGCTGCGTAGCATCGACAGGAGCAGCATCAGGTGCAACAATTCCATCAGGTGCGCTCTGCACCTCAGCCGCCGGGATAGGCGCTTCCACATCGACAGGGTTTGCTGTATCAGTGGCAACCGTGTCGGCACCATCAGCACCGCGCGCAGAAAGATGGTGAGCGCCACCGAACGCGCCGCCCAGTACCGCATCAATCATCACAGCCTGTCCATCCCATACGCGGTACTGCTTCGCCATATCGGAATAGCCTTTTTCTTCCAGCGTTTCTCCGACGGAAAAACGGTTTATACCGCCGAATCCGACGTTGATCCCCACGCCTGAAGCGATACGCGTCAGCAGTGTTTTCCCAAGCGCGGCAGGAAGCGCCATACCCGCAGCGTTGAAGGTACTTTGCTGCGCTGCGAGATTACGCGCCGTGGACTCATCCACTCCCTTAGCTCTGAAATCCTGATAAGACTGCTCATAAGTAGAGCCGAATGCCGTTGACGCACCAATAACCGGGCCGCCAGCGATCGTTGCACCAATTGCAGGAACGAACTGGCCCAGACCATTTAACACTTCGGCGGCAGTTCCCTGGCTTGCCGGGTCTGGTTTGACGTATGCACGCGCACTCTTCAGCGAGTCACTCAGGCTGTCGTAGCTTTCATTGAGCTGCTTGTCAGCATCAGGGAACATCACGCGGAACATATTCACCGTCGGGGCTACAGCATCAGCCAGAGCAGGATCGCTGATCAGCCGCTTACTGAATCCCACAGCCGACTGCGCCAGCCCCGTAGCGCCCTCCGCAATGCCGCGCGGCAATGCAGACGCAGATCCCTGAAAGAATGTCGGGTCGTAGTCTTCTGGCCTGGCTGGGTTGGCCTGTGTCTTGTCATCAGTCCATGCCTGGCCTTCTGGTGCCAGCGAAAATACATCTGCCATTATTCGACCCTCACCACGATAGCCTGCCCTGTTTTCGGATCGGTTGCCCAGCGCCCACTGCCGCTAACCATCCTGTACTGTCCGTTACCGATATTCACCGGCGTGAAGTTGCTGGCGGCGTTTTCGTTCAGCCCGGCATCTTTAAGCGCCTGCTGCGCTGATACGGTATAGCGGTCCTTGAAGGTGCTTTTGTCCATGCCAAACGGCATTACCACATCGCCACCATTGAATCCCTTATAAATACCACCAGTTGCCATCTGCGCAGCTTTGGAAACCACATCTGAATTCGCCGCGTCTGTGCGTGCCAGGCCGCTGTCACCTGACTGATATGCAATACCAGCATACGCAGCCTTAAACAGGCTATAGCTCATCTGGCGAGCCTGAGCGTTATAGGAAAACGAGTTGCCGACCTCATCATCGAAAGCGCGCTTGAGCTTGTCATCGCTCGGCAGTTGGACGGGCTGAATGCCGGAGTCCTTCATCGCCTTCGTCGGATTCAGCAACTGATCCCCGGCCAGAATAGTTTTTGAAACGTCGTACTTGTTCATAGTCGGCTTGTAGCCAATGAACTGATCGTACGAAATAACCGGGTTCTTGTTGTCGTACTGGTTGTCAGGCGTACCAAGCAGCAGCGCGGAATAGGCCGTCGCCGCATTGTTCGGAGCAATAGCCCCGGCTACCTGCCGCATTGCCGCCGGTGGCAGTGATTGCCCCATGCTCTGCAACAGGTTAATGGTCTGATTAACGTTCTGCGTGCCGCGAACCTGCTGCGCCAGTGTAGCCGCCTCTTCGCTTGAAAGGATTGGCGCAGTGATACCGAGTTGCTTAAGCCCTTCCTGCGCAGAGAAACGGCTGGAAACTTCTTTCGTGATGTCCTGCGGGTTGTTGGTGCTGAGCGGGTGATACGCGCCAATATCGACTGCCGCGTTGAACGGGTTATTCTGGCGATCGCTGATAACCTTTGTAGCAGCCGTTTTAACCTAGTCGAATAACTGAGCGCGCGACGCATACCCCTCGCCAGTTTCGCCAGTGTCAGGTCGCAGTTGATTCACATAGGCAGTGATGCTGCTAGTCGGCATATTGCGGAATGAGCCAATGTACTGACCGGCAACCTGAGTATTCTTGAATTCGGTATAACGGAGATTTCCTTCACGTACACCATAAGCCGCCATGAATGCCGCTTCATCAGGTGGGTTGGGGAACTCAACGCCGCGCATGTATGCGGCGGTGGCATCGCGTACCTGACCATCAATAGTGGTTTTGTACTGCGCTTGCTGCTGCTTACGCATCTGGTCAGCCTGGCGCATAAACGTTGCCTGAGCTTCTGGTGAGGCAGCGTCAAACGCCGCATTCCCGGTGTAACGCTTCCCGACCGTCGGCAACTCTGACAGGCCGAGCGCAGCGCTAACTCCGCTGCCGATCTGCTCTTTGGTGTACGGCTGATCCCCGTTCTCATGCTTGATGATTGCCGAGCACAGCGCACTCAGTGTGTCAGGGTTTGATGCGTCAATCTGCTGATCGGGATGAACACCAAGTTGAGCACAGACGGCTTTGACATAAGCAGACGTATCGTTGTTGTCACCAGGCGGTGCCCAGCGGTTAATGATGTCGTTTACCGTATCAATGCCCTGACGCTGGTATGAAAGTAGATTGCGACCCAGCGCACGAATGCCATGCTCTGGCGTTTCGAATTTGGCAAAGCGGCCGTCATCACCATTCTGGCCTACCCACGGATTAGACTTGCTGTATTCGAGATTACCGGGGTTGTTATTTCGGATGCCGCGCGCACCTTCCGCGCCGGAAACATCTGGAGTGCTGGCAACGGCCCGGCGTGAACCAACAACCGTGTCACTAAGCTCCCCATTCTTCTCGATGAATTCCATGGAGTTATTAGCTGACCATTGCGACAGCGCGTTATCGGCCACCTTCTCTTTGAACTCATTTTTTTTGGCGGTGATTTGCTCAGCACTCCAGCCATGCGCCGCACAGTAATCATCAATCTGCTGGAATGTCTGCGAGTTAGCATTAACGTACGCGGCATTATTGCCGTACATCGATGCGGCAGTTTTCCCGTTATTCAGCAAAGTGGCCTGGAACTGGCCTTCTTCGTAGGCATTGAGTTGCCCGACTTCATGCCGCCCGGCCTGTGCAGTGAACTGTATGCGCTGATTCTGAGCTTGCTGGAGGAATCCAGCCCGTGCAGACTCCGGCAGCGTTAGTGCCAGTTCCTGCGCTTTCATGTCGAATTGCTGGGTGTACTCCTGGCCTTTGCCAAGAGCATTTTTTCCCTGAAGATTAAGCAGACCCGTATCCGGGTTTGTCATCAGATCACTGGCTGTCTGGCTCAGTTGCAGCGATGCATCCTGAGACATGGCAACGTCGGCGCGCAGCTTGGCCTGACCGAGAATGTTCACATACTGATCGGCAACATTCGCCAGGCCACCGCCGAACACATCCGGGGATGCCTGCACATTGAAACCGCCAGTTGATACACCGCGGCTCTCAACCTGACGACCAGTTGTAGTTGGAACTACTGGCATAAATCCTCCTTATCGACCGGTTGGTGTGCCGATGGATGAGCTGATCGGGGCGGCCTGGCTCTGCGTGAACGGACTCCAGGAACCACCGCCCATCTGATACGCGCCGTAGGCCTTAGCCGGAGCGGTCAACAGTGTCTGCGTTACTGCTGATTTACCCTGATAAGCTGCCATGTTTCCCTGGGCCTGTGAGTTCATGGAACTCACCTGATAGCCGTAGGCCTCGCGCTGTGCGTTATTCACAGTGGTCAACGCATCGAGGGTGCCGAATTGCGCGGTGTCACCGAACATATCCAGTGCTGATCCTGAAGAAAGGTCTGCACCGGTTGCACCCATGGTGGCCGCCTGGGTACCCTGGCGCTGGCGCATTTCGCGGCGGCGCTGTTCGGCTTCTGCGTTGCCACGGTTGATTGAGTCCTGCGCCTGATTCTCTGCAATGTCAGAGTTCTGATCTGCAACTGCTTGCTGGTATTTAGAGGACTGATGCTGACTGTAGGCACTCATAGCCGTTGACGCTACGGTCACCGCCACCAGTGCAATCGCTGGGCTACACATTATTTTCTCTCCATGTGGAAACGGTGGAAGCTCATGCCGAGGGCACCATACGGTGCCGGGTCTTCGAGTTTGAAGCCAAGCCAGTGCAGCCAGGACTTCGCCACGTGGTTGCGCTCGTCAACGTAGTTTTCGAGATGTGGGTAGATTGAGAGCATTGCCTGCAATGCGTGACGGCTACCGCGCAGGAACGTCTTCTGATATTTCTCAACCAGTGGAGTGCTGACAAGCCACGGCACGCCATTGCCGCCGATCATCGATGCAGGCGACACACCAAACATCGTGACAAGCTCACCATTAGCGAAACCTGACCAGGCCATTGTTGAAGTACGCAGGCCAACGCGAATAGCCTGCTCAGTGGTCATCAGTGAAACGGCATAGAGTTCATCGATATCGGCCTGACGAACATTAGGCAGTATCATCTGCAAGTGCTCTTCCGTTGCCTGGAGTAACTGGACGTCAATCATCAGAATCCTCCCACGGTAATGCGAGGGATAACCGCCAGCACAGACAGCGGTAGCGGGTCAGTTTGCTGCACTTTAATGCGCCCGTTCTTATCCCAGTCGCTGTCCAGTTTCACTTCTACTTTGCCAGTGGCGTCGTCAACTGGATCGTCGTAAAACTCAAACTCGCGCTGTGGGTACTCGTACCACTTTCCGCCAGGTGTTGATGCAAAGATGCCGCGGCTGGCATTCACCACCAGCGTAACGGTAGGGATTATCTGTTTTTTATCGAGCAGCGTTTCCTGCCCGTTAATATTGATGTCCAGCGTTTCAAACTGAGCATTAATCGGCAGGCCGATATGCACCACGCCGCCGGGAGATTCCAGCGTTACCTTGCCGGCAGTGACAATTTTCTGAGGCTCGACGCTGGCATCAGACAGAATGTTTACTGTTTGGCCTTCAAGGTGATTAAGCCCGGCAAACGTCATACGCGCCATGCGCCAGTTGGTGGTTGCGGTGTTTCGCAGTACCGGAGGAATGTTGCGGTTAGCGCGAACGGTGACGACAGTTCCGCTGGTATAAGCAACGATGTCACAACGCAGCTCCATATCAACCGGCTCGCCTGAAACCGGATCTGTTCCGATGTATGGCATCTGTATTTGAGAACCGACATCACCGGCATTGAAGTAGCTGGCGCTCATAGTCAGCGTGTAATCAGTTTGATAGATCCAGTCTCCGCTACCGCCGCTGATAGTTGCCGTTGTTGTTCCAGTGTTGCGGCCATCATAGCTCAGTCCACAGTCTACAAAGAAGGCATCCAGATCGTTGGTGAACTGACGGCTCGAAAGGCGTTCGATGTAACGGACTGTCTGACCGTTAATGACACGCTTCACGCTGAAATACACGGCATCTTCGTCGCCTTCGCTGATGCAACAAGTGCTTTCATAGAATCCGGCGCTGGACTGCGGAGCCCAGGCGAAGACCTGCTGATCACGAAGATAGGTCAGCACCAGTAGTTTGCCATCGTCACGAATGCAGAAAGCGCTGGAGTACGGCACAATACAAAATGACCAATCGACCAGGCTGTGCTTCTGAAACAGATGGTTTGCCAGAATGGTAAGGTCTGAACCCTGATACCCGTCAACGTCGAACGAATAGGCCAGATCCCGCACCACGCTGCCTTTTTCCTGAATGAACAACGCGATGTTTGCCACGGCAATTGGCGGCACATTGCTACATCCGTTTGAGCCCTGAGAGCTGAAAGAGAATGCGCTTGGTGTCAGCACCTTATTCTGGTCACCGGACACCACATATTCACCACCGGATGTCAGCACCACCAGTGATCCCACATCAATCAGGTGACGGATCTCATTCACCTGCCGCCCGGCGTAGGTGTAGATAATCCGGTCATCGTCCTGCGTCGGGTTGTTCTTGCCGAAGTCTTTGTAATCGCCTGTACGGCTGGCCCAGATAGTTTGCGGGAACGCGGTAGACGCGGCGAAGTAAAGACGCTGCTGGTAATACACCACGGTGCCGGGATAGCCGTTTACGCTATTCCAGGCATATGGTGCCCACTTGTAGCTGGCCTTATCAGTGCCCACCACGTTCTCAGGAACGCGTGATACCACGGTTGCGGTCGCGCTTTTGTTATTTCCTGCTACGGCAGTAATGCGGACAATGCCAAATCCAGAGTGCAGGTATTCCCACTGGATTCCAGTATCATCGTCACCAGTTCCGCCCCAGCCATCCCACGACATCCCCTCAGTGTGAGACGGTCGCAGAGTGCCAGTTTTCCCGGCAGTGTTTGCCCGGTAGTAATTGCTGTCAGCGCGGCGGATATCATCAATAACTGTTGTCTTGCTGGTCTCCCATACAGGAACGGAGTCAACAGCAGGCTGCTCAAGATAAAAAAGCGTGCCCACTAGTTCACTGCCGAAAATTGCTGAGTTTGATACGAGGGCAACAGTGCCGGTTGTGCCGCTGGAATAGACGGTGATCGACTCATCAACGTTGATATCTTCGAATGGGCCGTTGCTAGTCACCACATCGACTATCTGCCAACTATCATGGGCAAATCTGCGAAGCTCTTTCGGCGGGTACGACGGATGCACCAGAGTCAGCACATCGGCGCTTTGTGTGAATTTGATACGGAACAGATCTGCTTCGGTGTACGGCATCGCCAATTCATAAATGACGTTGCTGCTGTTGAGCACGTATGCGCCGTCTTTGATAACGCGCATGTAGTTGTGGCCGAACTCCAGCGCATAGGTCTGGATGGTCGAGAACTGGAACGGGATCAGACGGCATTTTCTTGTTGGATATTTTGCAGCGCCGATGAACTGTGTGCCAGGACGGTTCTCAACGCCGCCATATTGACGAACGATGAAGTTGTCGCATTTACGCAGCGCAACCTGGTATTTAGCCATGTCGATACGCCCGTACAGCGACGGGCCAATTTCACCACCAGCAAAGCTCGGTTGTATCCAGCTCACAGCCATTATGACATCCTCGCCCTGGTAAACTCGTCAACTGGCATCTGCGGTTCCTGGCTTTCATTCATGCTGTGTGACCCAGCGCTGAGGATCGTCATCTGATACATCTTTAGCGCGTTGTTGCCGAGATCTGCGCTTCCGGTCAGCACCATGTTGATTGCTGCCGCCAGACGCCAGGCTAGCGCCTCCTGAAAAATGGCATCAAACATATTCACGTCAGTGATACGTGAAACATATTTCAGCCACGCCTGCGGCTGATCGGTATAAATCAGCTTTCCGGTGCCGTCGTCATTTGCCCCGGTAACGAACTCAATACGCATAGCTGCCGGTGGGTTTCGAATGCCAGGCACAGGGATTTCAATGATGCGCATGCAGTCCGTAGGGTACTGGTATGCATAGGCCCAGTCAGAAGGCGGGTTGTTCGTATCGGCAAGGGCCACTCGTTTGGTGGCAAAGTTCCATTCAGCGTCTGACAGAACAGCATCACGGCATGATTCGTAATGCAGCGAGCACTGATCGGCTTCTTTGCTGGCTTCGACCAGGCTGTTGATGCTGCGGTTATTCCCGATATTGCTCAGCGCTCGGTTGCAGATTTCGATAACAGAGGCCATGACTTACCCCTCAGAACCATACAGAGTGTCAGCTGCTGATTTAGGCGCTTCACCTGATGCTGGTGCAATTGCCATATCAGTGATCTGAAGGCTGGCGCTATGCTGCATACCTTCTTCACTCTCACGTGTAGAAGTTGAACGAATGATGGCTTTAGCGGTGATCATAACTTCCGTTCCCGCTGATTGCGGTGTGGCTTTCAGCTTGGTCAGAGTGTCGTTATTCAGTTCAATGCACAGGCCCCATGGATAATCATCGCGAGTCTGTGTTTTCCCGTCTTCATCCTGATAGCTGTCAGTGCCGGTTTTGAGGTTTACCAGTTCCATAACGCTCTCCTGCAATAAAGGGGCCGAAGCCCCTTGTTTGATTAGCGAGGCTTAAACGCCCAGTGCTGCGTGCTTCTCGGCGATCTTCTCGCGGAGAGTTTTGGCGCTGGTGTTGTGATGAGGTTTATCGTTGAAGAGCACTTCGTACTCTTCGCGGAGTTTATCCAAATCATCGTCGCCTTCACCTGCTCCAGTGCCGCTACCCGGCTCGCCGTCATCGTCGGATTTGTTATCCGATTCATGCGAAACGTATTCCTGTCCGCGCTTTTTCAATGCCGCCGTCTTTGCCTTAACTGCTGCCTCGTTAAGAGGCTCCAGCGCGCTACCCGGCTCGCCGTCATATTCAACTTCTGAACCTTCAGGCCAGAGGTTGTTATGAATATGGGATAAGCGCAGGACGCGGTATTTTGCTTTTTCCATCGCCATCACCTTAGCCAGTTACTTTGGAACGTACTGGGTAGTACGGCGTGTTGTTATCCACATCCAGGTTAATGCCGGAAGTGAATGCGCCAGCGGTCAACGGGCCAGTGCCAACCGAATAGTTCACGCGCAGGTAACGCTGAACACCAGCCGGAACTTTCGTCGAGAACAGACGCTTGCCTGCGGTAAGAGTCGCCAACGCCAGTGCGCCGCTGTCGCAAATGGTGGTCCAGGTGGAGTTATCCGGGCTGGTCTGCAACTGCACGTTCAGGGTTGCCGCGCCAGCTGCGGTTGCAGTGGTGTCAACGGTGGCCCAAAACTCCAGTGGGTAGCCAACGCCGATGTCACGGCGGGTGCCGTCAATCGGGCCGAGGTCAATCACATCCGTAGAAGCTGCGGAAGCAGTTACCGCCTGCTTCTCGGAGAACATCAACAGTTTGTCGAGGATCATTTTCTTTCTCCATTCATGGGCCAGTTAAGGCCCACTGATTAATAACAGGCGTTAAACAACGCGCGCTTCGGTTTCCAGAATCGCATCAGTTTCACGGATAGGGATGCCACGGAATGCAGTCCACCAGTCCCCCTCAGTCTCTTTGACGCTAAGCGCCAGAGAAGCCTTGTCCAGAGATTGCAGGTCCAATGCCTGGCCTACGGTACGGTTCATGTAGAAAGCCGCGCGCCCCATTTTCAGGTTAGGCACGCGGTGCAGTGCTTTAACCATCTGGGTAACGATATTTGCCGCACTCGCAGGTACAGACAAATCGCTCACATCGATATTTGCGATGCGCACAACGTAGCGCCAGTCACGAAGAGTCAGGCCGTTATCCCACTTGTAGTGGGTGCGGTAACCTTCGTATGGGTTGTTGTTGGCGTCACGCAACGTCTGTTGGCCTTTATCTACCATCTGGAGACCGGCTTTCTGACCTTTAGGGAAGGTGCCATGTACGGTATTTTCACCCCACACAACCAGCCAGATAGAGGTGTTATCGGTGCCGGTACCGCCTGCGTCGATAATGTTCTGGCCATTCCCGGCAGATTTGCTGGAATAACGAGAAGACAGACCCATGAACTGCTGAGGGTTAATGCTCGTATCGCCGTAGAAAAGCGTGGTTTCCATCTGCTGGTTCATCGCTTCCAGGAACGCACGGTCTTCCGACAGACGAAATTCTGAGGTATTACCGTTCAGATCAGCCAATGACTTATCTACTTCTGCATAGGCTTCCAACATACCGATGGAGTCGGTAACCTGAACGGTGGTTGATTTGCTCGGCTGAACACCATAGTTAAGCAAGCGCCAGGTTGCTGATGGCAGACCTGAACGAACAGTGGTTCGGTGGCCGGTTGGAAGGTTGCCTTCAACAATCAGCATGTCTTCCAGGATCGGGTTAGTTTGAGACAGAAGCTCGATGATTTTATCGATCTTCCCATTTGGGTCTACGCGCTTACCCCAGTCTGCCAGCGTCAGCGCAGTTAAGCCTTTAACAGCCATGGTTGTTTCCTCTCTTATTTGCCATACAGCACTTCGGCAGCGCTACGCTGGCCGGTTTCTTTTCCGGTGACCATGTTGTCTTCAGTCATGGTCGCGCCGATTTTTACAAAAGCTCGAACGAGATCAGGGTGATTTCCCAGACCGGTAGAGCTGAGATAGTCCTTCAGACCTGGAGGTCCGAACGTGTCCAGAGCACGCTGGGCAAGGCTCAGATTTGAGGTCAGTTTGTCGCCGCCGATCTCTTTGTCGGCTTTGACTTCTGCGGCCCAGTCTTCGGTCTGCTTCTGCCAGGCTTCGGTCTGGCGCTGCTGCACACCGGCCAGAATTTTCGGGTATGCGTCTACCAGTTTCTGCGCCTGCTCGTTTGACAGGTTCAACTCACGGGCCACAGGCTCGAAGTCGGCCAGCGCCGCGGTATCAAGCTCCACGCCCTCTGCGGTCTTGAAATCGTATTTATCTGGCGCGCCTTCTGGCTTATCGTCCTTCTTGCCGTCCTTTCCTTCTTCGCCAGCATTTTTGTCGCCGTCTTTGTTTTCACCTTCTTGCTTCTGCTCGCCTGGCTGACCTCCACCTTCTGCTCCGGGCTGCGGCTCACCACCAGCGGGAACTGCTTCTCCGGCTGGTGCTGAACTTGCAGCTGCAGGTTCAGATGATGCCGGGGCAGCACCACCATCAGCGGGTTGCTCATTGCAGAGGCGACAATGCAGCAGACGTTCAAATAAATTCATTGGTTATCTCCTTAAACCGGGATCGTTTTGGCTTTCAACTGGGCCAGAACAGCGGCAAGAGTGGTACGTAGTGCGGTTGCATCTGTCAGCAGCGCGTTGTATTTGGCTACCAGGTCATTGTGGTCAGTAACAAGACCAGCAACGTCTGATGCTGAAGAGTTGGTGTCTGCGGTAGCCGTCATTGCAGCCGGTGCCGCGATAGTCGCTCCAAGCTTTACACCGCCGTAATCGGTTGTGGTCGGAGCGCCAATTACTGCTGGAGAAGGATCCGGAACCTCAACTACCTGATTTGAGCCATCGAGACGCACGACGCGCTGAGTTTGTACCTGTGTCATAAATTGTCCTCACCGGCCTCTGCGGCCATCTTCAGATACTGATCCGGGCAGTGCGCCATTACGCGCTGAAATAGCATCAGCGCCAGATTGCGCTGCCCTTCGTTGAATGCAGTCACATACGGGTCATTGGTGAAGCAAGGGCCAAAAACACTTCCCTTTTCCAGCAGAGACCACAACACCCGACGGCCCTGTTCAGATCCCATGACGCGTTGAATGTCTTCAATGTCGCGCTTACGAAGAATCTCATTGGCCACTTCACGGGCTTTTCTTTCTTCGGCGTTCTCTTCATCAAGCAGATCGCTCACCATCACTGACGAGCCCCCGCGCCAGTGGCGTTAGCCGCTGCGTTTGAAATGGCAGTCAACGCGCTAGGGTCCGACGTCTGCGTTTCGCTGAGAGTCTTGGCCCCCTGAGCCGCTGCCATCCCCATCTGCATCTGTTGCTGCATCTGAGCCTGTTCGGCGCGAGCTTTACGCAACTGCTCAACCTCTTCCTGCGAGGTGATAACGCTCGGCGATACGCCGGACATTTCCGCGAATGCGTCGATCGCTTCGTCGGCATTGAGCTTGTCGAGTGCTTCCGGTTTGACGGTCGCCAGCTGACCAATGAATGCAACGGTCTGAGAAAGGCTGGAAATTCCGATTGATTTCTGTGCCTGCGCCATCACCGAGATGTACTCGACTTTCAGCGGCATGCCCTGCATGACCTCAGGCGGTGGCGGCAGCATGTTCTTGCGTGCCATGATGGAGAATGCGCGGTCGATAAGCGGGTTAAGGCACTCGTCATTGAGGCGCTCGAGCACCGGGCCAAGCATCAGGAGCTTCTCTTCCTTCATCTCGATCACCGCTTCAACAGGCATTGAGCGGGTATTGATGTTCTGCAACATCATGAAGAGGTCGACGAAGTAGGCGTTTTTGATGACCTGGCGTGTGTCCTGAATGTCAGCCAGCAGGTCGGCGGTGTTCGGGTTTACGAGGTAAGCAGGTTTGAATCCGTCCTGATTACCCACCTGGTCGATGTAGGTGATGTCGCCAGGCAGCAGGGAGACGCGCTGATTCTTCAGTGACGACGGACCGATCATTGGTGGATTGGTGGCCTTGTCGATCAGCTGGCTCTTGCGTTTCTGCTCAAGCTGAAGCGCCTTCACCGGGCCCAGTGCAATCATGCCTGGGCAAGATGAGCCGTAAACGTCCTCGCCGTTAACTTCCCAGCGCGGAGCCATGATCGGGAATTCGTCGTAGCCGGACTCGCGCAGCAGCTTTTCGTTGTCGCCGCCAACCTCAAAGTAAACCGACTTGTACGGCTTGTTCTTGCTGTCCAGCTTGCCAGTGTCGCGGTCGGTGTTCGGGTATACGGAATGAATCACCTCGATCCACTTCTCGTATGTTCCGTTTTCCCACATGCTTTTAACGGAAGTGCTGACCTTATCAAGGCCGAATTCCATCACCATCTGGCGAACGGTCATCGAGAACTTACGGAAGCAGGTATCGACGCTGCCGCGAGCAGAGTTCGACAGGTAGTAGCTGCCAATCGGGAACATCTGCGTACGGATGATATCGGTGTCGTCTTCCAGTACAGCCATTGCACCAGAGCTGTACGTTCCGAGTGAGGAATACAGCAGCGGCAAAGACTGATACAGGTTCGAGCGGTTGAACATTTCGTTCATGTATCGCTGAACGGTTTCGCACCACTGCTTAACCGGGCCGTAATCCATCATGTCGGGATCAGGTGTTGCCAGCTTGAACCACGGACGGGCCGGACTGGTGATGCCTGACATCATGCCACTGGAAAGCACGCGCTCTGCCAGGGTCGCGGTAGGGTCAATGATTCTGGTATTGCGGCGATCACGGTTTACGTCAGTGACCAGGAAACGGGAACCACGCGGAATGATGTAATCACTCAGCTCTCGCCAGTGAGATTCGAACGAAGTACGCTCATTCTCCATTTGCGCAAGCTGCTTAATCAGTTGCTCTTTTACGGTTTCCGTCGCCATTTCGCAGGACTCCGTTACTGTCCGAGCAGCGTTTTACCGCTGGTATTTGCGGTCGAGGTATCGCCTTGCGCACCGGTCAGCATCGTGGACTTCTGCCCGGCAGCAGCACGGCGTCGACGTTCTTCATCGTCACGCGCTGACACAACGGCCTGATCCTGTTCCTGTGGTGCGGCCTGAACTTCTGGTGCCGCTGGTACTGAAGGTGAGCCACCCATGCACATAAACGTAACTCCGCACGCAATTAAATTATTACCAATTTAACCACATAAGGATTATTTTACGTAGTGCATTGACATTTTATCGAGCAATTATTACCTTAAAGGTAATTAATCATTGCATGATTGATTTGGTGAAGGATGTTGCTATGTGACATTCAACTCACCAGATGAGCCGAATAATTCAGGTTATCGGCTCACAACATGAGAGTGCATTCCTGACTATCCCCATACGGTAAGCCGTTAAATCCAAATGGTGGAGTGTGCTCTCAGTTGTGAATAACAACCGTTGTATGGCACATGCAGCGATAGCGGTCCGGCGGGTTCCTTGTAGGGTTCCCTTTCCTAGCCGGGTAGCCGGAATGTGCAAGCCTGGCTCGCTAACGGCCTTAGGGCGATTCACCATCGTGGCGATACGGTGTGACACCTCGGAAGAGACGAGGATGCAATGATGAGAGCATTGGTCATGGAGCGGTGGAGAATGAATCTGAGCTTCTTGGCGGTTGCAGCGGATTCTTACATGAAAACCTGTGCTTTCTTCATTGTGGCAATGCGGCTGTGCGCACGTGACGAGGCATTTCATTCCACGCTTGAAATGAAAAGTTATCTAATAGTTTAACGTCGTCAGCCGTAGCCGGGCTGACAGGTGGAGGCACCACCGCCACAAATCAAATCACGCCTCAGGACCGTTATACCCGTAGTACCTGTAACGATAGCTTTAACTTGGCGGTGTCAGAAACAACCATCCCGAAGTCGCTGGCACCGCCCTTTTTACACCAGAACGTCATTGCGATGGCTTTCCGTTGTAAACCCGTAATGCCAAGGAAGGCAGACTCCCATGCTTCCAGCTCGCCCACTTCGGTGGGCATTTTTTTAAGGTGAAAATTATGAAAGAGATTGAAGAACTTAACCCGCCACGCGGCGAGATGACAGAATACCTAAAACAAGCTATCGGCGAAGGATATCAGCCTGAGCATGAAGATGCGGTATCTGACCTGTCAGTGATTGATGGTCTGAATGATGGAGATCTGAATCGTGAGTTCGGTAAGTGCTGGCAGTGGTACAATATGGGCGGCGGACTCCATGAAACATTAGAGAATGGACTATCAAAATCAGATGCCGATTACCGCAGTGAACACTTATACAACATGAAATTACAATGCCTGCATGCGGCGATTATTCAGAATGGGCTATTCGATAAAACCAATGCCACCAATATTGCGGAAGCAATCAACGCTGGATTCGATGCCATTAAGTAACACCGTGACACGTCACAATCATCCTGCTCATCTGTATTGGTTTATGAACTCAACATTGTTATTCTGAATAGCGCGGTAAATTCTCGGGCTAACGAGACGGGGAAAGAAGGTGGCTGTTGTCAACCTGCCACATGCTGGGTATCAGCACCAGCTACCGCGCACTGATGATGTCATGAGCCAGCCGATGCGCTGGCTTTTTTTGTGCATCATGCAAAGGGGTCATAATCTGTTATGGCTTTCCCTTGCTGCTGACCCGGCAGATTCATCTTCTTCGCTACCGGAAACGCGAAGGTCAGCAGTAGCGCGTCACCGTCACCAGGCGAACGCCCGAGACGATCTTTAATGTCTTCTTTCGGCTCCATCACAATCTTGCCATCCACCCTGACTTTGTACTCTGCCGCCGACAGGTCATCGGCAGTCTGCTGATTGTCAAGCATACCGCCGAGCTTCAGCCATGACTTGCAACTGTTGAACATCTCGCCGCGCTTGTTAAGCATTTGCGGATCTGTTGATGCGCCACCGAACGGAACAAGTTGCCATGAACGCCCCCAGCCATCACTGACAGATTTCAGCCCGGTTCCGTAGCCGAAGTCGATGAACACTGCGTCGGCCTTGTACTCGTCCTCGAAGTCGGCGATGCGCTTCGCCATAATCAGGTCGTCGGTTGTCTTCGAGCCAGACCAGAGCTTTTTGCTATGCAGCCCCTGGCGCAGGTATATCACCGCGTCATCAGCACCGGAGTATGCCGGATCAACGCCGATAATCACCGGCGCATGAGCCACCTGCGCAGCGGTAACGACGCGCTTCATCGCAGCATCAGTGAGCCCGGTCGGGATAAACTGCAGCTCTGATGCATCAGGGAAGATCCCACGCACGCGAACCTTCACGAAGTCAGAATCCTCGCCGTAATCGTCAACCCACTTCTGCAACTGCTCTTTGTTCGTGCCCTCTACGGTGCGGGAATCAATCTGCGCCGTCTTCCACCGATGCTTGTATTTGCGGAAGCACTCGCGGAAACGTCCGGTGTTTCGCGTCGGGTTACCGAACGCCACCCAAATAATCTCGGTGTCCTCGTCCGTCAGAGCGCCCTCGGCAACCTCCCACACCAGATCGGCAATGTTGGATGCTTCATCGAATACCACAATGATCCGCTTGCGCTCGTTGTGCAGCCCGGCGAATGCCTCGGTATTGTGCTCAGACCATGGGATAGCGTCAGCACGCCAGCGCTTATCATGCCCGGCATCGTTGCTGTACATCGCTGTGGCGGTGCAGGTGAACCACTCTTTTGTGATAGCCAGGTTCGACCATTTGATGATTTCCGGCCATGTCTTGGTGCGAAGCTGGTTATCGGTGTTGGCGGTCACCACCACCTTGCAGTCCTCGCAGGTGGACATGCCCCAGTTAATCAGCATCGAGATGAATGCCGATTTCCCGATGCCGTGTCCGGATGCGCGGGCAATCATCAGCGGCTGGTAACGTGTTGCGGGATTCTGGAGGTGATCTCGTATCTCGCGGAATGCGTCTGCCTGCCACTTACGCGGCCCAGTAGCGTGTGACAGCTCGGTGCCATCCTCACCCCAAGGGAATGCATACAGTGCATAGCCAAGCGGGTCATGTGTAAACCCGGCAATGTCCTCGATGAGTTGCTCTTCTGGCGACGGTGATTCGGTCATTTCTCACCAGCCTCTCTGATGCGGCGGCGCGCGGATGCCATGCGGTCTGCAATGGTGACGGTGCCGGAAACCTCGAGGCGTTCTTTGAACGCCATAACATCGACGTGCTTGCCGATGAGCTCCAGATTCTTCACCTTGTCGGGCCATTTTATCTTTTTGAGGATGCCGACCAGTTCTTTCTCATCGCCGCGCCCCTCAAACATGTCTGCCAACTCGAATCCGGTAAGATACTGGCGCCAGACCCTCGGCCACTCCGAAACCGGTTTAATACTCATGTCATCGTTCAGAATGTCGATCACATCCATCTGGTCGATTTCCACCAGGCGAAGCAGAACATAATCAGCGCTGACGCGGGTGCGCTTGTTGCGCTCCTCCATGAGTTCAGCAATCCGTTTCTGGATTCGCTCATCGCGCATCATGACGCTGGCTTTGACCGCCGCCGTATTAGGAGAAAATCCTGCGTCTATCGCCGCCTGAGACTGATTTTCAGGGCTCTTGATGTATGACTGGCAGTAAGCCTCCTGCATCGCTGTAAGCGGCTTAAATTGCGTTGATTTGCGTTTGTGTGGTTTTGGTTCCGCTGGCATTGTTACCACCAAAGTAATTAATTACCGTTGTGGTAATACTATCATGCAAAACAAAGCCGCCATAGTCGGCGGCCGTTGCTGTTATTTATATTCATCGTGACATGTCACATCACCCGTACCACTTCTCCATGCTATCGAAAATATCAGCTGCTTCTTCGCATCCAGTTTCTCGCAGCCACTGGATGATTAGCTCATCTGCGTCGACGTGAGTAAACCCGGCGTGCCTCTCTGTCTCCTCCGAAAGATGACGTAGCTTGTTTGTGAATTCCTCTTTGGTCACTTCACACCTCCAGTTTTACGTTATGCCAACCCATTGTAACCCAGCACGACGAATCACCATCGAACGGACACAACTCAACCGGCAGCATATCGCCGCATTTCCCGCAGCGGTTCGCGCCGATTGATTTGATACGACCACGAACGCGAGCATCATCCTGGCGGATCAGCATCGCGATGTATTCGCTCATCTCGTACGGCGCGCGCCCAGGGCGACGGGCGGCGCAATTTCGCGCCAGCATATCCACTTCCTGTTCGTCGAGATACAGTTCCAGTTTGCGTTCACCGGCGGCGGTTTGCCGGGCGCGCTGCGCTGCTTTGCGCTCTGCTGCTGATTTAGTCATTGCTCTTCCCCTGCTGCGGTGCTGATGGCAGTGCGCAAGCTTCTACAGCAGATTCATGAATCTGCTTGATGGTGTCCCACCCAATAGTAATTTCACCATCCCAGCCGCCTTCCTCGTTGCAGTCCTCACAACCTACACCGCCGCACGACTGGCAGAGGATACGATGTGTAACCTGGAACTCTCCGGATAAGGCACCCTTAGCGCCATTTTCAGCGGTGAGCTTTTTAGGCATAACACAGTAACCTTCCAACTGCGCGTGTGCATCAATAACCGCCAAAATGAATTTAGACATGACGGCCAGCTCTTCATAATTAGCGCCGGTAAATCCACCCAGCCCATCAGTCCAGTCTTCAAGAAGCTCGCGGCGCGGTAGTTGCTGTTTCAATTCGTCAATAGTCATTCTGTAGGCTCCTTTCCTGCGTAGCCTACTTGTTCGGAATTACCGGACAACTGCGGGGCGGAAACATTGGCAAACGCAGCACGCAGACCAGTTTTGATGTCCTCAAACTCATCTTCCATCGCTTCTGCGCTCACCTCTCCATCTGTTAGAGCACGGATGAATGCCAGCGCCATCTCGTCGTTTATCTCGATGGGTGCCGCTTTTCGGTATTCCTGAAGCTCTGCTCGGTCGTTGCTGATGAATGCAGGTGGAAGGCCCAGCGGTGGTTTCCATTGCTCGCCACCACACCAGGTGAAACCATGGCGCTCGAGCGTTTCGACAGCAGCGTTATACTTAGGCTCCTGCTCCATTCCGGCCAGCGCCAACTGTAGTGATTCCAGTGTCATCTGATGTTCCATATCAACGCCAAAGGTTTCTTCATCACGGCGCTTCATGTGTGCGATTTTCTGCTGTAACCATTCTTTGGTGATAGTGGTCATGGCCTAACCCCTAACTTCAATATTGACATTAATGTTAATTACGCCGACATCGACGCTCATGTCGGTTGAGTCAGCAGTAATCATGTATTCAGCAGTAACCATTGCCAGACGCTTTAGGGATTCCTCCATGTCGTTGCCTGTTAATTCATTCACAAGCGCAACCACTGGCTGCATATGCTCTCCCATTTTCATCACTCACCTCCCTGATATTGCTCAAACCAGAAAACCACAGGCTTTTCGATAACCTCCACAATGCCGAACCGCTCAGCGGTACGGAAGTTCACACTGTATGCTCTGGCTCGCTCGGCCTGCTTAGAGATTTCTTTCCGCATCATTTCCACACTGAATGCAGCCTTGAACAGATTGCACGGCGCGCAGGATGGAAACAGATTATCGATGGCGTGCAGCTCCGGATGCATTACCTTACCAGTGCTGCGCGCGACGACGGACGAGCCGCTACCGGCCGGAGCCCGAACGAACTCAAAATCCCGACGAACCGGTTCAACGTGATCGGCGTGCCAGCCTTTTTCTGGCAACTTACAACCGCAATAAGCGCAGCGACCACCAAATTTCATACGCAATTCAGCGCGCTGCGCTTTGGTGATTTTGTTCTTCGGTTTTGAATAACGATCATCAGGCAGACCCACCCTCGGAAGAATGGTGGTTTGCTCCGGCAGTTCTATCATCATCCCTTTACGATTCGCGACCTGAGACATCACTCACCTCCCTGAATCTGTAGGGTGATGCCAGCAGCGGAACAGGCATCCTGAATATCAGGAAGGTTCACTACCAGCGGGCAATCAATATCGCCGTCAGGGTAAAACGGCTCTGGAAGTACGATTACTTGCTGCTCTGCGGAATCGGCGCGCTGCTCAATAAGAGACTTCAGCCCCGCATTCTCCGCCGCCAGCGCATCGCGTTCAGCACATGCAGTCCGGGTTGCAACCAGCGAACAATCAAACCGAGTAGCCAGTTCATTCAGCAGTTGAGCCGCCTTCTCGTTCTCGTACTTCGCCACAACCCGAGCAGTTTCAATCAGTTGTTCATTGTTCCATTCCATCTTTACCCCCAATTACCCGTATAAGTTATTGATTACGCTGATAACAAAAAGGATCGTCGTTTCAGAACTCTTCGACCTTCCAGCCTCCACCCGCTTTCTTTGGCTTCGGCGTTACTGCGATGATGCGGAACGGATACTGATCGGCTGCCACTTTGGTTTTCACCCTGGCATCATCAGTCCACATGCCCTTCGCCTCGTGCAGTTCCATCTCACCGCTGGCGAGCATCACTGCAAAGTCAGGCGTGTAGAACGTGTTATCCGCCAGCCGCAGCTTGATGCCTTCAAACCGGTACCAGGCAACTTCCCCTGCACGCTTACGCAGTTCCAACATCTGGCAGTAGGCCGCCTCGGTCTGGTTCATCTGCCCGGTCTTCAGTCGGCCAAGCGCCTGTAGTCTCTTCTGCATCGCCTTACCTCTTGGGTAATTAAAATCCACTTACGGATTAATATCAATAGTTATGCGCATTTATTTTTACCTGACAGGTAACAATTCAGGCGTAAAAAAATGCGCTGCTGCGCTGCCTGTTAACGACTATTGCCTATGCGCCGTCGCTTCGAACCATGATGATGTGCCGCGCCAGCTTCTGCTGCCACTGGTATTGATTAAGCGACACCTCTTCGCATTTCCAGAAGTCGATGAATGACGCCAACTCTGTTTTCCTGACACCTCGCTCAACCGGCGTACCCCATTCTTTCGACTGCTCTGCAAAGTCTGGATCTGGCCTCCAGTCTGAATGCATCAAAAAGTTATCCACAGAGTTTTTCGCGCGCGCGTTATGAGTGGGGTTTATATGGGGTTTATATTCTTCCTCTTCCTCTTCCTCTGGTAACGTTTTTTGTAACGCTGGTTGCGTTACCTTTTGCGTTTCACGCTTTCTAAGTTCTGCCACCCTTCTGTTTGTAAGTGCTCGTTTTTTCGATGATTCTCCGTTATGCCGCTCAAAGTTAGGCAGGATGAGCTTTCCTTCCTGATAGGCAAGCCAGCCTACAGAGATCAGTGCGTCGGCGAATCCTGTAATAAAAGCGATCCTGTCGAACACTCCCTTTGTAACGCTGCCAGCGTTACCGTCTATCGTTTGTTGATCGGCCCATGCCCATATGCGAACCAACTTTCCAAGAACAGCATCCGGGTCAATATTCAACAGTTCTGCTATCTGGAAAATCTCGGGCTTGTCAGGGGTGATTACTTCAACCTTAATCCAACTACTTGCCATAGTTCACCCCCATATAAGCCCGGATGAATTCAGCCTCAGCCTGTGCGTTTATGGCGTTACCGTAACCCTTAAGGCGGCCTGTTCGGTTGCGGCCTGCCAGTGCTCGTAATGAGGACTTTCCGTGTCCCAGGCTTTTGGCAAACCTTGCAACCAACGGGAATGTGCCGGATTCAACTGGACGCCATTGCCCATCTCGACAAAAGAGCCAGTCCGCATCTCGCCAAAAACCGTTAACCTCAAGGGGCCCGCTGTGTATGCCTGTCTCGGCAACTGATCCAGTCGCTCCTTTCCATCCCGCTGCGCTGTCATGCCAGATGTGTCCTTCCAGTCGCGAGTCGTTGGCGTTACCCATCCGGCTAGTAGTGCTGTGCCCGGTAGTTTCAGGCAGACTTTCGGTGACCCGTCCTGATTTCTCCCGCTGTAGCAATGAGTCGAACCGGTTGAATCGTTCGCCATTGGTGTTTGCCATCCCGTTAACCGCGCCGCTCCGGAGACATGTTGCAGGCCGCGCTTCGTTTCCGGCTGCGGGTTTGTGTTCGCCACTGGCGTGGGCCACCCAGTAGGCCCGCTCTCTGATGTGCGGCGCACCGACGCCCGCTGCCGCAAACGGCACAAGCCCGAAGGCGTATCCCAATCCTTCCAGGTCAGCTTGTACAAGGTCGAACCATGGGTTTGCGTTACCAGCTGCAACCTGTTCGCCAAAGACATGCTGAGGTCCGCACTCGCTGATGAGGTGGAAGAAGGCTGGCCATAAGTGCCGCTCGTCATCAAACCCATCTCCTTTACCTGCCGCGCTGAAAGGCTGGCACGGGGGGGAGCCTGTCCATACTGGTTTATCGTCAGGCCATCCGGCGAGGCGGAGGGAGTGAGACCAGACACCGATCCCGGCAAAAAAGTGGTGCTGAGTGAATTCTCGCAGGTCGTCAGGTGTGACATCTTCAATGCTCCTTTCGTCAACTTCACCGGGCGCTATGTGTCCGCCGGCGATTAGGTTACGCAGCCACTGAGCTGCAAACGGGTCAATTTCGTTGTAGTACGCGGCTGGGATCATGCTGCTTCTCCCGCTGCTTTCATCAGAGCTTTGATTTCTGCCTGCCGACGGCGGTTTGTTTCCATCGTGCATTCGACGCAGTGTCCGTTATATGTCCAGCGTTCGCTTTGATGTCCGTGTTTGCAGACCTTGCCAGTGTAGTAGCGCTTCAACCCGCTTTTAGCGGCATCATTGCGCGTAATAATCTCCATCTTCGTAACCTCTTTGGATTGCGGTTACGGTGATTTTCAATCAGGAGCAAAAAAAGATCAACCGTATACGGATATTTATTACCTGAGAGGTGTTAATAGAAGTGATTAGGCCGCCTGACGGCGGCACTGAGGTGGTTCAGAGGGTGTTCAGGAGTAGAAGAATACGGCGAGCTCTGGTTTTGTTCTTACCCAGCCACGGGATTTGCATGCTTTAAAAAGCCCATTCATCAATGCCTTACCAGGCATTTTACGCTTCCCGGTCAAGTGCGTCTGGATGTAGTGAGCGGTGGTTTCTGCCTCATCTGCAAACGCTTTCCTTTCGTCAGGCGTGAGCTGGAGCCAGTGTTTTTTGAAATCGAATGGGATGTTGTCACTCATTTCTATTGCCTGATATTAATTTCAGATAACCAATATTCACCCATAAGGTAACAAAAAGCAAGGTTCGTTACCTGTACGGTGCATTTACCTGTGGGGTAATATCGATTTTAATTGGCTCATAAATGATTCACTTACGAGACTAATCACCAGAGCATGAAAAGTATCCACGATATTCGCCGCAAGAACCTCATCGATTTAATCGAACGCGATTTTAACGGTGTGCAAACGCGCCTGGCGGAGCGCCTGGATACTCAGCCTAATCTGGTAAACCGCTGGGCTCGTGGCACTAAAATCATCGGCGACCAGTCTGCACGTAAAATTGATATGGCAGCCAACAAGCCGACAAACTGGCTCGACACAGATCATGAACTTGTTTCTGTATCGGAATTCCAGCCGGTTGGCCCGAGTGATATCGGATTGCTGGCAGCTGAGAACCTGGCGCGCTGGATGCGTGAAAGTCGCGACCTGTCTACCCAGGGTAAGCTATCACGGGCATCAGGTGTGGCGCAGTCAACGCTGAACAGAATGCTCAACAATGAAGCCAGCATCACCCTTGCCACCCTGGAAGCCATCGCTGCCCCGTTCGGTCGCCGCGGTTATGAGTTGCTCATCCATCCGAAAGACCCCGCAGGAATCAGATACGACAGAACGAAGTACGCATCGTTACCTGAAAGCGAGAAAAGTAAGATTGAAAGTTTCATTGATTTTGTGATTACTCAGCACGCAAACAACCAGCTATAACATACTGAATTCTCAGACATAAGCCGCCATTGAGCGGCTTTTTTATCGCCCAAATCATTACCCAATGGGTAATTTTTTATCATCATATCTATTGACATCAACCCACATACGGATAATTATTACCTCAACGGTAACAAGCCGAGGTAAAGAATCATGCAGTGGAAGATCATCAATGGTTGGTACTGCGTTACGGCGTGCGGGCTCATGAGCTGGAAGTTCCCGACGCTTGGTGAAGCAATCGAGTGGGCATTCGTCAGCAAGCTGGCGGTGAAAACAGAAATGGATATGGGGGTAACAAAGTGACTGATTTAGCAATTATCGAAATCGCACCAGATCTGGCACCAACTCTTTATGTTGAAAACGGACTGGAATCCTTTCTTGAGCAAATCCGTGAAGCCGTAAAAGAAGTTCCTGACCTGAGCACAGCGAAAGGCCGGGCGCGCGTTGCTTCACTGGCTGCCCAGGTTTCACGCAGTAAAACTGCTGTCGAAAAGCCAGGTCGTGATTACCTGAAGCGCCTCAAGGAACAGCCGAAAGTGGTTGAGGCCGAGCTTCGCCGCTTCGTGACTGAATGCGACAACCTTCGTGATGAAGTCCGTCGCCCTCTCACAGAATGGGAAGAAGAGCAGGAACGCATCAAAGCTGAGGAAGAGGCGAAGAAGAAGGCCGAAGAGTTGGCGGCAAAAGTCGAAGCCGACCACGAAATGGCACTGCTGATGAACGCCAATCACGACCGCGAAGTCGCTGAGAAAAAAGCAGAAGCAGATCGCCAGCGCATTGCTCACGAAGAAGAGCTTAAGCGCCAGGCAACTGAGCAGGCAAAACGCGACGCAGAACGGAAGGCAGCGGCAGAACTGGCCGCAGCGCAAAAGCGAGAAGCTGATGCTATTGCTGCGAAGGCGCAGGCCGAGTTACTGGCGAAACAGGCAGCAGAACGTGCAGAGCAGGATCGCCTTAACGCAATCGCAAAAGCTGAAGCCGATGCGAAAGCGGCAGCGGAGAAAGCTGAAAAGGATAAGCAGGATGCGATCGAAGCAGAACGCATGAAGGCTAAACAGGCAGAAGAAGCACGCCTTGCAGAGCAGAAGCGAATCGCTGATGAAGAAGCGCGCCGCGCAGCTGACATTGAGCACCGTCGTGCAATCAATAGACAGGTAATTGCAGATCTGGTTTCTGCCGGATTGCCAGAAGAGTTTGCCACCGAAGCTCTGAAAGCTATCGCCAGCGGAAAAGTCAGCAACACCATGATCAAGTACTGAGGTGACTATGCACATTCAGCAATTCAACAACCTGAAAAAAATCGTCGCGTTGTTCGAGTCAGATTTTAAGTTGTCATCGCAGGTGTACGACCGCCACGTCGAACTGATCGACGCGGTGAGCGGTATTGAAATGGACCCAGCATTCGAGCGCGCCCTGATTCGTACCGGTGTTCGTCCTGAAATTCTGGAAGCAGCGAAGGAGAGCGTCGAGTACGAAGATCTATTCGCCAGTTTCATCAGCGAACTGACCAGCGTCGTGGCGAAACTGGACGTGGCTGACCAGGTAGACAGTGCGAGGGCAGCATGAGTAATCAAGATATTTTGACTGTCCATCCAACTACTGAAGCGAACTGGACTAACGAGAACGTCAGAACCGAAGGATTGCTCATTCGCGACTACTTCGCAGCAAAGGCTATGCAAGGGATGCTGTCTAACCCTGGCATGTGGGACCTCATCAATGAAAAGAACGCACAGGTAGTGGCAATAGATGCATACCTGGTGGCCGATGCAATGCTGAAAGCTCGGGAGGGTCAATGACACCTGGCATCTACTTCGACATCAGCAATGCTGACTACCACGCCGGGGACGGCGTGAGTAAGTCTCAGCTCGATATGGTCGCCAAAAACCCTTCGCTGCTCCAGTGGGTGAAAGCAGCGCCAGAGGACGAAGAGAAAAAATCCGCGCTGGACATGGGAACAGCGCTGCACTGCCTGCTGCTTGAGCCTGGCGAGTTCGATAAACGTTTCATCGTAGCGCCAGAGTTCAACCGCCGTACCAATGACGGAAAGGCCGCTGAGAAATCATTCCTCGAAAGCGTCGCGGATCTAGGCATGACGGTGATGACTGCTGACGAAGGCCGCCGCCTGAAGTTGATGCGTGAAAGTGCCCTGGCTCACCCAGCGGCACGCTGGATGCTTGAAGCTCCAGGCCACTGCGAAGCGTCGATGTACTGGAACGGCGAGGCCACTGGCGAATTGTGTCGCATCCGCCCAGACAAGTGGCTGAACGATCACAACGTGATCGTCGACGTGAAAAAGGTAGCCGACATGGAACGGTTCGCCAGACACATTGAAGAGTTCCGCTACCACGTTCAGGACGCGTTTTATAGAGAAGGTGCGCTGCGCACCACCGGGGAACCACACGGATTCTTCTTCCTGGCTGTCAGCGAAACAATCGACTGCGGTCGCTACCCGGTGCGCGTGTTCCAACTCGACGAAGAAGACGTTAACACCGGGCACTCATTGTTCCGCCGGGATCTGAATACCTATCACGAATGCCGAGTTAATAACGACTGGGGCGGCGTGGAGATAATTAAACGCCCTGCGTGGGCACGCAAACAGGATATGTACATATGAGCAACGACATCGCAATCACCTCACAGCCTGGCGCTACTGTCGGAACCGCTGCCGCAATTTTCAGCCAGGAAGGTATGAATCAACTGGTGCGTTTCGCCGACTTGATGGCGCAAAGCAAAGCCACTGTTCCGGCGCACCTTGCCGGGAAGCCTGCCGATTGTTTGGCCGTTACCATGCAGGCTGCACAGTGGGGCATGAACCCGTTCGCCGTGGCGCAGAAAACGCATGTGGTAAATGGACAACTTGGTTACGAGGCTCAACTTGTTAACGCTGTTGTCCAGCAATCTGGCGCAATCAAAGGGAGATTTCACTACGAATACAAAGGCGAAGGAGCAGCACTTGAGTGTCGCGTAGGAGCAATAATTCGTGGTGAACAGGATATAACCTGGAATGAATGGCTGTGCATATCCAGCATAACAACAAAAAATTCTCCTCTATGGAAAACAAACCCAAAACAACAGATCGGATACCTTCAAGTAAAAAACTGGGCCAGAGCTCATACCCCTGGGGCAATTCTTGGTGTTTACACGCCTGATGAACTACAGGAAACAGCTCCACGCGCTGAGCGTGACATCACTCCACCAGCAGGCACTGCCGCAGGGATTAACAACCTGATTAACTCCAAACCTGAGCAGCAGGAAGAGCGCAGCAAGAATACCGACGAACGGGAACCCGATGAAATCCTGTCAGCGTTCACCGATGCAGCCATGACCTACAACACCGTTAAGGATCTGGACAAGGCCTACACGTACGTTGCCAAAAAACTGGCAAACGACGATGAGCGCCTGGCGAAGGCCACCGACGTTTACACCATCCGTCGCGATGAGTTGAACGAAATCCCGGTTTAACGATCACCACCGCGGCGCGAGAAGCGCCGCACATGCAACCAAGTGAGGAATTTATGAAAGGTGCATTCGACAAAAAGAAATTGCTGGCGGTGGTGCCATTGTCATGGAGCACAATCGATCGGCTTGAGCAGGCAGGTGAATTTCCTAAGCGCTGGTATATCACCGATAAGCGCTGCGCGTGGACTCAGGAAGAGGTAGAGAAGTGGCTGGATGAGCGCAAGGCAAATAGCCCTGATGAATTTCAAGGAAAGAAGCCCCCGGTTGAACTTCGAAAATATCGCCCGGTGAGTAGCGCCGCATGACTGCGCTCACGCGGCACTTCGATAAATGGTCAGGCTGGTATTGGTGCCTGGCCGCAATCAGCGCCTGGCTGTTCCTGCTGGCGCTAATCGCAAGAGAGGGCTGGATACGATGAAAAGCATTTCAAGAGCGGAGCGTTATCGCAATGATTATGTGCCGCTTCGCCGCTGTGAGAAGGTTGTGGCGGTCACTGCTGAAGCAATGGAGATAGAGAGCCGCGCAGTAGAACGTGAAAAACGTGGGCAGTATCGCATTGCCGCCCGTCTTTGGCTGGAATGTATGGACGCGGCACAGGGTGAAGTTGAGCGCGCCCGTATCGCAGTACGTCGAACTCAATGCATTGCGCGGGGAAATGGCCTGCGCCGAGGCGAGTATTCTGGAATTAGTGCAGGTTGTAATGGGGTGGTTTATGACTAAGTACACGCTAATCTACGCAGATCCGCCTTGGGTTTACCGTGACAAAGCTGCCGACGGAAGCCGCGGGGCCGGGTTCAAATACCCGGTAATGAACGTCATGGATATATGCCGCCTGCCAGTATGGGATCTGGCCGCCGACGATTGCCTTCTGGCGATGTGGTGGGTGCCGACTCAACCGGTCGAAGCGCTGAAGGTTGTCGAGGCATGGGGATTCAGGCTGATGACCATGAAGGGCTTCACCTGGCACAAAACGAATAAGCACAAAGGCAACAGCGCGATAGGAATGGGCCACATGACCCGGGCGAACAGCGAAGACTGTCTGTTTGCCGTTCGAGGAAAACTACCGGCGCGCATGGATGCCTCGATATGCCAGCACATCACGGCACCGCGGATGGAGAACTCGCGCAAGCCGGATCTCATTCGCGAAAAACTGGTGCAGTTGCTTGGCGATGTACCAAGGATCGAGCTTTTCGCCCGCCAGTCGTCGCATGGCTTCGACGTATGGGGCAATCAGTGCGAAGGCCCGGCGGTGAAGTTGCAACCAGGATATGCGCTTGATATCGCTGGATTGACGCAGGCATTAAAAAACACTCCGCTATCACCATCAGATAAGCAGGGCCAGGAGCGTGCAGCATGAGTGGATCACTGGAAAAACTTGCTATTCAGCAATATGAATTAACGACTGAAATTAAACGTTTGAAAAAACTTTCTGGAGAAATTATTGAAAAATGCCACCCAGAGGATATTGAATCAAACGATCCTGCTAAAGGTTATTTCAACCATATCCAGTGGGTAATTCAGCTTCATAAAGAGCAGGAGCCAGACTACCCATTTGGACCGGAAAGCTTTGGCGACATATTTAATGCTGAAGTTACCTGCCCTCATTGTCGTGAATGGTACAGAATACAGAGGAAAGAAATACTTCCTCTTAAACGCAAGCTTGGTTCAGTTAAAGGAGCAATCACCAAAGCCGGAAAACGACTTGCCACAGCCTAACCGTTTCCTTCCATCCACTTCTCAAACTTCGCCGGGGAGAACGGCACCAGGTCGGTGTGCTCCCCGTCAATCCACGCATCAACCATATCTGCCCACTGCTGAAGCATGTAGGTGCGCTGCCGGGCGTACTCCGCTTTGTTGTAAACCGCACGCACGCCTTTCTGCTCATGCGCCAGCGCCTTCTCTATCCAGTCTGACGGATAACCTGCCTCATGCAGCAACGTGCTTGCCGTGCGGCGCAGGTCATGCACAGTGAATGGCTCCAGCGTTCCGGCACAAGATTCCACAGTACGATCTATCACTGAGTTCAGCGCGGCATTGGATAGCGGCTTGCTGACGCTGTAGCGACCCGGGAGCAGGTATTCGCTTCCACCAGCACACATCTGCAGGCCGACCATCAAATCCTGCGCCTGAGTTGGCAAATAGATCACATGTTCACGCCCTGCCTTCATCCTGTTGCCCGGTATAGTCCACGTCGATTTTTTGAAATCCACCTCTGACCAGGTGGCCTTGGTGAACTCGCTTTTTCGCACCAGTGACAGCAGCACCAACTTCACTGCCAGCTTGAGTGTCGGCATGGTGCTGACGTTATCCAGAGCTCGAAAGAATATGCCAACCTCTTCCGGCTGTAGCGTTCTCTCTCTTGGTTTGAATACGGCTATCGATGAAGGCTTAATGTCGGCCGCAGGATTAAAAAGGCCATGCCCTCGGTCATTTGCGTGACGGTACACGCTGCTGATTATCTCGCGCGCCTGTACCGCCGTCGCCCGGCCGCCACGTTCAACGATACGATCACACAGGTCGCGCACTGTTGAGGTGGTTATTTCCGCCATCACCTTGTTGCCAAGTATTGGCATGATGTCCCGGTCAATAACGGACTGCTTCATTGCTCTGGTACTTTCCGCCAGCACGACATGCTTCATGTAACTGACGGTATGTACCGCAAACGTCTCAGCGCCGCGGATCTTCCTAATACCGTCACGTTTAGCCGCAGCCGGTGACAGGCCTGACTTCAAGAGTTTTTTGGCAGCGATGAGTTCTTCCCGCGCTTCCGCCAGGCTGATACCGTCACGCCCGTATTGTCCGATCACCAGTGTTTCCCGGCGGCCGTTAATTCGGTAGTCGTAGCGGAAAGAGACAGAGCCTGACGTGAGCACGGCGACATACAGCCCGTCACGGTCGGAAACCTTATAAAGTTTCTCTTTCGGCTTCATGTTTTTCAGTTTGGTATCGGTAAGCATAATTCACCCGTAATGCATCCATGTTTTTGTCGGTATGAGAGTATACCTTTCGGGTAATACCGTCACCTGTACCGACAAAAAATGTGGTGTAGAGTGAATAGATATGAGTAGATACAAACAAAAACCCTCTGCAATTACAGAGGGTTAGAGATGAAATTGAATAGATATGATGCGCTATGAACTAGCTGTACATCATTCCCACTCAATGGTAGCTGGTGGCTTGCCGCTGATGTCATACACCACGCGGGAAATACCGTTCACTTCATTGATAATGCGGTTGGAAACGCGACCGAGGAAATCGTACGGCAGATGTGCCCAGTGTGCGGTCATAAAGTCGATGGTTTCGACAGCACGCAGAGAGACAACCCAGTCGTATTTACGACCATCGCCCATTACGCCAACGGAACGTACCGGCAGGAAGACAGTAAACGCCTGGCTGACTTTGTCGTACAGATCCGCTTTACGCAATTCTTCAATGAAAATGGCATCAGCACGGCGCAGCAGGTCACAATACTCTTTCTTCACTTCGCCCAGCACACGAACGCCGAGGCCCGGTCCCGGGAACGGGTGACGGTACAGCATGTCGTATGGCAGGCCCAGCTCCAGACCAATCTTACGCACTTCGTCTTTGAACAGCTCTTTCAGCGGTTCAACCAGGCCCATCTTCATCTCTTTCGGCAGACCGCCCACGTTGTGGTGAGATTTGATGACGTGTGCTTTACCGGTTGCAGATGCGGCAGATTCGATAACGTCAGGATAGATAGTCCCCTGCGCCAGCCACTTCACGTCTTCCAGTTTCAGCGCTTCTTCATCGAATACTTCAACGAAAACGCGCCCGATGATTTTACGTTTTGCTTCTGGATCGTTTTCTCCAGCCAGCGCTGCCAGGAAACGCTCTTCTGCCGGAACGTGAATGATGTTCAGACCGAAACGATCGCCGAACATATCCATTACCTGTTCAGCTTCATTCAGACGCAGCAGACCGTTGTCGACAAATACACAAGTCAGGTTTTTACCGATTGCACGATGCAGAAGCATCGCGGTAACGGAAGAATCCACGCCACCAGAGAGGCCGAGGATCACTTTATCGTCGCCCACCTGCTCGCGAATGCGGGCTACAGCGTCGTCGATAATTTTAGCTGGCGTCCACAGCGCTTCACACTGACAGATATCCAGTACAAAACGCTCCAGCATACGCATACCCTGACGAGTATGAGTCACTTCCGGGTGGAACTGAACACCATAGAAACGTTTTTCTTCGTTAGCCATGATGGCAAATGGGCAGCTTTCGGTGCTGGCGACGGTAACAAAGCCTTCAGGAATTGCTGTTACCTTATCGCCGTGGCTCATCCACACATCAAGCAGCGGCTTGCCATCTGCGCTTAACGCATCTTCGATACCACGAATCAGCGCACTATCAGTTTGAACTTCAACCTGCGCATAACCAAATTCACGTTCGTTGGAGGCTTCAACATGACCGCCCAGCTGCATTGCCATGGTCTGCATGCCATAGCAAACGCCGAATACCGGTACGCCTGCTTCAAAGACATACTGCGGCGCACGCGGGCTGTTTTCTTCGGTGGTACTTTCCGGGCCGCCGGAAAGAATAATGCCGCTTGGATTGAAGTCACGAATTTGTGCTTCTGTCACATCCCACGCCCATAGTTCGCAGTAAACGCCCAGCTCACGCACGCGGCGCGCAACCAGTTGAGTATACTGGGAACCGAAGTCCAGAATGAGGATGCGATGCTTATGAATGTTTTCCGTCATTGACGCTTATTCCGAGGCAAGTGAAACAGATAATATAAATCGCCCGACATGAAGTCGGGCGAAGAGAATCAGGAGCCCAGACGGTAGTTCGGGGACTCTTTGGTGATGGTCACGTCGTGAACGTGGCTTTCCTGAATACCCGCACCGCTGATACGTACAAACTCCGCTTTAGTACGCAGTTCGTCGATAGTACCACAGCCGGTCAGGCCCATACAGGAGCGCAGGCCGCCCATCTGCTGGTGAATGATCTCTTTCAGGCGACCTTTATAAGCTACGCGACCTTCGATACCTTCCGGCACCAGTTTGTCGGCAGCGTTGTCGCTCTGGAAGTAACGGTCAGAGGAACCTTTGGACATCGCGCCCAGAGAACCCATCCCACGGTAAGATTTGTAAGAGCGGCCTTGGTAGAGTTCGATTTCACCCGGAGATTCTTCAGTACCTGCCAGCATGGAGCCGACCATCACCGCGCTTGCACCTGCGGCGATGGCTTTCGCGATATCGCCGGAGAAGCGAATACCACCGTCAGCAATAACCGGAATACCGGTGCCTTCCAGGGCTTCAACTGCGTCAGCAACGGCAGTGATCTGCGGAACACCTACACCAGTAACGATACGAGTCGTACAGATGGAGCCTGGGCCAATACCCACTTTAACCGCGCTGCAACCGGCTTCTGCCAGAGCGCGTGCGCCCGCAGCTGTTGCCACGTTGCCGCCGATGATTTGCAGATCCGGATATTTAGCACGAGTTTCACGGATACGCTGCAGAACGCCTTCAGAGTGACCGTGAGAGGAGTCGATCAGCAGAACGTCAACGCCTGCGGCAACCAGCGCATCAACACGCTCTTCGTTACCCGCACCTGCGCCAACCGCAGCACCAACACGCAGACGACCTTGTTCGTCTTTACAGGCGTTCGGTTTACGTTCCGCTTTCTGGAAGTCTTTCACGGTGATCATGCCAATCAGGTGGAATTCATCATCAACCACCAGCGCTTTTTCAACGCGTTTTTCGTGCATTTTTGCCAGCACAACTTCACGGGCTTCCCCTTCACGCACAGTTACCAGACGCTCTTTCGGCGTCATGTAAACGCTAACCGGCTGGCTCAGGTCGGTGACAAAACGCACGTCACGACCAGTGATGATGCCGACCAGTTCGTTTTCTTCGGTAACAACCGGGTAGCCAGCAAAGCCGTTACGCTCGGTCAGTTCTTTCACTTCACGCAGCGTCGTGGTTGGCAGAACAGTCTGCGGGTCAGTCACCACGCCAGATTCGTGTTTTTTCACGCGGCGAACTTCTTCCGCCTGGCGTTCAATGGACATGTTTTTGTGGATAAAGCCGATACCGCCTTCCTGAGCCAGAGCAATAGCCAGGCGCGCTTCCGTTACAGTATCCATTGCTGCGGAAAGCATAGGAATATTCAGACGAATAGTTTTCGTCAGCTGAGTGCTGAGGTCAGCAGTATTCGGCAGAACGGTAGAATGAGCAGGAACGAGGAGAACGTCGTCAAACGTCAGAGCTTCTTTAGCGATACGTAGCATGGGCAATATCTCGACCAGAGTGGTTAATAAATATTGCCGCGGCATTATACAGAGCGTAACCGATTGCATCTACCCCTTTTTGCAAATAATGCTTGCGCTCCCCGGTCAGCACGTTACTATCGATTGAATAACCTGCTGATTTAGAATTTGATCTCGCTCACATGTTACCATCTCAATCCCCCGCAATTTTTACGGTTAGTCGCCTGAATCAGACCGTCCGTTTGCTGCTTGAGCAGGAGATGGGGCAAGTGTGGATCAGCGGCGAAATTTCTAACTTCACGCAACCGGCTTCCGGTCACTGGTACTTTACGCTCAAAGATGATACCGCCCAGGTACGCTGCGCAATGTTCCGCAACAGCAACCGCCGGGTGGCCTTTCGCCCGCAACACGGGCAGCAAGTGCTGGTTCGCGCCAATATTACACTCTATGAGCCACGCGGCGATTATCAGATTATCGTCGAAAGTATGCAGCCCGCCGGTGAAGGTTTGTTGCAACAGAAATACGAACAACTCAAAGCGAAATTGCAGGCTGAAGGTTTGTTCGATCAAGAGCTTAAGAAACTACTCCCCACCCCTGCGCACTGTGTAGGTGTCATCACCTCAAAAACAGGTGCCGCACTGCACGATATTTTGCATGTGCTTAAACGTCGCGATCCGTCATTGCCAGTGATTATTTATCCTACCGCGGTACAGGGTGATGATGCGCCAGGGCAAATCGTTCGTGCCATTGAGCTGGCGAATCAGCGCAACGAGTGCGACGTGTTAATTGTCGGGCGCGGTGGCGGTTCGCTGGAAGATTTATGGAGTTTTAACGACGAACGCGTGGCGCGGGCAATTTTTGCCAGTCGCATTCCGGTTGTCAGTGCCGTTGGACATGAAACCGATGTGACCATTGCCGATTTCGTTGCCGATTTACGAGCACCAACTCCGTCGGCTGCCGCTGAAGTGGTGAGCCGTAATCAGCAGGAGTTACTGCGCCAGGCGCAGTCTGCGCAGCAGCGGCTGGAAATGGCGATGGATTATTATCTCGCCAACCGCACGCGTCGCTTTACGCAAATTCATCATCGCTTGCAGCAACAGCATCCGCAGCTCCGGCTGGCGCGTCAGCAGACTACACTCGAACGTCTACAAAAGCGGATGAGCTTTGCGCTGGAAAATCAGCTTAAACGTGCCGGACAGCAACAGGTGCGGTTAACACAGCGACTGAATCAGCAAAATCCACAGCCGAAGATTCATCGCGCGCAAACGCGTATTCAGCAACTGGAATATCGCCTGGCTGAAACCCTGCGCGCGCAGCTTAGCGCCACGCGTGAACGTTTCGGTAATGCGGTGACGCATCTGGAAGCGGTTAGCCCACTGTCAACGCTGGCGCGCGGCTATAGCGTCACCAGCGCCGCAGATGGCGCGGTGTTAAAGCAGGTGAAACAGGTAAAAGCGGGCGATACGATGACCACGCGTTTAAATGATGGCATTGTGGTAAGCGTAGTGAGCAACGTGACGAAAACCCGCAAACCACGCAAAAAAGCGGCTAATCCGTAGGTCGGACAAGATGCGCCAGCATCGCATCAGGTAATATCGCCATGCTAACATCAGATACAACCAGGCCATCACTGAAAGCAGGCGATTAGACCAGCCTTATTTTGCAGAACTACACTACAATCCTGCGTCCCCGTGTCTTCAAACATTCCGCATTGCTCGGAGGATAAATAGGGATAGCTTGGCGTAATTGAAGGCCACCCCAACGAGCTAAAACTTGTGTGCAGCGTTTCTAACTCACTGTACGTTGGCGCATTGCTCATACTTCCACACTGCTTTGCTATATCCCATTTGGCTGAATCAACTCTGTGTCCCAACGCCCAGGTTTCGTTGACCACATTTGGAGCCACCACAGCAACCGCACCAGCAGGTAATTCTGTTTTCAGCAAAGGTCGATGTAATGTTTTGCCATTCACCACTACCGAGTCTGCCATATGTCCCCAGAAGTGAGCTGAAGAGACATTTGGACTGGTTAAAACGGTAAAAATAGTGTCCATCGTTGCAGTCACAGTTGGGTAATTATCCAGCGTTACTGTTAGCGGCGTTTTATAACCCGGCGTATTGTCCTGACGAACAGTAAAGCTTGCCGTGCCGTCTGCACCTGTCACGCCACTGATCTCGTCCCCACTTGCAGCCAACCGAGTAGCCACTCCTGATGATGGCTGGATGGTGATATCATCCATTTCCGCTACACTAACTCCATTTGCAGGCGACAACGTCGCCCCGCTGTTACGCGGCGCAGCATCGCCGCGGTGTAACATAAAGGCCACGTTCGGCACCGCTCTTCCGGAACTGTCTTTCACCGTAACCATCACCGGCATGGCATCGCCTTTTTTTGCCACCGCCGCCTGATAAGCTGAATCAAACGTCGTCGAGGTCAGCGTCACGGCAGAAACCGTCGAGAGTGGATGCACCAGGCACGCCTCATAGGCCCAAGTTTTCCCTGATGCCAGTAGCCCCGTGTACAGATCTATTGCTTCACAAACAGTGGACCCTTCTTTCGCTGGACAGGTTGCATTGGTCCACCACGCATAACCGCTCTGCTTCACTGGCCAACCAATCTCTTTCACGATAGTGCCATTAGGGTAGCGAGCGTATAACGATTTAAGTTCGTCCAGCGAAGGGTGGCGCGCTTCTTCACACGGATCGGTTCCCCCCACATCGCCTCTCTGCGAGGAATGTGGTGCAGGCCAGTCTTCATTATTAAGCTTCACTTTAGTGAGCGTTTTACCCGCACCGCTGGTGGCACCCATTTCAGCCCACAGTTTGGGTCGTTCAAATTCCGTACCGTCAGCCGCGGTGACCGTTTCCGGCATATGGCCCCACATATGCGCTTTGTCGCTGTTCGGGCTGGTGATAACGGTAAAGATAACGTCCAGCGGTGCTATAGGTTTATTGGCGTGCCCAAACGCCGTCGCGCTCATCGGGGTTTTCAGGCCGGTTGATTGATCCTGATGGAGCTTAAAGGTGACCTGCCCCTGAGCATCCGTTTGCAAGAGCAGATAGTTAAGGTTGGCACTTCCGTTGAGGATGCTGGATGTCATGGTTTCCGTCGGATTAAATTCATCCAGCACAAGATCATCGAAAGTAGAGGAACTCCCGATTGTCGTACCGTCTCGTTGCGTGCTGATGCCACGCTGGATCCCCACCGACTCATACGCCGCAGGCGAACCATCCGTATGGGTTACCGTTACCGTCACAGGCAGCGCTTCTCCCACCTTCGCTTTTCCGGCAGACAGCGTGCTGTCCCAGTTTTCCGCTGTAGGCATAAAGGTCACGCTGCCAATCGGTTCCGCTGTCTCCAGGCACACCTGCGAATAGGTGTTGGACGTACTCGACGTCGCGCCGGCTTCGCCCGTTTTGAGATTCATATATTGATACAAAGGCGTGGTAGTTCCGGCGCTTGATTTCACATTACGCGACCAGAACAAAGGTGATGATGAATAGAGAGGCCATCCCTGCGCAGTCTGTAACGTTCCGTCAGGCCAGGCATCATACAATGACTGGAGATCGTTCATCACTGGCAATTTGTCTTTGCAGCCGCCATTGCTGCCGTCCAGTGCAGACGTGATGTTAACCCGCGGCCACACTTCATTATTTACCGTTACAGTAGCTGTTGATGCGGCTTCAGCCTGCAACAGTGGACGGCTGAAAACCTTGCCATTTTTTGCCGTGAGGGTTTCAGACATATGCCCCCAGTAGTTCGCTTTCGGCGTATCAGGGCTGGTCACAACCGTAAAGATCGCACTCAAAGTCTGGGAAGCTACGCTGATATCATCCAGCGTAGCCTGCATCGGTATTCTTTCACCAAAACCGGTATTGGGCTGGTTGATGGTCAGCGTCGCCGTACCGTCCGACCCGGTCGTGCCATAAAAATTATCACCAGTGTTCAGCAGATAGGCCTGGTGATTATACTGGTCTGTCACTGAAATCAGTCTGGACTGATAATCGGTCACCTCGACATTCTGGCGACTAACCGTTTTCCCGTGGCTCAGTAAGAATGGCGTGTTGCCTACAACATTCCCCTGGGCATCACGGGTCGTCACTTTGAACGTCATTTGCTCATGAACATCTTCATAATTGGTTTTGACTTTTACTGCATCAAGACCGTCGACGCTAACCGTTTGTTCTGACGTCAGCTCAATTTTCGCCACTTTCTTATTTGCCGTCGTCTGACAACTCAGGTATCCCCCGTTCGTCTCCAGCACGCTGCTGGTACCGCTACTGAGCTGTACGCCGAGATAATTACGATTTTCCACGCTGGCGCTATCCGCCGTACTGGAGTCATAAACTTTCAACACCGGCCAGCCGTCTACGGTATGCCCGCCCCAGTTGCCGGACAACATAGTCAGCGCGTCTTTTGTCGGGATAAAATCCGCGCCGCAGCCGTTATTTTTAGTATTTTTAGCAGCCTGCGCTTCGGTAAACAGCGCCCAAATCTCATTGTCTTCTTCAGGCCCTTTGCGCACATTGCCCGCTGAACCGCTCAGTTCCGAGAACAGCAAAGGACGTTTAAACGTTAGCCCGCCCGCCGTTAGCGTTTCCGGCATATGGCCCCACATTTTGGCATTTGCGCTATCCGGGCTGGTCACCACAGTGAAGATGGTGTCCATGCTGGCTTTTTTGGTCGGGTCGGAATACAACGCTGCGATCAGCGCCGTTTTAGTGCCGTGGGTATCCGGACGGGTAATGGTGAGGATCTTGCTGCCATCGCTGCCGGTCATTGCGATATAGCTCGTGGCGGTATCGCTCAGCGTTATCTCATCAGCCTGGCCGCCATCGACAACCACTGAGGATACAATGCCATCGCCGCTGCCCGCCACATGACGTTCCTCTGAACGGGTATAACCATCACCACGTTGAAGGATAAACGGCATATCTGCCATTGGATTACCCGCGGCGTCTTTTACTGTCACCTTGACCTGTAATGTCTCGCCCTTTTTCAGCTTTGCCGCATTGAGGCTACTATTCCACTGAGCTGGATCCACAATTTCTAACGTGATGCTGTTGGCAACAGTATTTGCAGTAGTCAGACAGCTTATATAAACAGGAGGGGTAACATTGCTTTGTACATTACCATTATTTAACCAGACTGCCGCAAAATGCGGCACCTTATCGACTGGAGTGCTACTCCAGTATTCCTGGAGCTGAGTCGGCCAACCGTGTACTGTCTGAATGGCATTGTTAGTGTTGGCGCTGTACAACGCAGCAAGTTGGTTTTTGCGTGGTACTTTATTTTTTTCACAACCGCCCGCAGCACTGTTTTCAATATCCGCCTGAGTGACTCGTACCCAGCTTTCATTATTTTCTACTTGTGGACTACGACCGCCACTGACCTCCTGAATTAATTTCGGGCGATTAAAGGTCATGGTTCCAACAGTAATTGAGTCATCCATATGCCCCCACATTTGTGCCACAGAAACATCAGGACTTGTTGGCACGGTAAAGGTCACATTGTAATTTACAATATTATTCGGAACCGCTGATTGAGTTGGGGTAATTGTCAGTGGTGTACTTAAGCCAACGCCTGCGGGCTGCTCAATTACGATTGTCGCCACTCCCTGCGCATCCGTGAGGCCGGAATAAATTACTGATGGTTGCGAGGTACCATAGGCGGTTCCGTTCATTGTGAGAGCACCACCAGACGGATCGGTAAAACCAGATACCAACCCAGCTCTGTTCTGACTCATCCCTTTGGTAACGGTAAATGCGGTAAAAGGGACAGGAGTATCATTGTTCATCGCGTTAACGGTACGAACCGTCATGGTTATTTTTTCACCCACCTTCGCTTTAGCAGAATTGGAACCGGGTGAGATATCTTTGTCTGTTTCTACCACGACACGAGCCACGAGATCATTGGCAGAACAAGTGAGATAGTTTTGCCTGAAACCAGAATAAGTGGTAACCGAGCCATTATCGAGAGCAACAGAGGAATGTGAATCTGCTTGTTCAACCGCTGTGAGGTAATCTTGTTTTATCGTCGGCCAACCATACTCAGTACCAATCGCATTTCCTTGATTTGCTACGTATAAAGCTTCCAGAGAACGTTGCCTCGGAATATGTCCAACGCCGCATTCCTTCTGCATACTGGACTCTTGATCAAACAAAGCCCAGTCCTCGTTGTTTTCGCGCATTACCCCCACTTCATGCGCCGTTTCATCTGCCAGCAGTGGGCGTTTATAGATATTCCCATCGGAAATAATCCCTCTTGCCATATGCCCCCACATCCGGGCCTGATCGCTGTCCGGACTGGTGATAACTGTAAAAATCACGTCCTTCTCATCCGATGCAGCAAAGTTGCTGCGCATTGTCGCGGTGATATGCGTTTTAACACCAGCACCGTCTGGTTGCGAAAGTGTAAGCGTAGCCTGACCGTTAAAGTCGGTTATGCCTTCATAGTTGTGTGCATCAATCTGGTGTAAATTCGAGTCGCCGGAAATATGTACGGGATGCGCTTCCCACGTGGGATCGGATTGATTTTTACGGTTAATTCCATCATCTAAATGAAGTGAGAAATAGTAGTAAGCCAGCGGCTGATTATTATTTTTTTTATCAGTAATGGTCAGGCGCATGAGTGTATCTTCACCCACCTGAACTTTTACTGCCTGCAAACTCTCATCATAGTTTTCGGGGGTCAGCACCAGTTCGGGGTCAACCTCCGGTGCGTCTTTGTCCACACAACTCACCAGATACTTCGTACTATCTGCTTGCTGTGTTTCGCTATGGTTCGTAACATCTGCGGCATGATGCTTCCCGGGGGTCCCTGCCAGCGAAGACCAGTAATAATCTCCCTGCATTGGCCAACCGACGACTTCTTGCACTGAAGTAGGAATGACGGTTTTCATCGCACCAAACTGCCGCATACCAGGCAGAATGTCGCAGTGGTTATCTGCACCACTCCAGGTGAAGGTTGACCATGTTTCGTTATGATCGATGACTGTACCCGCTTCATTATCCACTTCTGCTGCCAGTTTCGGACGGCTGAAGGTGTATTGCATCGCCTTTAACGTTTCTGCCATATGGCCCCACATATTAGCCTGCGGGACATCCGGGCTGGTGAGAACGGTAAAGATCACCGCCGTTTCGCTGCTTTGCGTAATGCCAGAAAGACTGACAACCAGGGGCGTTTTTACACCGGGACCATTCGCCTGCGTTACCGTAACAGTAGCGGTGCCATTGGCATCGGTAGTACCACGATATTCCGTAGCTGTAGTCGTTAACTCTGTACTCCCGAGTCTTACTGGACCGGTGTTATTCACAACATTCTGCCGGTTTACCGCATCTTTACGTTTGATAATAAAAGGTATATTACCTGCCGTATTACCCTGACAATCTTTGGTCGTTACGGTTAAAGTGATTGAGTTGCCAACGGTAGTTTTAGCCGCGTTTAGTGTTTCATCATAGTCACTGGCACTGACAGTAACCAGATCACCCACTGCGCTGGCAATATTTAACGTGACCTGTTTTTCATTAAGTAACACCGTTCCCTGATTAGGTACGCCTGTAAGGGTAAAGAGATCCAATGTTGGGAGCGTTTTGTCTGGATCAAACTGCGGAATCGCCACCAGTTTATGACCCGCCAGGTTTTGTACACAAAAGGAACGATCAGGACGTGGTTGTGGGGTGAGCGGCACATCGGGCGTAGCGGCGTCTGCCCAGATAAGGGTGACGGCTGGCAACATTTGATCTTCCCAGCGCAGTAATGGCGGACTGTTGAATATGTCACCTTCATTGTCGCGCGGGTTGGTTAAAATCATGCTCGTTGCGCTGGCCTCAATGCTGAAATTACCGGGCATAGCTGTATTAGCAATATCATGCTCCACAGTGGGATCAAGCTGAACACTTCCTTGATAGACGGGTACGCTGGCGCTATCTGCAAAGGGAACGGTGCCATTTATAGCATCAGTTGAAGCACTTGATTGTTGCCACTGTCCCCCTTTTAACACGGCCATTGCAGGCAAGGTCAGGGATAGCAATAAAATCGCCGTTATTACTTTTATTAGTTTCAAAGCCCCGTCCATGATTGAAACCTGCCCGTTAAAAGTTGCATTTTCACCTCAACCCACTTTGCTTAACGCTGGCTAAGCAAAGTGCGCGGAAAAACACCATTCCCTGGCGGGAATGGTGCTGGTAACGATTATTTTCTCTGGTAGTCGATAGATAAGCCGTAGCCCTGAACGCCATCGTTGCCGAGGACAACGCCACTTCCGGCAAAATCGAACGCGGTTTTCGCTTCGGCGTTGGTAACAGGGATAACCAGGTCGCTGTTGTTGTAAGTCGGATTAACAAGACCACCGGCTGTGCCCAACTGGAGGCTGGTTCCGGTAAAGCGCCAGCGATAGTTGTACTGGCTGGTAACCTCTTCGCCTGCATCATAAGTACTGTTGTTGTTTTTATCTTTCCACAACATGACTTGATAAGTGGTATTAGTTTTGAGTTTCGTCGTTTTACCCAACAGATTCGTATTGATGTCTTTTTCGTGAATTACGACGTGAACGGCATCATCAAATACCGGACCTTCCGGAATATCATCGCTGTCAGAACCACCGCCCGCATTGGTGGAAAGGTCAAGCATCACTACCTCATCCGCAACATTCGGATCACCGGTAGTGGTAGTCGGCGTGATTTTCAAACCTATGTATCGATCAGCATCCGCAGCCGCGATGGTATATGTATCGCTCCCTACGGTACCAATCTCTTTAGGATCTGCTCCTGACTGGTCGCTATAACTCATCCACTGGAGGGTTGCTTTAGTCGCTGTGTTATTGTCATCAAGGTCCCCCTGAGTATCACCAATCGCCCAGTTGGCTGTCAGTGTGTCCCCCACATGAAACTGCTTATCACCGTCCGTTGTGACCGTGCGGCTACCACGATCAATATCAATAGTGACATGTGATTTATCAGCATCCGCTATCTCTGAAGCACTTCTGGTGATCCACGGCACGGTCCCCTGAATGGTGCCGGTACTTTGTGATTCTGATTGCCACTGACCCGCCCTGAGATTACCCTGCCCTTCAGCCATCGCGGCAGGCACTGCACAGTATCCCGCTAAAGCCAGCGCCAGCACGACTTTCGTCATCGGCCGCGTTAAATGATTGTTCATTCAGTTCTCTCCTTGATTAATATCCAGCGACTGGCCGATCGGCCATTACGCCGATCTAGTGCTTGCTGTAAACCACACGTAATCCATACCCCTGCACGCCATCTTCTTTTTGGGCACCAAATTTCTGTACGGCCTCTTCGTTTGTCGCAGGGATGACAATATCTTCATTACTGGTATTCGATTGCGCACCGGTATAGCCATTGACGCTGTGCCCGGTAAACTCCCACTGGTAGTCGTATTGCGCCATTTCATCTTCCGTCAGTTTTTCCGACTGCTGGAAAACGCCATCGTTGTTGACATCGCGCCACAAGACAAAGCGATAGGCATTATCAACAGGCAAATGCTCTTTCTCATTGCCGATAAGATTGACAGGGTTAGTCGCAGATACACGGTAGATAAAGGCATTAACATCATTGCCCCCCGCGCCGAGGAAAGTCACATCTACATAGTTACTGTCGTCATACGGCGCGGCTCTCGCTTTCCAGCGGAAAGTACCGGGTAGCGTACTGGAGAGCGTAACGGTGCCTTTTTCTTTATCCTGCTTAGCGATAAAGACGCAGGGATTCTCGGTTGAACAGGGTTTATTGGTGAGCGTAACTTTTTTATCCTGCGCATCGTAAAGCTGCGGCGAAAGGTTATCTTCTGGCAGAGCATTGCCGTTGCGGTCAGTGTCATCACCAAAGCTATCAGTAACGTCGAGATCCATCACCACGCCATCGACGCCATCCGCCTGGGCGCTGGCTTCGTGGCTGTGATTGTTCTCATCAGGCACATCTGCGATGTTGTTGACGATCAGCTCAATTTTACGATCCTGCTGCACGGTGATTTCCACCACACCGGAGTTTTGCCGGTTGCCCTTTTCATCTTCCAGCGCCAGACGCACGCGCCAGGTATTGAGTTTTTCCTGTTCGGCGGGATCGGAGCTGTACTGCCAGGCTGGCAGCACCAGATTCCAGTGGTTGTTGTTACCTTCAGTGATGGTATTCGCTTTAACAACAGGCATGACCAGCGTGCGGGAAGCGTTATTTTTCGCCTGCCACGAGGCGGCGACAATTTTGTAATGGTGGTTGATCAGCGCGTTGATGGTCCATTTACATTTTTCCAGGCCAACCGCTTCCTCTGGCGTGTCTTTAATCACGCATTCCGGGTGTTCATTGGTGGCGTCTGCTTTAAGCCACAAGGTGACATCAAGTGGGTCTTTTTCTTTGTATTCCAGCACGATAAAGTTATTACGTTCGACGAAGTCATGGCGACTGCCCATCAGCGAGTGAGCAACTTTGACGTTATCGCTATTCAGTTGATCTTTTAGCGGAACACCGAACTGATAGTTAATCGTGGCGTTAACACTAAGATCACTGTTATCTCCGGTACCTGCTTTATAGTCTGTCCCGACCGTCAGTAACGGAACGGGTTGATAGTTCACGCCGAGCGTCACTGCATAGGGATCTTTTTCTAAATTATCGGTGCCGAAGAGCGCCACTTCGTCACCATAATATTGCTCGAAAACAATTTTGCCCCCCAGCTGCGGATAAGAAGGTAACCAGGCTTCCGCCCGGATATCCCAGCCACGTGCGGGTCGTTCTAAATAGAAATCAAAATCTTTTGAATCTTTCCAGTCTGAAAGCGGATGATAATAGTTACCAGAAAATTTTAAATAATCCGTCCAGGCTTCTGTTCCTAAGCCTAAACGGCGATGTCCACGGGTGAAATCATAATCATAAAATATATTCCCCCCCAGAAGCCATTTATCAAAATTATGTCTTACGCCTAAACCTATATTACCTATCGTTCGATCTTCTTTTCGTTGCGCAGAAAACTGACTGAAATAGACCGTACTCTGATTATCATACCAGGGGACAAAATAGTCGATTGAACTGCCGTCCAGATCGCCATCCTGACCGATGGAAAGGTTAGAGCGAACTTTACCATAAGGAGAAAGCGCACCTTCGATATAAGACTGTGCGGATGATGTGATTTGCCCTTGCAGATAGCTTCTCGCCTGGGATTCAAGCGCTTCTGGAGTCAGGTTCTCAAAGCCCTGTTGGGCGGACTCGGTAACGTAATTGGCACCACGTTCCTTGACGGATTTGCCTTTGTTACTTTGTTCTTCTTGTTGAGCAGCTTCGCTTGCCAGATCAGGTAATGAAGATTCGCTTTGCTTAATATTTATCTCCGGTGCTGCATAAGCAGCACCGGAGATAAATATTAGTGTTATATAGCGGATCCATTGCAACATGTTTTTCCCTGTGGGAATTTAATTCTAAAATAATGTCTAACATTGTATTCCAGATAACGCAGCAACTGCACACCAGAAGTGCTAAACATAGTCTTAAAGTTATAACAATGAGACTTTGCTCATTTTTAATTAGCCATTTATCTAATAGAGAAGAGATTATAATATTTATATTAGGAATATATAATGCGAAATCATATATTCCAGTGATATTAAGCAATGACAAATTCAATACGGGTTTTAGAAATTAAACCGTGACCATGCTGGCAGAAATAATCCACCACACCACACGCTTTTAACACCTGTAACGGTTGGTGGCAGTCAGGGCAAAGTGCCTGAACGATGAAATCTTTGTCGCAAGTTACGCAGTGAGCCGTCTCGCCTTGACGTTCGAGAGGTTTTTGGCAGATTGGGCAGCTGAGTTCCATAAATGATCCTCACATTTTCATGAGTTTCCCTTTCCATATGGAAAGGGAAACCAGATAAGTAATTACTTACTTTTCTTGATATGCTTCATCAGGCGCTTACGCTTACGCATCTGGGTCGGCGTCAGGGTGTTACGCTTGTTCGCATATGGGTTTTCCCCTTCTTTGAACTGAATACGAATCGGCGTACCCATCACATCCAGAGACTTGCGGAAGTAGTTCATCAGATAACGCTTGTAGGAATCCGGCAGGTCTTTTACCTGGTTACCGTGAATCACCACAATCGGCGGGTTATAACCACCGGCGTGGGCATATTTCAGCTTCACGCGACGCCCGCGTACCAGTGGCGGCTGGTGATCTTCAACAGCCATGGTCATGATTCGTGTCAGCATAGACGTACCCACGCGACGGGTAGAGCTGTCATATGCTTCACGCACTGATTCAAACAGGTTACCAACACCACTGCCGTGCAATGCAGAGATAAAGTGCACGCGAGCAAAATCAATAAAGCCCAGACGGAAGTCCAGCGTCTCTTTCACCTGCTCTTTCACTTCCTGGCTCAGGCCATCCCACTTGTTCACCACAATCACAAGTGAGCGCCCACTATTGAGAATAAAGCCCAGCAGAGAGAGATCCTGATCGGAAATACCTTCGCGTGCATCAATGACCAGCATCACCACGTTGGCATCTTCAATTGCCTGCAACGTTTTGATTACTGAGAACTTCTCTACCGCATCGGTGATTTTGCCGCGTTTACGTACGCCTGCGGTGTCAATGAGTACATACTCACGTCCGTCACGTTCCATTGGAATGTAGATACTGTCACGTGTTGTGCCTGGCATGTCGTAAACCACAACGCGTTCTTCACCGAGAATACGGTTAGTGAGCGTAGACTTACCGACGTTCGGACGCCCCACAATCGCCAGTTTGATCGGCAGACTTTGCGGGTCGAAGTCGTCTTCCTCTTCTTCTTCGCCGTTCTCTTGCGCTTCAAATTGCGCCCAGTATTCTGCGTCTTCGTCCACTTCTTCTTGCGGCGCGAGATCTTCCATCCACGGCAGAAGGACGTGCTCCAGCAGGCTTAATACACCACGACCATGAGACGCGGCAATTGGGTAGATTTCGCCTAAACCGAGCGAATAGAAATCAACAACTGCCTGGTCTGGATCTAAACCATCAGTTTTGTTTGCCACCAGGAAGGTAGGTTTTTCTCGGGAGCGCAGGTGCTTGGCAATAGCTTCATCTGCCGGCATCAGGCCAGCACGCGCATCAACCATAAACAGTACAACGTCTGCTTCTTCAATCGCCAGTAGCGACTGTTCCGCCATGCGGGTTTCAACACCGTCTTCCGTACCGTCAATACCGCCGGTATCAATACAGATAAACTCGCGGCCTTCAATTTCTGCACGACCGTACTTACGGTCACGAGTCAGACCCGGGAAATCCGCAACCAGCGCATCTCGGGTGCGAGTTAGACGGTTAAATAACGTGGATTTTCCTACGTTAGGGCGCCCGACAAGCGCGACCACAGGTACCATGTTTAAAGCCTCATTTTTATATATCATCAGACAACGATCGCTTTTTTTGCGTCGTTGTTAAAAACAGGAAAACGGCCCCTGTCCAGGAGCCGTTTTCAAAGTGAACGACAGAGACGATTAACGTGTAATGGAGTACACAGTCCCGTCTTTTGCCTGGATCAGCAGTTTGCCATCAGCGGCAACCGGTTCGGTCTGGAAACCGGAGCTATCAACTTTTTGCTGGGCAACGAAACGACCATCTTCGACGTTAATCCAGTGCAGATAGCCTTCACTGTCACCCACCACCAGGTTGCCATTATACAGCACCGGAGAAGTCAGCAGGCGATGCAACAGATCGCTTTGCGTCCACAGCGTAACGCCGCCATCAATGGTCAACGCCATCACCCGGTCATTTTGATCGACCAGATAGATGCGGTTGCCGTCGACGATGAAATCATTCACCGAACCCAGTTCACGTTTCCACATAATCTGACCGCTGCGCAGATCAAGCGCCGTCAGGTTACCATTATAGGCCAGTGCAAAAACAACGCCGTTAATGATTACCGGAGTTGTGTCAACATCGCTCAGACGGTCGATTTCAGTAGAGCCGGTCGCCTGAGAGATGCGCTGTTGCCAAATCATCTGGCCCTGTTGCATCAGTACTGCGCTGACGCGGCCATTATCACCACCAACAACTGCTGCGCCAAACGCTGTGGCTGGCGCAGATTCGCCACGCAAAGAGAGCGAAGGCATATCAAGGTTAACTGTCCATTTAACAGCACCGTCTGCTTCGTTCAGCGCTTGCAACTGACCATTACTGGTGTGGATAAGTACCAGACCATCGCTAACCACCGGGCGAGAAAGTGCTTCACCTGCGACTTTAGTTTGCCATGCTACAGTACCATCGCTGGTATTCAGCGCGTAAACCTGCGCCTTTTCGCTGCCAATGTAAACGTGACCACCTGCTACGGTCACGCCGCCAGAAAGCAATGCCGGCTCTTTAGACAACCAGCCATCTTTCTCAGCCAGACTGACAGACCAGATTTCTTTGCCGTCATCCGCATTCATCGCTTTTACTAAACCAGCGCGGTCTGCTGCATAGACAACGTTGTCCGCCAGCGCCGGATGAAGATTAGAATAGAAGTTGCCAATGCCGCTACCAACAGAGGTGCTCCACGCCGTGGTCGGCGTAAACTGGTTTTCAACGGTCGGCAATGGGGACATCTTTACCACATCTTCTTCGCTGTTAAACAGCGAACAGCCGCTTAAAAGAGTAACGGAAAGCAGTCCTGGCAGCAGTAATTTACGCAATTGCATCGGGTCCCTCTCAGATGGACAAATTATTAATTTTCATCTGCATCATTTCGCTCAGTGCCGGGGTAGCATCGCTTTTCACGCCTGCTTCCCATGCACTACGCGCACCTTGCTTATCACCTTTGCTCAGCAATGCTTCACCACGCAGGTCGGCAACAATGGCAGCCCACCCTTCACCTTTAATGGTTTCAAGGGTTTTCAGCGCGGCATCAGCCTGCTTGAGCTGCACCTGAACTCGGGCAAGACGCAGATTTATCACGGCTTTGAGATTTTCATCGCTCGTGTCCGCCAACCCCTGTTGCAATTGGGCGGCAGCTTTCTCTAGTTCATTTTTGTCAACAAATTGCTGCGCAAGTTCCAAAGAAGCCAGCGCGCCATAAGTATTTTTATTTTCAGCAGCGAATTTTTCCGCCGCCGGAATGCTGTCTGGTTTGCCTTCGCTAACTGCGGTAACCGCATTTTGATAGGCAAGAGAAGTGGAGCGTGCGGAATCAACCTGATGGCTGTTCCAGTAGCGCCAGCCAATCAGTGCGCCAACGCCCAAAATCACCCCAACAGCCAGTGCTTTGCCATTTTCAGCAAAAAAGCGTTTAACCGCTTCAACCTGGTCGTTTTCGTTCTCGTAAATTTCCACGCTGTCCTTCTCCTTCCTTAACCCAGTAACGTGCGCAAATGCGCGGCTACGCTATCCTGCGCAACTGCCGTTTGCTCACCAGAGCGCAAATCCTTCACTACTGCCGTGCCGTTGGCCACTTCGGACTCACCCAGCACCACAGCAACGCGTGCGCCCCATTTATCAGCACGGGCAAACTGTTTCTTAAAGTTGCCGCCGCCGTGGTTGGTCATCAATTTCACACCCGGTAATTCATCACGTAGACGCTCAGCTAATGCCAGCGCCGCAGATTGTGTATCGGCGCCTGAAGCCACCAGGTATATATCGACAACGGGATCGGCTTTAAATTCCGGATTAACTGCCTGAACTAACAATACAAGACGTTCGAGGCCCATCGCAAAACCTACTGCCGGTGTTGCACGGCCACCCAACTGTTCCACCAGACCGTCATAACGACCGCCTGCGCACACGGTTCCCTGGGAACCGAGACTGTTAGTCACCCATTCGAAAACGGTACGATTGTAGTAATCCAGACCACGCACCAAACGCTGGTTGACGGTGTAGGCAATACCTGCGCTCTCCAGCAGTTTGCACAGACCAGCAAAATGCTCGCGAGACTCCTCGTCAAGATAATCACCTAACGCCGGAGCGTCATTGAGTAACGCCTGCACTTCGGGATTTTTGGAATCCAGCACGCGCAGCGGGTTGGTGTACATGCGGCGTTTGCAGTCTTCGTCCAGCTTTTCTTTATGCTGTTCGAGGAATGCCACTAAAGCGTCGCGGTAGTTCGCTCGCGCTTCCAGTGAACCGATTGAGTTCAGTTCGAGGGTAACGTGTTCAGAGATACCCAGCGCACGCCACCAGCGAGCAGTAAGCATGATCAGTTCGGCGTCAATATCCGGACCTTGCAGACCGAAGACTTCACAACCTAGCTGATGGAATTGACGATAACGGCCTTTTTGCGGACGCTCATGGCGGAACATCGGCCCGATATACCACAGACGCTGTTCCTGATTGTACAGAAGACCATGCTCGATGCCGGCGCGTACACAGCCCGCCGTCCCTTCAGGGCGCAAAGTCAGGCTGTCGCCGTTGCGATCCTCAAAGGTATACATCTCTTTTTCAACCACGTCGGTGACTTCACCAATCGCACGTTTGAATAGCGGGGTCTGCTCTACAATCGGCAAGCGGATTTCACTGTAACCGTAGCTGCCGAGCACGTTTTTCAGTGTGCCTTCAATGCGCTGCCAAATGGCCGTTTCGCCAGGCAGGTAATCGTTCATGCCGCGAATGGCTTGAATGTTTTTTGCCACGTTTATTCTCTTTCTGAATATAAAAATGAACCCTCAACGCTTCCGTCAATGTTTCGGGAGCTATGCGGGTTCAATCATACACGGGAAGCGAGGCGCTTCCCATCACGTTATTATTTTTCAACCTGCTGAACGTCAATTCGACGCGCTTCGTCCAGCTGACTGGCTTTCGCACGAATGCGCGCTTCCAGCTGGTCGATCATGTCATTGTTGTCCAGACGGTCTTTGCGCACGCCATCTTCATAAAGGCCGCTTTTCTTATTGCCGCCCGTGACGCCGAGTGTAGAAACCAGTGCCTCGCCAGGGCCATTCACCACGCAACCAATGATCGAAACGTCCATCGGGGTAATGATATCTTCCAGACGCTGCTCAAGTGCGTTAACCGTACCAATGACGTCAAACTCCTGACGAGAACAGGTCGGGCAGGCAATGAAGTTGATCCCGCGCGAACGGATTCGCAGCGATTTAAGGATATCGAAACCGACTTTGATCTCTTCAACCGGATCGGCAGCCAGCGAAACGCGCAGCGTGTCACCAATACCTTCAGACAGCAACAGACCTAAACCGATGGCAGATTTCACCGCCCCACTGCGTGCGCCGCCGGCTTCGGTGATCCCAAGATGCAGCGGCTGATCGATCTGTTTTGCCAGCAGACGATACGATTCTACTGCCAGGAAAACGTCTGACGCTTTGACACTGACTTTAAACTGATCGAAGTTCAGACGATCAAGATGATCAACATGGCGCATGGCGGACTCAAGCAACGCCTGCGGCGTCGGTTCACCATACTTTTCTTGCAGATCTTTTTCCAGCGATCCCGCGTTAACGCCAATACGGATCGGAATGTTTTTATCGCGCGCACAGTCAACCACCATGCGAATACGCTCTTCATTACCGATATTGCCTGGGTTAATGCGCAGGCAGTCGACGCCGTATTCCGCCACTTTCAGCGCAATGCGATAGTCAAAGTGGATGTCGGCCACCAGCGGTACGTTAACCTGCTGTTTGATGAGTTTGAACGCTTCTGCCGCGTCCATCGTCGGTACTGAAACACGAACGATATCGGCACCAACACGTTCCAGCGCCTTGATTTGATTGACCGTCGCTTCGACGTCCGTCGTGCGCGTATTAGTCATGGACTGTACGGCGATGGGAGCTCCATCGCCAATCGGCACATTCCCAACGTAAATACGTGTTGATTTTCTACGTTGAATTGGAGCCTGGTTATGCATGCAAAATCTCCCGCGTTACCCGTCTGTTACTGCGCCGGTGATTGTTCGGCATTTAGGGTCAGACGCGCAACCTGGTTAGTTCTGATAAAACGACTCAGATCGACAGGTTTCCCTTGATACTGGATCTGTACTGCGGCCGGCGCACCAATTTTCAGTTTATACGGTGCCTGGCCGGTTAAATTCAAATTACCGTCTTTACGCTGCATCCCGCTGAACAGTTTTTTACCGGTAGCATCAGTGACTTCCAGCCAGCAATCGGCAGTAAAGTTCATCACCAGTGCATTCGGGTTAGCCGCCGGCGTAGTCACGCCTGCCTGATCGGTTGGCAGTGGTGCTGTGTCATCTGACGTCGTTGCCGTTGGCGCGGTCGTAGCAGTGGTATCCACATTCGCCTGCGAAGGCGGAACAACTGCGTTCTGCTGTGGTTCAACGGCAGGTGCTGGCGTGGTCACGTCTGACGTTTGCGTGTTTGCAGCGGTAGTATCCGCAGGTGCTGACGTCGTGGTGGTGTCACTCTGACTAGCGTTTGAGGAGGTATCTAACGGCACGCTCTGCGCCTGGCCGCTATTACCGTTCAGTTCCGCTGTGGTCTGATCGGCCATAGTCGTGATCTCTTCCTGCTGGGCTTTGTGATCTTGCCACCACCAGGCACCGCTCAGTCCAATCACCACGAATAACACCAGCCAGGTGAAGGTCATCAGCCAGCCATCGCGTTTTTTACGTCGCTTGCCGAGAGAGAAACTCTGCATAGGCGCAACTTTTGCGGCCCGTAACGGAGCCTGTTTTTCCAGCCCCGGCAGCAGTTCTTCTTCCGGAATATGCACCAATCGTGCATAAGACCGGATATACCCGCGCAGGAATGTTGATGCAAGGTCGGCTGGCGCCTTATCCTCTTCAATATCGCGTACCGTGGAAACCTTCAGACAAAGTCGTTCGGCAACGGCTTGCTGGCTAAGTCCAAGTTGTTCGCGGGCATTACGCAAGCGAGCGCCGGTAGTAAGTGCTTCATTTTGGTCGTGCGTGGCTTCAGTATTCATTCGCTGCAGGTACGTTTAAATGAGAATTGAGATGCCGGTGAGCCATCATGCTCACCCACACCGCGAGACATCCATTAAGTTAACCTTTATCATACAGTATAAGACTGTCTGTGTGCTCATGACAAAGCCCACATGAATCAAAGCTAACTCACTGTTGCATCGTTACATACTGCCTTAAAGTCAGCAAAAACGCACCGTTAATATTGATCAGACAATTGCAACTTAATGCTATATTCATAAAAGATTACGCCACGGTACAAAAAGTAACCGTGGCGCAAGAGACATCAAACCGTTTTCACATCGATGGCTTCACCCTGCATCCGTTTGCGCAGGGTACGTTTAGTGCGGTCGATAACCTCGCCCGCTAATTGCCCGCAAGCTGCGTCGATATCATCCCCACGCGTTTTACGCACGATGGTTGTGAACCCATAGCTCATCAACACTTTTGAGAAGCGATCGATACGACTGTTCGAACTGCGGCCATACGGCGCGCCCGGGAACGGGTTCCACGGAATCAGGTTGATCTTACACGGCGTATCTTTCAGCAGCTCCGCCAGTTGATGCGCGTGCTCTGTACCGTCGTTAACATGGTCAAGCATCACGTATTCAATGGTGACGCGGCCCTGGTTGGCATTGGACTTTTCCAGATAGCGGCGTACCGCAGCGAGGAAAGTTTCGATATTGTACTTTTTGTTGATCGGTACAATTTCGTCACGAATTTCGTCGTTCGGCGCGTGCAGAGAGATTGCCAGCGCAACGTCAATCATATCGCCCAGTTTATCCAGTGCCGGAACAACACCCGATGTAGAGAGCGTCACGCGACGTTTAGACAAGCCAAAGCCAAAATCGTCGAGCATGATTTCCATCGCCGGAACGACATTGTTCAGGTTGAGCAGCGGTTCGCCCATGCCCATCATCACTACGTTAGTGATCGGGCGCTGACCGGTGACTTTTGCTGCGCCGACGATTTTCGCCGCACGCCACACCTGGCCGATAATTTCCGACACCCGCAGGTTACGGTTGAAACCTTGCTGGGCAGTGGAACAAAATTTACACTCCAGCGCACAGCCGACCTGCGAGGAGACGCAAAGTGTGGCGCGGTCGTCTTCCGGAATGTACACCGTTTCAACGCGCTGATCGCCCACGGCAATTGCCCATTTAATGGTGCCGTCAGATGAACGCTGTTCTTCAACCACTTCCGGTGCGCGGATCTCCGCCACCTCTTTCAGCTTGCCACGCAACACTTTGTTGATGTCGGTCATCTCATCAAAGTTGTCGCAGCAATAGTGATACATCCACTTCATCACCTGATCGGCGCGGAAGGGTTTTTCACCCAAATCTTTAAAAAACTCCCGCATCTGCTGACGGTTGAGATCCAGCAGGTTGATTTTTCCATCTTTCGTGGTGACGTTTTCAGGTGTGACTAATTGTTCAGACATATGCTATTCCGGCCTCGTTATTACACGTTATGGCCCCTGGAGGGTTGAAAAAAGAAACGCCCCGGTGAGCGACTGCTCGTCCGGGGGCGCTGCATTGTACAAATTCTGGCGCATGGATGCCACGTTTGCACGCGGCATTTACGAAAATATTAACGTGTGCGCGGACACACTTCGCCTTCACCGAAGAAGAAGGCGATTTCGCGAGCGGCAGATTCTACAGAATCAGAACCGTGGGTACCGTTTTCGGTCAGGCTGTCAGCATAATCAGCACGCAGAGTACCGGCCAGTGCGTTTGCCGGGTTGGTCGCGCCCAGCAGATCGCGGTGACGCTGAACGGCGTTTTCACCTTCCAGTACGGAAACCACGATCGGGCCAGAGGTCATGAACTCAACCAGACCATCAAAGAACGGTTTTCCATCGTGTTCAGCATAAAAGCCACGAGCCTGTTCAACGGTCAGGTGCAGCATTTTGGTGCCGACAATTTTGAATCCAGCAGCTTCAAAGCGCGCAAAGATATTACCAATAACGTTTTTTGCTACCGCGTTCGGTTTGATGATGGAAAAAGTACGTTCAATAGCCATTTTTACCTCTGTAAATTATTCTGTTGTTGTCTGTACCAGCGTACGAGATGGCGCGGATTATAATGAGCTACAGGGCCGTTGACTATTGATGAAGGTAACATTTTTTTAAAATAAACCGAGTTTAAGCAACAAAATCTGACAAAACAGACTACTGCATGGCAAATCTCACCGTCGCGACCTGTCCCATTTCATCCATCACCAGTAACTGATAATCACCTTTTTCACTCAAACGCAACGTAATGTTACGCCCACGTTCAGTTAACGGCGCACCATTAAGAAACCACCATCGTTCACCTGTGCCACCCGTGGTTTGCACAGGCAAAGAAGCATCAGCAGTGCCAGGTAAACGTTTAATAATCGCGCCATCGCGAACGCCTGTCAGCTGCAGCGGGAGCTGGGCATCGTGACCGTACGGCGGGCAACTTGTTGATGCCGATGGCAGGCGTGCGGCGCGGCGCTCCGATGCAGGCAGCCAGGGTTCCAGCGGTAGCGGCCAGACATTTATCATTTCTTGTCGCGCCTGAGGGCAATCAGCGGCAACACGTTTGCCGTTTTCATCCAGCCAGATGGGGAAACGAATGCCATTAATGCCTTCCTGCTCCGGTAGTAATAGAGTTGGCGGCTGGCTCCCGTCCAGCAGCCAGGTTGCCAGGCGGCGGCGACAGTTACCGTCACCTTCCGGCAAAGACTGTCCGCCCGGCCAGCAGATAACGCCACGGCTTACAGAGTCAGGACGCGGGTCTTCCGGCAGATTCGCACTGTGCGACAGTAAGATATTATTGACCTGATTCAACAGCGGTACGGCGCTGGCAAAACCAAACTGACCGACAACGGGCGTGCCGTCCGGCCTGCCGGTCCAGATACCGACCACATAGCGAGCGTTTATCCCTATTGCCCATGCATCGCGGTAGCCATAACTGGTTCCTGTTTTCCACGCCAGTGGTACGACGCGTGGTAAGGCGCTATCCGGAAGCGGCTGCGCTTCATCTGCCATAATACGGCGGATAATCCACGCGGCCCCCGGCGACATTAACGGTCGCTCAAGTAATGGGTCGCCCGGCTGTAAGCGCAACTTACCCGCCTTACCGTGGCGAGCAAACGCGGTATACGCTGCGGCCATATCTTCCAGTTTTGCACCAGCGCCGCCAAGAATGAGCGAAAGATTGGGCGCAGCACCGTTGGGCAGATACAACGGCAATCCAACATTGCGTAATTTTGCCGCAAACCGTTTCGGGCCATAGGCTTCCAGCACCTGCACAGCAGGTAAGTTCAGCGAGCGCACCAGCGCCTCGCTCATGCTGATCGGGCCATGAAAACCGCTGTCAAAGTTACCAGGTCGATAATCACCGGTGCGTCGGGGGACGTCTTGCAACAGCGATGCCGGGTGGATCAAACCTTCATCCAGCGCCAGACCATAAACAAATGGTTTGAGCACCGATCCTGGCGATCGGATCGCATTAACCATATCAACATGACCAAAGCGTGAATCATCGTTGAGATCGACCGATCCTACCCAGCCGCGAACACGCATATCGGTATGATCAACCACGATCATCGCCAGTGAGCTGCGCGCCGGCAATCGTCCTTTCCAGTTTTGCGCCAATTCTTCCAGACGTCGTTGAAGACCTGCATCCAGCGTAGTAACGATTTTGTCGCTTTTACTTTTACCGAGCATCATGCGCGAAAACAGCGGTGCCAATTGCGGCATTTGCCTGGGGGCCAGCCAGATGGGCTCTTCACTAGATTCTTTTACCTGCTCACGGGACCACACACCTTGCGCAGCCATCCGTTTGAGCACTTTATTACGTGCGGCCTCAGCACGTTCCGGCCAGCGATCCGGGCGCAGTCGGCTGGGCGCTTGCGGTAACACCGCCAACATTGCTGCCTCGGAATAGCTCAAATTTGCAGGCGATTTCCCGAGATAAGCCCAGCTTGCCGCACCGATCCCCTGTAACGTACCGCCAAACGGGGCGCGGTTAAGATACAAGGTCAGAATTTCACGTTTAGACAGGTGCCATTCCAGTTGAAATGCGCGCCAGAGTTGGCGAATTTTACCGCCAAAGGTTTTCGAATGTGGATCAAGCAGGCGAGCTACCTGCATAGTGAGCGTACTGCCGCCGGAGATAACCCGACCAGAAGTAAGATCCTGCCAGGCAGCACGAGCTACCGAGAATGGGTTCACGCCTGGATGCTTCCAGAACCAGCGATCTTCGTAATTGATCAGTGCTTCGAGATAACGCGGAGAAACATCTTCGATGGTTACCGGATAACGCCAGATGCCATCAGCATCGGCAAAGCGCCAGAGCGGCGTCCCATCCTGCGCCACGACGACGCGTGCGGGGTTAACTTCATGTAGCGGCAGAGGCCAGAGTTTATCTGCCCCCCACGCTGCCAGAATGATAATAAAGGGCGTGACTGCCAGCGTTATCCAGCAGCCACGTTTGGTTAACAGACGAGGCATTTACGGTCTGATAATCAGCAAATCTTCAGTAGCGCCAGTCGCCCGCCATTGGGGAACATACATTGATTCCACCATCGGTTGCGGAACCTGATACGTTCCCGGCGTTACCGCCCGCGCCAGATACACCAGCGTTACCGGCTGATATTCATCTACAGCAACCGCCGCTACAAAGCGATCGTCCCGAAACTCAATATGCTTAATGTTCGCTTGTTGCATTTGATTGAGTAGGTTTTGCACTTCGCTGCCACTTTGCTCCAGGCTGGCGCTGCCGTTAGCCAGGTTCTGGTTTTCCAGTTCCAGGCCCGCTGGCAGTAAATCAACGACCAAAGCATCCGGCACGCTGTCACTGGCTTTTACCTGCAACCAGACCAGCACCAGATCGCCGCTACGCAACGAGTCCAGAGACTTACTCTTACCGTCAGTACCAAGAATATGACGCTCAATTTGCAGCACATTGCTCGCAGGTTGTGGTGCGGATTGCGGATAACCGCTGGCATCCACACGCAGCCATAACGGCTGGTCGCCACGGTTGGTCACCTGCAACGCTGCCAGTTGATCGCTATCCAGATTGCTGTTTTGCGCTTTCTCGCCTGTCAACGGCTCGGCAGACAAAGACGTCTGCGCCTGCCATTTACCCGGTAAATCCTGAAGAGTACGGGCAGCCAGGAACAGCGCGTTACTTTCCTGGGTCGAGAGCCAACGTTCGCCAAATGCCTGCTGTGAAAGGGTGTTAATCAATGCCTGCTGTGCATCAGGCAGTAGCTTGTTCTCTTCAAGTAAAGAGAGCATCAGCGCGTTATCGCGCAGTGGACTACCGTAATCGCCCAGCCATTTCCGTGCATCGTTACGCGACGTTTTCAGCGCCAGCGCAATCGCTTCTTCACCACGCGTCGCATCACCCATGGTTTTCAGCGCAACGCCAAGTTGCAGCAGCGGTAAACCAGAAGCCGCATCTGCACGACGCTCCCAGATTTCACGTAGCGCACCCAGCGGTGCTTTTTGCTGCCGTGCCAGCACCAGCGCTGCGTAAGACTGAACGGCAAACTTACTGGCTTTAAGATTATCAGCGTACGGAATCGACATCATGCCCTGATCTTGTAAATAGCGCAGCAGACGCTCGTTTCCACGATTAATGGCTTCTGTCGGCACGCTGTAACCCTGTTCACTAGCACGGGTCAGGAAATCCATCACGTAGGCGGTCAGCCAGTACTCTTCGTCACCGTTTTTATCCCACAGGGCAAAGCCGCCGTTATCACGTTGCATTTGCAGCAAACGCGAAATGCCAATATCGACTGCCGCACGGCGTTTATCATCGCTGTCACCTTTTATACCCAACGCCTGCAGTTGGGCTGCATTGGTATAAAGTGACGGAAACAGGCCGCTGGTGGTTTGCTCCAGGCAGCCGTAGGGATATGCTTTTAACTCTTTGATATAACGCGCGATGTTCAGCGGTGGCTTGCCGCTCAACAACAACTGCCCTTCCAGCGTAACAGGCGAGAAGTTTTGCAACCCATCAGCCGGGAGCGCCCATGTTTCACCAGGCTGTAATGCCGTACCGTAATTGACCGTTTGTGCCGGGAATGCCGGACGGACGCCGATTTTCCACTGCTTATGCTGATCGGCAACGGTTTCACCTGGTAACGCTAACCCGCTAATGGTGGCCTGAATTTCACCATCGCCAAACCCCGTCAGAGCACGCACCGGGATAAACAGCGTGGTTCGCACACCTGGCGCTAATTCAACAGGTGCGGGGGAATTACTCACCAGTTCAAGCAAGCCACTGGCGGTCAGAGCAACGTTAAGTTTTTGCGGTTTATCGGTAAGATTAGTGATGTCCAGCGTCAGACGTGAGGTGTCGCCGCTAGCCATAAAGCGCGGCATGTTCAGTTCCGCTATCACGGGTGCCGCAACAACCACTTTGCTTTCGTTGCTGCCGAAGTCATCGGCCGTCCATGCTTGCGCCATGACGCGCAATTCACCGTTAAAATCGCCAATCGGCAATGTAACCGTGCCTTCGCCCTGTTCGTTGAGCGTTACCGGCAGCGCCTGTTGCGCGACAATATTGACGTGATTTACTGGCGGTTTGCCACCGCGTTTCAGTTCATCACCATCGCCACCAAAGCGCAGTGCAGCCAGACGCCCCTGACCTTCAATAACCTGACCGTAAATATCGTAAATGTCTGCGCCATAGCGTTTCTGACCAAAGAACGCCTGCCACGGATCTGGCGTGACGTAGTCAGTAATATTCAGCACACCACTATCAACGGCAGACACCAGCACATTCACCTGTTTTGGCTTCTCGCCATTTTTAGTGCTGGCTTTAATTTTCACGGTTAATGGTTGATTGGGACGCATTTTTGATGGTGTTTCCAGCGCCAGATCAAGGCGACGGTTTTCATCACCAAGCGGCAAATGCAACACACCAACCGCGCGTTTTGGCGTCGCGGAGCGAGATTTATCGCCAGGACGCACCACCAGAGTACTCAAATAAAGATCATGACGATTCCAGGTTTTATCGACCGGAATCGTCAGATCCAGCCCTTGAGCCGGAACATCAATCTCTTGCCACCACAGCGGCCCTTCACTGGACTCGACCATCGCATAACCTTTACCCGCCGTTGGCGCGGTGATATGCAACTTAATGGTGTCGCCCGGGCGATAACTGGCCTTATCCAGTTTCAGCGTGACACGGTCCGGACGCACTGCGCCGCTACCGTCGCTATTATCCTGCCAGCTATATCCGGCCCAAAAACGCACGCTACTGACCGCTTCATTCGGCGCTTTGACTTCCAGACGATAAGCGCCCCACTCTACCGGAAAACTTACCTTGCCGGTTTCGTCCGCTTTCAGATCCAGCGTTTGCTCATTTTCGATCAGATCTTTTTGATCGAACTGTGACTTCCAGCCTTCATCTTCCGACCAGTTCCAGTAGTAATCGCGACGTTCGCGAATCAGTCGCACCTGCAAGCCCGACACTGCTTTTTTCACGCCCTGCGCATCGCTATAAACGATATCAAAAACAGCGTTACTGTCTTCATCAACAATGGGCTGTTTTACCATGCTGTCAGTGCGATAATCGTAAACTGATTTTGAAGAGAACTGCGGACGGATCCCTGGCAGCACATCGGCAGGCCAGATAGCCTGTTCAGCGCGGCGCGTCACCGGGCGACCGCCCGATTCCAGCAAACTCCCCTGGAAAATAACCTGTAATGGGGAATGTACTTCCTTCCACTGGCTTTCAGTGGAAACTTCGCCGCGTCCTTTATCATCCAGCGTCAGCTGGACTTCATCCAGCGTGCGGGAAAGGTTTTCGGCAGCAATATCGCCAAATTCGAAACCAGGCAATGCAGAAACGGCTTCACGCAGCGGCCGCAAGAAAAGCTGTCCCTGCAAGGTATTGCCATTAGCAGGTGCACCATACAGGTAGTACCCCACCACGGAGAATTTCACTTCATCTTTTGGCGTTAATGGCGTTTTCTCGCCGGTCAGATTCAACGCCATGCGCTCCGGCATAAAATCTTCGACGTGGAAATCCCACATCCGATACTGGTTATCCCCAGTGTTGGCTCGGATATGCCACATTCCAGTTGCCGCAGTGCTATCCAGCGGCCAGGTAAAGTGGTAGAGGCCATTTTCCGGCTGGCTAACAACACTACGCAGTACCTGCCCGTCAGGTTTAATCACGTCCAGTTTGATGGGTTGATCCGGCAGAGCTTTACCGTCTGCATCACGCAGTAAGCCGTTGAGGATTACCGTTTCGCCAGGGCGATAAAGATCGCGCGGACCAAACATAAAGAACTGTTTGCTGTAGCCTGGCGCGCCAGCAATGTTAAATTCCGCTAAGTCCAGTGCCGGAAGTTTTAAATCGAGCAGCGTTGTCTGACCGTCTTTACGCGCCAGCAGTAGCGCCGCGTTTTTATCATTTTCCAGCTGTACATGGCCTTGTGAATCACTGGTCGCTTGAGTCAGGGTCTGCCCTTTTTCATTTAATAGCGAGACTTCAATTCCTTGCTGGGCCGCGCCGTTTTCCAGGCTTTGAGTAAAGATATCCAGACGATTGTGATAACGGTGGGCCGATACGCCGATATCACTTAACGTAAATAGCGTAGCTGGATTACTGTAATCGTAATGTCCGGCCTGATTCATTACAGCCAGATACACGCCCGCCTGCTGAAGCGGCTTGATATCGCCCAGCGGCAGCAATAATTTTTCACGGGTGTTACGCGCAGGATTGAGATCAAACCGCCCGGTATAGACCAGGTCCGCCATCTCCAACAGTTTGTCCGATTGCCAGTTCGCCAGTGAGTTACGATATTCCCACTGGCTAATGAAAGCTGGCAGCGATTCCGGCTTAACACGGAAGAAGTTAACATCGACATTGTTAACGTTGAGCGCCATTACCGGCAGTCCTTCCACGACTTTTCCGGGTAGCAGCGAACCACGGCTGGCAAAGCCGACGCTGGGTTGGATATCGCGGGTGGTGATGGTTTTTTCGTAATCTTTACTGAAGGTGGCGTTATTGAGTGCCTTAACTTCCTTGCCAATAGTGACGATCAAATCACGTTTCGGTTCGAGGTGGCGTAAACGCAGTTCTTTGAGATTATCTGACAACTCCCAGGCGCCATCCACTTTGCCGCTCTTTTTATCGACGACATGAATAACACGAGAGAAGTCCTGATCCGGGTCGAGGGGGACAGAGAAAGTCAGTACCAGCGTGGCTGCGCCATCGAGCTGTACCTCAGAGAGATCCAGCAATGTCAGTGCCTTACCCGCACTCTGTTGTGCCAGTTTTTGTCGCGCCGGCGAGGAGAGTTTCGCAGAAGTCGCATTTGTCGAAGATGACTCTTTAGCAACTTCAGAAGACGTATCTTTTTTCAATGCAGTTGGCGCGTTATCGTTGTTGTCGCACCCTGCCAGCGCCAGCATCAACATACAGGCGGCTAAGCGTAACTTTTTCATCTCTCATCCCTGCCACAATGGCCCGTTAGCAACGTCGAATGATTATTATGCGTGAGAAATGATGTTATGTAATTCACTATCACATCTACAAAATCCGAATTTTAGTGAGAAATGTGGCTCAGGCAGCCAAATCAGCCTCTTTTGCTTGTCGCTTTTCGGCAAACATCCGACAATTTAACTTAACCCCGGCAAAAATGGAGATGCCTATGTCCACGACATGGTTTGTAGGAGCCGACTGGCTCGCCGAACATATTGATGACCCGGAAATTCAGATTATTGATGCTCGTATGGCGCCGCCCGGGCAGGAAGAGCGTAACGTTGCCCAGGAGTATCTGAACGGTCATATCCCCGGTGCAGTATTTTTCGATATCGAAGCTCTTTCTGATCATACATCCCCCCTTCCGCACATGCTGCCTCGCCCGGAAACGTTCGCCGTCGCGATGCGTGAACTGGGCGTTAATCAGGACAAGCATCTGATTGTCTATGATGAAGGAAACCTATTTTCTGCGCCGCGCGCGTGGTGGATGCTGCGCACTTTTGGTGTGGAGAAAGTGTCAATCCTTGGCGGTGGCTTAGCGGGCTGGCAACGTGATGATCTGCTGTTAGAAGAAGGCGCAGTGGAACTGCCGGAAGGTGAGTTTAACGTCGCGTTTACCCCGGAAGCCGTGGTGAAAGTGACCGATGTGTTATTGGCAAGTCATGAAAAAACGGCACAAATTATCGATGCCCGTCCGGCTGCGCGTTTTAACGCGGAAGTTGATGAACCTCGCGCAGGTTTACGTCGCGGACATATTCCCGGCGCGGTGAATGTCCCATGGACAGAACTGGTGCGCGAAGGCGAACTGAAAACGACCGATGAACTGGATGCGATATTTTTTGGTCGCGGCATCAGCTATGACAAACCGATTATCGTCAGCTGCGGCTCTGGTGTAACGGCAGCCGTGGTTTTGTTGGCACTCGCAACACTGGATGTGCCAAATGTGAAACTATACGACGGGGCGTGGAGTGAATGGGGCGCACGGGCCGATTTACCGGTTGAGCCATTGAAATAAGCTTTTTACAGGCAATAAAAAACCGCCGAATTTGGCGGTTTTTTATTGCTGGTCTGGTTCGCGGCCTTTCCAGCTGGTTGACTTGTGTTGCCGGAGCAACGCAGGCACCCCACAGTGTTGAAATACTCTGTTTTATGCCTGGCTATGTCAAGATAATAAACAGAGTAATTATTCAAACATGAGAGTATTATTCTTAACGGCCCTTTTCGCCGTCTCGCAAACGGGCGCTGGCTTTAGGAAAGGATGTTCCATGACCGTAAATACAGGCACCCCACAGCGCTTGCTATCGCGGCAATATCGCCAGTGGTGCTGTCGTGATGCGGTCTTCGCATGGACCGCACAATGAAGATACGGTGCTTTTGTATCGTACTTATTGTTTCTGGTGCGCTGTTTTCCGAAGTAAATAATAACCGGAGTCGCTTCGGTAACAATTTACTGGTGGTTAACAACCTTCAGAACAGCAGGTAAGCCCGAATGCCGCCCTTTGGGGCGGCATATTTTAGATTATCCGATTCTGTTTAAAGTCACGCAAAAAACCACCCCAGCGACGTTCATAGAATGGCGCAATATGTTCGGTAATAAAGTGGCTAATTCCTTTTCCCCCTTTTTTTACCTGACAAATATCTATTGGTTCATCGCCAGGTAATGTATCGGTCGCTACACTTCCCGCTGCCTGAATAATTTCTTCGATATCACCATCGGCTTCAATGCCAATAAGTAAATTAGGCTGTGCCTCTTCGTTCTCTTTAATTGAACAAATAAAAGCACGCTTCACTGGCTTAATGGTTTTAAATAAGGTGGTGAGTGAATCAATCATTTGTGCTGGCGGCTCTGCGACTTCCGATAATATCAGCGATTCACCGCCTTCCAGTACTTCCTGACTGCTCAGCGGATTCCCTTCTTCACCAATCAACAAACTGATTTCACGCGGCATAAATTCTTTACCGGTTGGCAGTTTGGCGTTAAGGAAGAGCGTTTCGCCAAGGGTCATCTCAAACAATGTGCGAACGGGCATTACGACAAATGCCTGTTCGTCTTCAACCGCCTGTTGAAGTGCTTCTAACGAGGTGAAAAAAGGAATGACGCTGGTGCCGTCATCTTTTTCCCAGTGCTGTAAATCGAGCGCGCTATCTTCAACTACAGCCTCGCCCTGTGCCGCCGTACCGGGCACCCAGACGGTGGATTCCAGTAGAGTACGGAAAAAGGCCGGGCGGTGCGCCGGTTCGATTGCTGCTTTTTCCAGCAGGTCTTCAAGTTCGTTTTTTGTTTCGGACATAAGAACCACAATTCATTCAATGTTCGGAGCGAAAATGCCTGATGCGCTACGCTTATCAGGCCTACAAGGGAGTCGCAATCTATTGAATTTTCGCAATTTTGTAGGCCAAATAAGACGTTTACGCAGTTAACAGATTGGCAATCGTGCGCACACCCAGCCCGGTCGCCCCCGCAGACCACTGTTCAACCGGCGCTTTACGGTAAGTCGCCGAGCAGTCAATATGCAGCCAGCCTTGCTGATAGTTCTCAACAAAGTGCGACAGGAAGCCCGCCGCCGTACTTGCACCTGCCGGATAAGCAGCACTGCCCGTGTTGTTCAGTTCGGCAAAGTTAGACGGCAGCTGGTTGCGATGGAACTCCGCCAACGGCAGACGCCAGAACGGTTCGTTCTCCTGCGCGGCACTCGCCAGCAAGCGACCGGCAAGCGCATCGTCAAAACTGAACAGCGCGTGATAATCATTACCCAGCGCGGTTTTCGCCGCCCCGGTGAGGGTCGCCGCATCAATGATCAGTTCCGGTTTCTGCGCACTGGCATCAATCAGGCCATCGGCCAGCACCAGACGCCCTTCGGCATCAGTGTTCATCACTTCGACTTTTTTACCGTTGCGATAGGTGATGATATCGCCCAGTTTGAACGCGTTGCCGCTGATCAGGTTATCCGCACAGCAGAGGAACAGCTTCACGCGCTTGTTCAGTCCGCGCGTAATGGCAAATGCCAGCGCCCCGGTAACCGTTGCCGCGCCGCCCATGTCCGACTTCATTGAGTCCATAAACGCGGTCTGTTTGATGCTGTAGCCGCCGGAATCAAAGGTGATGCCTTTACCAACCAGGCATGCGTACACCGGCGCTTCTTTATCGCCAGTTGGGTTGTAATCCAGCGCCAGCAATACCGGAGAACGTTCTGAACCGCGTCCGACGGTGTGCAGCCCCATATAACCTTGCTCACGCAAATCTTCGCCTTTGGTGATCCGGTAAGTCACACGATCGCCTGCGACGTTGCTGATCAGATCAACAGCACGCTGTGCCAGTTGCGATGGCCCTAATTCTTCAGCAGGTGCATTGATGGTGTCACGCACCCAGTCGATGATCATCAGGCGGTTATCCAGTTCCTGACGCTGGGCATCGTCCAGATCCGGCCACTCCACTTTACGCGTCCCTTTCGGGGCTTTGTAACCTTGCCAGAATGCCCAGCAGCGATCCGCATCCCAACCTTCACCGCTTAACTGAACATGCTTGATGCCCAGACCGTCAATCTTGCGCGCCGCACGCTGGATCAGCCCCAGATCGTCAGCCCCATTCAAATGCAGGGTAATGCCATCATTATTAATGCTGTAAGTCGCTTTTTCTCCCCAGCGCGCGTCGGCAGGTTGGGGAGAGAGGGTAATCTTCATCGCTTCTGTCATTTTAGTTATCCTTATTCGTTTAACAGCAAAACGGGCCACCCTCAGGCAGCCCGTTTATTCATTCGGCTTCGTCCAGCCAGACTAACAAAATCGCTTCGAGGATTTTCTCGTTGGATGCCTGCGGGTCGTCGTCGAAATCTTCCAGATCGCAAATCCACTGATGCATATCGGTGAATCGAACCGTTTTAGGATCAAGATCGGGATACGCATCGTACAGTGCTTCGCCAATTTCGCGACTATCGGTCCACTTAAGTCCCATACTAACCTCTGTTAATGCTCACGCGCATGGTTGATAGTGTAACGCGGAATTTCGACCACTAAATCTTCGTCGGTAACGCGCGCCTGGCAGCTTAAACGGCTTTCCGACTCCAACCCCCAGGCTTTGTCCAGCATGTCGTCTTCCTGCTCTGAGCTTTCCGGCAGCGAGTCAAAACCTTCACGAACGATGCAGTGGCAGGTGGTGCAAGCACAGGATTTTTCACAGGCGTGTTCAATCTCGATACCGTTACGCAGCGCAACGTCGAGAATGGTTTCACCGCTATTCGCTTCCAGAACAGCGCCATCAGGGCAGAGATCCTGATGAGGCAAAATAACAATCTTTGGCATATTAAACCTCGTCCACGGAATGGCCTTTCAGCGCACGACGAACCGACTGGTCCATGCGGCGAGCGGCGAAATCCTGGGTTTGTTTGTCTACGTTTTTAATCGCTTGTTCGATGGCGTCAACATCATCGCCCTGCGCCACCTCACTCAGGTGAGCGGCAGCATCGTCAATGACCTGACGCTCTGCGGCGCTTAACAGCGCGGCATCAGCAGCCAGCGCACCGTGCAGACTTTCCAGCACGCGCGCCGCTTCTACTTTTTGTTCAGCCAGCATACGGGCTTTTACGTCCTGCTCGGCATAGCTCATTGAGTCTTTGATCATCGAAGCAATTTCGCTGTCAGTTAGACCATAAGAAGGTTTGACCTGAATAGACGCCTCAACGCCGGTGGATTTCTCCATCGCCGTCACGCTCAAAAGACCGTCGGCATCGACCTGGAACGTCACGCGAATATGCGCACCGCCAGCCGGTAGCGCCGGAATACCACGCAGCGCAAAACGCGCCAGTGAGCGGCAGTCCTGCACCAGTTCGCGCTCACCCTGCATTACATGGATAGACATCGCCGTCTGACCATCTTTAAAGGTGGTGAAATCCTGAGCGCGGGCCACCGGAATAGTGGTATTACGCGGAATCACTTTCTCCACCAGGCCGCCCATCGTTTCGAGGCCCAGCGACAGTGGGATCACATCAAGCAACAGCATTTCGCTGTCTGGCTTGTTACCCACCAGAATATCCGCCTGAATCGCCGCGCCAATAGCGACGACTTTATCCGGGTCGATGGAAGTCAGCGGTGGACGACCGAAAAATTCGCCTACCCGTTCACGCACCAGCGGCACGCGAGTAGAACCGCCCACCATCACCACTTCCAGCACTTCATCAGCTTCTACACCCGCGTCTTTCAGCGCGCGACGACAGGCCAGTAAGGTTCGTTTTACCAGTGGCGCGATCAGTTCATTGAATTGTTCACGGCTGATTTCGCCCTGCCAGCCCGCAACATTCACGGTCACAGAGTCCGCATCGCTCAGCGCGATTTTGGCTGCAATGGCGGCATCCAGCAGTTCACGCTGAACGCGGTTATCGCTACGATCAGGAATGCCCGCCTGCTCGCGAATGTAATCCGCCAGCAGATGGTCGAAATCATCGCCGCCGAGCGCGGAATCACCGCCGGTTGCCAGCACTTCAAACACGCCGCGACTTAAGCGCAGAATGGAAATATCAAACGTCCCGCCGCCGAGGTCATAAACGGCGATCACGCCTTCCTGACCGGAATCCAGCCCGTAAGCGATAGCCGCGGCGGTCGGTTCGTTAAGTAAGCGCAAGACGTGAAGGCCCGCCAGACGCGCGGCATCTTTGGTGCCCTGACGCTGGGCATCGTCAAAGTACGCCGGAACGGTGATAACTACACCATCCAGCTCGCCCGCCAGGGCTTCAGTTGCCCGCGCTGCCAGTGCTTTGAGGATGTCCGCAGAAACGCGCACCGGGTTCAGCAGTCCCGCCGCCGTTTCAATCATCGGCAGGCCGTTTTCACTGGCCTGGAATTGATAAGGCAGATGCGGATAGCGTTGCTGGATATCAGCCAGCGAGCGCCCCATCAGGCGTTTAACAGAACTAATGGTGTTGGCGGTGTCAAGCGCAGCGTTAGTACGCGCGTCATAACCCACCGAATGCCCTTGCTGTTGATAGTGAACAACAGACGGCAGCAGGTGACGGCCTTCATGGTCGGCTAACGTTTCGGCCTGACCGCTGCGCACTGTTGCCACCAGCGAGTTGGTTGTGCCCAGGTCAATACCGGCCGCCAGACGACGCTGATGCGGCGCAGCACTCAAACCAGGTTCACTAATTTGTAATAAGGCCATGTTTAGCTTCCAGAAATTAAAAATCGAGCAGTTTTTCTTCGAGTTGTTCGGCACTGCTTCGCAGTTTATCGAGAAAACGCAGCTTACGCACGGTATCCGCCGCCGCGTCCCACGTCTCGTTGTCTAACTGTTCAACCATCAACTGATGGCGGGTATCAAACATCTTTTTCACACGTTTGATAAAGCTTTCCAGCCGCGCTTCATCTTTTGCCTGTTCGATCTCGTCCAGTTCTTCGCGCAGCTCCAGCTGTTCCATCAGGAACGCGGTGTCACGCACAGTATGCTGCTCGCTGGCGAGATCAAAACCGTGCAAAGAAAGCAAATATTCCGCACGCATTAACGGATGACGCAGCGTTTGCCAGGCCTGGTTAATGGTTGCAGATTGCTGTACGGCGGCGAGTTGTTCCGCCTGGCTTCCGCTGGCGAATTTATCAGGATGATACTGACGTTGTAGATCCTGAAAACGCAGGCTCAGCGCCTGAGTATCGAGTTGATAACGGGCAGGCAAGCCAAAGAGGGTGAAGTAATCCATAACATTCTCAGGGCTGCGATCCGCCGCGATAACGGCGAATCAGGTAAAACAAACCCCACGCGCAGGCGACCACGGTGGGGTTATCGGTATGCGCATCAAACGTGGAAGCTTTCGCCGCAACCACACTCATCTTTAACGTTCGGGTTGGTGAATTTAAACCCTTCGTTCAGACCTTCTTTTACGAAGTCCAGCTGCGTACCGTCCAGAAATTGCAGGCTTTTGCCATCGACCACGACTTTCACGCCTTTGTCTTCAAACACGATGTCTTCCGGCGTCGGTTCGTCAACAAATTCCAGTACATAAGCCATACCTGAACATCCGGAGGTTCTCACGCCCAGACGCAGGCCAAACCCTTTGCCGCGGTTAGCCAGAAAGGTATTTACTCGCGCTGCTGCACTGTCGCTCAGTGTAATCGACATAACCAAACCTCAACTCTTATTTTGCTTCACGTTTGCTTTTATAGTCCGCAATGGCGGCTTTGATCGCGTCTTCTGCCAGAATAGAACAGTGAATTTTCACCGGCGGCAGTTCAAGTTCTTCAGCAATATCGGTGTTTTTGATCGCCTGTGCTTCGTCGAGAGACTTCCCTTTCACCCATTCGGTGACCAGGGAGCTGGAAGCGATAGCGGAACCGCAGCCGTAAGTTTTAAAACGCGCGTCTTCAATGATACCTTCATCGTTGACTTTAATCTGCAACTTCATCACGTCGCCACAGGCCGGTGCACCCACCATGCCGCTGCCGACGTTCTCGTCGTTGTTGTCAAAGGAACCCACGTTACGCGGATTCTCGTAATGGTCGATAACTTTTTCGCTGTAAGCCATTATAAATTCTCCTGATTCCGATACCGATTAATGATGAGCCCATTCGATGCTGTTCAGATCCACGCCCTGCTTGTACATTTCCCACAGCGGAGAAAGGTCACGCAGACGACCGATAGATTTACGAACTAACTCGATGGTGTAGTCGATCTCTTCTTCAGTAGTAAAACGACCTAAAGAGAAACGGATAGAGCTATGTGCCAGCTCGTCGTTCAGCCCCAGCGCGCGCAGCACGTAGGACGGTTCGAGGCTTGCTGACGTACAGGCGGAACCTGAAGAAACAGCGAGGTCTTTCAGCGCCATAATCAGCGACTCACCTTCAACGTAGTTGAAGCTGACGTTGAGAATGTTCGGCGCACCGTGTTCCAGGTCACCGTTCAGGTAAACTTCTTCGATATCTTTGATGCCGTTCCACAGACGGTTACGCAGGCCGCGCAGACGTTCCATCTCGGTCGCCATCTCTTCTTTTGCGATGCGATAGGCTTCGCCCATACCGACGATCTGGTGAACAGGCAGAGTGCCGGAACGCATACCGCGTTCGTGACCGCCACCGTGCATTTGCGCTTCGATGCGTACGCGCGGTTTACGACGCACATACAGCGCACCGATACCTTTCGGACCGTAGATTTTGTGGCCGGAGAAAGACATCAGGTCAACTTTCAACTGGCTCAGATCGATAGGCAGTTTTCCCACGCTCTGGGTTGCATCAACGTGATAGATAATGCCACGAGCACGGCACATTTCGCCGATAGCCGCGATATCCTGCACCACGCCGATTTCGTTATTCACGTGCATGATAGAAACGAGGATGGTGTCGTCACGCATCGCTGCTTCAAGTTCTTTCAGGTCGATAATGCCGTTACGCTGCGGTGCCAGGTAGGTGACTTCGAATCCTTCGCGCTCCAGCTGACGGCAGGTATCCAGTACCGCTTTGTGTTCGGTTTTGCTGGTGATGATGTGCTTGCCTTTTTTCTGATAAAAGTTGGCTGCACCTTTGATCGCCAGGTTGTCAGATTCGGTTGCACCAGAGGTAAAGACGATTTCACGCGGGTCAGCGCCGACCAGATCGGCAATCTGATTACGGGCGATATCTACCGCTTCTTCAGCCTGCCAGCCGAAACGGTGAGAACGGGAGGCCGGGTTACCAAAGGTTCCGTCCATCGTCATAAACTGCATCATTTTCTCGGCAACACGCGGGTCCACCGGCGTGGTTGCGGAGTAGTCGAGATAAATCGGTAATTTCATTGCTCTATAAACTCCGTACATCACTCAATGCAAGGAATCAGGCTACCGGCTGGATGTACGACCGTGTTTACGGAGCGCGATACGCCCCGGCCTGATTCTGAATTCTTTTTATTAAGCGCGTAACTTAACGTCGATCGCGTCTTGTGTGCGGGTGCGTGGCGCGTCGTGAGTATGCTGACGACCAGACACATCCAACACTTCCTGGTTATTAACCAGTTCGCCTAAAGTAATGTTGTTGAGAAAACCGGTGAGACGGTCGCTCAAATCACGCCACAGCGCGTGGGTCAGGCATTTATCCCCGCCCTGGCAGCCGCCTTTACCCTGACAACGGGTGGCATCTACAGATTCGTCAACGGCGCTAATCACTTCGCCAACGGCGATGCTGCTGGCATCTTTGCCTAACAGATAACCACCGCCTGGTCCGCGTACGCTGGAAACCAGACCATTTTTACGCAGACGGGAAAAAAGTTGTTCCAGATAAGAAAGGGAAATTCCCTGTCGTTCGGAAATATCAGCCAACGGTACCGGGCCTGCTTCGGAGTTGAGCGCAACGTCAAGCATTGCGGTCACGGCATAGCGCCCTTTAGATGTCAGTCTCATGTCTTACTTCACCTCAAACTCGCCCCTGCCCGGGGTTTTTATTGTAAAAGTGGGGGTATTGCATAGCAGGGTCAAGTCTGACATTCCCGAGTAATTTGGTCAACTATTTACTTGACTGATTTAGTCAGGTATTTAACCTTCAGTGCCATTTTTTATCGTGCCGTTTGTACCTGTTGTCGGATGCGGCGTGAACGCCTTATCCGACCTGGGATTGCGTGCACTTCCAGGCCTGATAAGACGCGTTAAGCGTCGCATCAGGCAATCACTGTTATTCGGTCTTATTACCTTTATTCTGCTGTTCAATAGAAGCCAGAATCCCGCGCAGGATATTCAATTCCTGGCTTTCCGGGCGCGCACGGGTAAACAGACGACGCAGTTTATTCATCACCTGACCCGGATGGTTTTCACGGATAAAACCGGTTGCCAGCAACGTTTGTTCGAGATGACCATAAAAACGCTCCAGATCATCGACCAACGGATACGGCGTCTCTTCATGCTCAACCTGCTCGCCGTTTTCCTGAGTTGCCAGCCAGGCCATACGCACTTCATAGGCAATAACCTGAACCGCCATCGCCAGGTTCAGCGAGCTGTATTCCGGGTTAGCGGCAATCGCGACATGATAATGGCACTTCTGCAACTCTTCATTGGTCAGGCCGACACGTTCGCGACCAAAAACCAGCGCCACCGGGGTATTTGCCGCTTCAGCGACGCTTTTCAGACCGCATTCGCGCGGGTCGAGCATCGGCCACGGCAACGTGCGCGAACGTGCACTGGTGCCAACCACCAGGCTACAACCGGCTAACGCTTCGTCGAGCGTATCGACGATGTGAGCATTACCAATCACATCGCTGGCGCCTGCCGCCAGGGCAATCGCCTGGGAGTCGGGTTTCACCAGTGGATTAACCAGCCACAGATTAGTTAATCCCATTGTTTTCATGGCACGGGCAACAGAACCCATATTGCCGGTGTGTGACGTCTCCACCAGCACAATTCGAATATTTTGCAGCATTGTCTTTCTTCGTCTAAAGATTATTCGCGCATCTTAACATAAAACGAAGACAGATGCCGATCTCGCTGCTATACTCTGCGCCGTTTTCCCGTTCTTTAACATCCAGTGAGAGAAACCGATGCATCCGATGCTGAACATCGCCGTGCGCGCAGCGCGCAAGGCGGGTAATTTAATTGCCAAAAACTATGAAACCCCGGACGCTGTAGAGGCGAGCCAGAAAGGCAGTAACGATTTCGTGACCAACGTAGATAAAGCTGCCGAAGCGGTGATTATCGACACGATTCGTAAATCTTACCCACAGCACACCATCATCACCGAAGAAAGTGGTGAACTTGAAGGTACTGATCAGGATGTTCAATGGGTTATCGATCCACTGGATGGCACTACCAACTTTATCAAACGTCTGCCGCACTTCGCGGTATCTATCGCTGTTCGTATCAAAGGCCGCACCGAAGTTGCTGTGGTTTACGATCCTATGCGTAACGAACTGTTCACCGCGACTCGCGGTCAGGGCGCACAGCTGAACGGCTACCGTCTGCGCGGCAGCACCGCTCGCGATCTCGACGGTACTATTCTGGCGACCGGCTTCCCGTTCAAAGCAAAACAGTACGCCACCACCTACATCAACATCGTTGGCAAACTGTTCAACGAATGTGCAGACTTCCGTCGTACCGGTTCCGCGGCGCTGGATCTGGCTTACGTCGCTGCGGGTCGCGTTGACGGTTTCTTTGAAATCGGTCTGCGTCCGTGGGACTTCGCGGCAGGCGAGCTGCTGGTTCGTGAAGCGGGCGGTATCGTCAGCGACTTCATCGGTGGCCATAACTACATGCTGACCGGTAACATCGTTGCCGGTAACCCGCGCGTTGTTAAAGCCATGCTGGCGAACATGCGTGACGAGTTAAGCGACGCACTGAAGCGTTAATTTCTCTGGCGGGTGACGTTCCTCACCCGCCCTTGCCTTTCAGGCGCTATTCCGAAATACTTTCGCACCGCTTTACTTTCCTACGCCACTCTCCCACCATCCTTTCCCGATTAATGGATTACAAAGCAAGTCGTAAGGAAAGGTCATGGTTCTGCCAGCGAACAAACGCGTTCTCAAGATTCTGTTTATTCTTTTTATTTCTGCTTTCTGCGTTTATTTAGTGCCGCGCATCGCCATCAACTTCTTTTATTATCCCGACGACAAAATTTACGGTCCTGATCCATGGTCTGCTGAATCTGTTGAATTTACTGCTAAAGATGGCACACGGCTACAAGGCTGGTTTATCCCCTCTTCCACTGGTCCCGCCGAAAACGCTATTGCTACCGTAATTCATGCTCATGGCAATGCCGGGAATATGTCCGCCCACTGGCCGCTGGTCAGTTGGTTACCAGAACATAATTTCAATGTTTTTATGTTTGATTATCGCGGGTTTGGTAAATCTAAAGGCACTCCATCACAAGCCGGATTACTGGACGATACGCAAAGTGCCATCAACGTGGTGCGCCATCGTAGCGATGTAAACCCCAAGCGGCTGGTGCTGTTCGGGCAGAGTATTGGCGGGGCGAATATTCTTAACGTTATTGGGTTAGGAGATCGCGAGGGCATACGTGCGGTGATCCTCGACTCCACATTTGCCTCTTATTCGACCATCGCTAACCAGATGATACCCGGCAGTGGCTACTTACTTGATGAGAGTTACAGCGGCGAAAATTACATCGCCAGCGTCAGCCCGATCCCGCTTTTACTGATTCACGGCAAAGCTGATCATGTTATTCCATGGCAGCATAGCGAGAAATTATTTGCCCTGGCGAAAGAGCCAAAACGCCTGATTTTGATCCCCGATGGCGAACATCTTGATGCCTTTTCCGATCGTCACGGAGACGTTTATCGCGAGCAAATGGTGGACTTTATCCTTAGCGCATTGAATCCACAGAATTAACCTTATGGTCGAAACCAGATAAAACAGCAAGAAATCACCTTAAGGGATGGCATTAAACTGCCAGAAAGTGTTTATATCGATAAAAATTCTGTGATGTTTGTCATCATTTCTGATTAATAGCATTCCATTCACCGTATCCCTAAGCAAACTTTAGCTATTCTTATAAATTATGCTTATGGGAGATCTACAGATGATACCTACACTTGCCCCACCATCTGTACTTTCAGCTCCCCAGCGCCGTTGCCAGGTATTGCTGACGCTGTTCCAGCCGGGGTTGAGCGCCACCACGGCAACTTTCAGCGAGATTAATGGTGTGGATGATGAAATGGTGGGTCGCGATATCAGCGAAACAGGACGGGAGATCCAGCGCTATCATCAACTCACCATTACAACTGGATATGACGGGAGCTACCGGATTGAAGGTACAATACTTAACCAACGCTTATGTTTATTTCATTGGCTACGACGCGCTTTTCGCCTTTGTCCGTCATTTATCAGCAGCCATTTTACGCCCGCGTTAAAGGGGGAGCTAAAGCGTCGGGGGATTGCTCGTAATTTTTATGACGACACCAATCTACTGGCGTTAGTTAATCTCTGCTCGCGAAGGCTGCAAAAACGCTTTGACGCGCGTGATGTTCATTTCCTGTGTTTGTATCTGCAATATTGCTTATTGCAACACCATGCCGAAATCTCGCCCTTATTTAACCCGCTGCAACGTCACTGGTTGGAATCTTGCATTGAATTTCAGGTTGCACAGGAAATTGGCCGCCACTGGCAACGGCGGGCGCGTCAACCTGTTCCCCCAGCTGAACCGCTATTTATGGCATTACTTTTTTCCATGTTGCGGGTTCCCGATCCACTGCGAGACACCCATCAGCATGGCAAACAGTTGCGCCAGTCAATTAACCGTCTGGTACAGCATTTTCGGCAGTTGAGTAACGTCCGTTTCTATGATGAACAGGGGTTGTGCTATCAGCTTTATACTCACCTGGCCCAGGCGTTAAACCGCTGTTTGTTTTCTATCGGCATTGATAACACTTTACCGGAAGAGTTCCGTCGACTTTATCCACGGCTCGTGCACACCACCCGCGAAGCGCTGGTCGGGTTTGAAAATGAGTACAATGTCAGTCTTTCCGATGAAGAAAGTTGTCTGGTGGCAGTGATTTTCGGTGCATGGCTGATGCAGGCAAATGAAATTCACGAAAAGCAGATTATTTTGCTGACGGGCAATGACAGCGAACGAGAAGCGAATATTGAGCTGCAATTGCGTGAGCTAACGATACTGCCGCTCAATATTAAACACATGTCTGTGAAGACATTTTTGCAGATTGGCGCGCCGCGCAATGCCGCACTTATTATTGCGCCTTATACCATGCCGCTACCGCTTTTTTCACCACCGCTGATTTATACGGATCTGACCCTGACGGCACATCAACAGGAACAAATCCGCAAAATACTTGAATCAGCATGAGGGAACGACTTTCGGGCGCAAAAACATTGCCGGAAACGCCACCAATGCCATCACCCAGAACACGCCATGCCCCAGATATTGATACAAAAAACCGGCGAAGACGGTCATGATGGCGATACTGCCGCCCATCGCGACGGCAGAATAAACTGCCTGCAAGCGGATAACCTCACTTCCCTGACGAGCGGCAATGTAGCGCATAGCGGCCAGATGGCACACGGTAAAGGTGCCGCAATGCAGAACTTGCACCATAATCAACCACGGCAACTCAGTGGTTGCCCCCATAATGCCCCAACGTACTACCCCGGATACCGCCGAGATCAGCAACATATCACGGGCGCTACAACGGCGGAAAAGCTTATTACTCAGCGCAAAGATAATGACTTCCGCCACCACGCCCAGCGACCACAAATAGCCCACCGCCGAGGCCGAGTAGCCAGCTGCCTGCCAGTAAATGGCGCTAAAACCGTAATAGGCCGCATGCGCCCCCTGCAATAAACAAACGCAGGCCAGAAAACGCCAGTTCTGGCGGACCAGCGCCAACCACGCTGGCCACCCCGTGCTCTCCTGTTGACGGCTGGCCCCTTGTGGCTGAATCGTCGGACGGATAAGAAAGCCGAGCAGCATGGATGCCACGCCCAACGTCAGCAATGCCAGAATAACCCGATAATCGAATACGCTGACCAGTTTCCCCGTTAGCGCCGAGCCAATGACAAACGCCACCGAGCCCCAAAGTCGCACTTTGCCATAATCAAGCGGGAACTGCTTTTGCCAGGTATTCGCCAGCGCATCGGTCAACGGCACCAGCGGTGAGAAAAAGAGGTTAAAACCAACCATCACCACCATCAACCACGCCACATGCGCACCCGCCCAGAAGGCGATGGCAAAGAGTAGCGTCAGCAACGCCAGCACACGCAGCGCAGAAATCAGGCGAGAAGGATCGCTGACGCGAGGCGCAATTATCAAACTACCGAGAAAACGGGCAACCAGCCCGGCCCCCAACAACAGGCCGATGGTTTCTGGCGTTAAGCCAATCCCCTTAAGCCAGACGCTCCAGAAAGGTAGAAAAATACCGTAGCTAAAAAAGTATGTGAAATAACCGAGCGCCAACCAGCGCGTGGATTGCAAAACCATGAGTCCCTCCCGTCAGGAGGCGTTAGTCTGGAGTTAATCGAATGTTGGTGCAAGTTGAAAAATAAGAAAATTCGAGTCTGCTTCCAGTACACAGAGCTGGAAAAAATATCGTTAATACCGCTAACAAAATATCACCTAAAGAAAATGTGCTGGATATTGACCTGGATAATTACCAAATTTCTCATCCGCTGGGGCGTGGCGAGGTGCAAGAGTGTGTATTACGTTTAAATCACATTATCTTGCAAAGGGATTGGTTATGAACTCACTACGTTATTTTGATTTTGGTGCTGCCCGCCCCGTTTTGTTATTAATTGCCCGTATCGCCGTCATCTTAATTTTCATTATTTTTGGTTTTCCCAAAATGATGGGCTTTGACGGAACGGTACAGTATATGGCCTCGCTGGGCGCACCGATGCCGATGCTGGCGGCAGTTATTGCGGTGATTATGGAAGTACCCGCCGCGATATTAATCATACTTGGCTTTTTCACCCGTCCGCTGGCGGTGCTGTTTATTTTCTACACGCTGGGAACTGCGGTGATTGGTCATCATTACTGGGATATGACTGGCGATGCGATTGGACCAAATATGATTAATTTCTGGAAGAATATCAGCATTGCTGGCGCATTCCTGCTGCTGGCAATTACCGGGCCGGGGGCAATTTCTCTCGATCGGCGTTAGGAAAGATGCCGGATGCGGCGTGAACGCCTTATCCGGCCGACCGCTCCAACACCAATTGTAGGCCTGATAAGACGCGGCAAGCGTCGCATCAGGCATGGTGCGCCGAGTGCTACAAAATCGAAATTACCCTGTAGGCCTGTGCATCCGGCATTTTATAAATTACAGCCACTCTACCCGCAACGACATCTCTGAGGTTGTTGATTCACCCGGCGCAAGCGCAATGAGGTCACCACCTTCCGGGCGATGATGGTCATCTGGCGCATGACTCATCGGCTCCAGACAGAAGAAATCAAACGCATACCCTTTATCAAACGCGGGATCGGAGACAAAGATGAAATAGCACGGCGCAGGCGGCGTCGTTTCCATGATGACGGCGTAACCCTCCTGCGGCTGCTCGATGCGGGCCTGGCCATTCCATCCGGAAAAACCGTTGTTCACCCACTGGCGCGGCAACGGCGCGAGCTGGTTGAAATCCAGTTCTGGCGGTAACTGCTCGCAAAACTCGCCCGCCAACCACTGCTCCCGCTCCAGCCAGTAACCATTCGCCTGCGCCTGAATCAGCGTTTTCGACGACAACGGAAAATAAGGATGCCAGCCAGTACCAAATGGCAGCGTCTCAGTGCCTTCATTGGTGACAGAGAGCGTGACCGTCAGTGAATCCGCCGTTAAATGAAATGCCTGGCTTACACGATAATGATAAACGCCACAGTGATGTTCATACGCCAGACGCAAACTATCATCGCTGCGCGAGACACATTGCCACTGCCCCAACCAGCCATCGCCGTGTAGATAGTGCGCATCCCACTCAACATTCGGTTGCAGTTGATACTCTCGCTCCTGCCAGACAAATCGGTTACCACTCACCCGGTTTGCAAATGGCACCAGCGGAAAACAAGAGGCATCGGTTGCCACACCGCTTTTTTTACCAGGACGTAACAGCGGCGTCGTATCGCGCCAGAAGCCTTCGATTACGCCGCCCTGGTCAGAAACGTCCAGCTTTAGCGGCCCGTGAGATAAGGTATAGATGGTCATCCGCTAACTCCTTAATCCGGGAAGTTAATCACAACTTTCCCGCACTTGCCGCTCGCCATCAGTGCGTAGGCATCTCCCGCCTGTTCCAGAGAGAAGCGGTGGGTAATGGCGTTACGTGGCCATAGTTTCCAGTCGGTCAGATCGTGAGCGCATTTTTCCATATGGAACAGACTGGTTACCCAAGAGCCAATAATCCGCCGTTGATGGTGCATCAGATCGGCGCTGACTTCGAACTCCACTTTTCCGGTTTCACCAATGTAAACCACGCGCCCCCAGTCGGCGGTGGATTGCAATGCCAGCAAGCGCCCCGCAGCATTACCGGAACAATCGAGCGCAACATCCGCGCCGCCGTGAGTGAGTTCAGCGATTATCTGCGGCAAGCCCTCGGTCGTCGCTAAATAACCGTGATCCATCACCCCTAACTGCTTCGCCATCGCCAGACGTTCCGGCAACATATCAACGCCGATGATCCGTTTTGCACCGCGACCTTTCGCCAGCATCATCGCCATCATGCCGACCGGTCCCAGACCGACCACCAGCACGTTATCGCTGCCGGAGACTTCGCCGCGCAAAATCCCTTCATAGGCCGTGCCAACGCCGCAACTGATAAACGCACCATCTTCGTAACTCTGTGCATCCGGCAGGAGGATCAGATCTTTTTCTTCCGCCAGCAGATATTCGGCATGACCACCGTCACGCTGCCAGCCGTAAGCCGCTTTTCCTTTGCCAGTACAAGAGATAGGAAAGCCGCGGCGGCAGTTCGGGCAAAAACCACAGCCAGAAATGTGATACACCAGCACGCGATCACCCTCTTTAAAATGGCGACAGCCTTGCCCCATCGCCACAATTTGCCCGCACGGCTCATGACCGTTGATAAAGCCCTGGTATAACGGTTTATCGGGCGCCGCCGCCGTGGCGCGGTGTTGATGGTAGATATAGTGGACATCGCTTCCGCAAATCCCGGAGGATTTCATTTTGATCAGCACCTGGTTAATCCCCGGCGTCGGCACCGCAACTTCCCGCAGATCGACGGTCGAATTTCCTGGTAAATAAGCTGCCAGCATCGTTTTCATAAATCCCTCATTAACAATACGATTAATTTTCATCCCTGCCGCACCCGCGCCAGGGGCGTTAAGGTTTAGCGTTTCGCTTTATTGCTTCGCTGGGTCAGCAAGATATTCGCCAGGACTGCCACCACGATGATGACGCCGCGTACCACCTGCTGGAAAAAAGAGTTAATCCCGAGCAATACCAGACCGTTACCGATTAGCGTAATCACCAGCACACCAAGCAATGTACCGAACAGGGAACCGCGACCGCCGGAAAGTGCCGTACCGCCGACCACGACCGCGGCGATGACGTCAAACTCCAGACCGTTTGCGGCACCTGCGTTACCAGAACCAAGACGCGCCGCCAACAAAATGCCGGTCACCGCCGCTAATAATCCCGAAAGGGTAAAGATAAGAATGCGCACCCGACGAACGTTGATGCCGCACAACTGCGCCGCAGTGGCATTACCGCCAACGGCAAAAACCGAGCGCCCGAAAGCGGTTTTACGACTGATGAACACAAACAGCGCAAACAATACCATCATGATCAGCGCGGATACCGGCACTCCGAGAAATTGTCCGCCCAGCCAGTCCAGCACCTCGTTTTCGTCAATTGGCACTGGCAGGGCGTTAGTCATAAACAGCCCCATTCCGCGCAGGGCGCTCCACAGCCCCAACGTGGCAACGAAACTTGGTACGTTAAACACACCGCGCAGCACCCCGGCCAGCGTTCCCATCAGCGCACCTAACAGCAACACCAGCAGACAAGCAATCGCCAGCGGAACGTCAAATTGCAGCAAAAATGCCAGGCACACCGAGACAAAAGCCACCATCGGCCCAACGCTGACATCAATTTCCCCGGAGATAATAATCAGCGTCATCGCCCAGGCGGCGATCCCAATGGTAGCGGCATCGCGCAGCACGTTCATTTGGTTATTCAATGAGATAAAGCCAGGCGCGTTCAGGGAGAAGACCAGATACAAAATGGCAATCACCACCAGCAAACCGATCTCATTAATATGGCGACTGACAAATTGTTTGAGCGAGACGCTCTTGCCCTGCGGCAATGGTAATGACGAAGCAGACATCTTCAGGTTCCTCGGTAAAATTCATCAGTGCACAGACAGAATGGCGGACATCAGCTCATCCACATTGACTGGAGAGTGAAACTCCTGCGAGAACGTACCGTGCTGTAACAACAGAATGCGGTCGCACACCAGCGGTAACTCCTCCACTTCACTGGAGATAAACACCACGCTTTTTCCTTCGGCAGCCAGCTCGCGGACAATACGGTAAATCTGCTGTTTTGCTTCGATATCGACGCCGCGCGTTGGCTCGTCGAGCAACAAAATCTGGCTGGCGGCATAGACCCAACGACCGATCACCACTTTTTGCTGATTACCGCCAGAAAGCGTGCCGATGGGTGTTTCGCTACTGGCAGCCTTAACCGTCATCCGCTGCATCACCTCTTCGGTCAGGCGGCGGATGGTGGACCATTGCAGTACGCCGTTGGCGCTGATTTTTTGCCGATTGGTCAGCACTGTATTTTCGTCAACGCCCAGCCAGGGAATGATCCCCGCTTCTTTGCGGTTTTCTGGCGTATAGCCAATGCCGCGTTTCAGCATGTCGCCGTAATCGGGGCGCGTGATTTTCTCGCCGTTGATAACAATTTCGCCCTGTTCATACGCTTCCAGCCCAACTATCGCTTTCAGCAATTCACTGCGCCCTGCCCCCAGCAGGCCGGCAATGCCGAGCACTTCGCCACGACGCAGTGAAAAACTGATCTCCGTAAGTTTTGGTCTGTGGCGTAACGCGCGAACTTCCAGTACGGTCTGGTCCGCAATCTCCTGAGCTGCAACCGGTGCAATATCAACGTGATCGCGTCCGAGCATCAACGACACAATATGGCGAGTTGAGGTGTTTTCGAGCATCACATCGCCCGCCACCTGCCCGTCGCGCATGACGGTGGCACAGGAAGCGATACGGCGGATTTCCTCCATCCTGTGGCTGACGTAAATCACCGCCACGCCCAGTGCCGACATTTTTTTCACGGCGCTGATCACCAGTTCAACTTCCGCACTGGCAAGCGAGCTGGTGGGTTCATCAAGGATGACCACGCGCGGCTCGCCCTTCATCACCCGCGCAATTTCCACCAGTTGCTTTTGCGCCGGGCTTAGCGTTGAAACAAGTTGTTCAGGGCTAACGTCAACGCCCAGCGCCTGTAAGCAACGTTGGGCATCCTGCGCCATTTGCGGGTAATCAATCATGCCGTTGCGGCGAGGCCATTGACCAAGGCAGAGGTTTTCTGCCACCGTCAGCCCTTCCACCAGACTTAATTCCTGATAAACCGCGCGTACCCCCAGTTCAGCGGCACGGCGAGTCAGCGTAGCTTCGTCGCCTTCCAGTCGCGTCTCGCCAATCCAGATATCACCGCTATCCGGACGTTCGCTACCGGTAAGCATTCGAATGAGGGTCGATTTTCCCGCACCGTTTTTGCCTAACAGCGCGCGAACTTCGCCTTTATTGAGCGTGAAGTTAACGTTATCCAGCGCAACGACGCCGGGGTAACGCTTATTTCCTGCCACCACTTTTGCTACCGGGACTGCCTCTGTTGCCGTGAACATAGGGACCTCTGCGAATCAGCTATTAGGGCAGACCATCAACGTGCGTTGCCAGCCACTGTTTACCGTCTTCAGTTTTGGTATAGAGATCGATTGGCACCTGAATCACTTTTTCACCGTCGGCTTGTTTATTGATAACCTTCAATGTTTGCGCGAAAACAGCATTGCCCATTTTCTACCGGAAATATCCACTACCGCTTTCAGCACCTGGTTGTTTTCCAGCTCCTGAGCAATTTCAGTGGTCATGTCCGAACCGAAAACGGCAATTTTTCCGGCCTGATTTTGATTGCGTACCGCTTTTACCGCGCCGAGTGTCGCTCCGCCCGATTCCCCCATAATGGCGTTGAGATCTGGCGTGGAGATAATCAGTTTTTCACCGACAGAAATCGCTTTATCTAAAACAGTCCCTTCCTGATTAGCGACAATTTGCGCGCCGGGAACGCGGGCTTTTAATACTTCTTCAAACCCTTTACGTCGTTGCACACAAACTTCAAAGGCTTCGCAATTGATGACGGCAATTTTCGGCTGGTCAATTTTGTTGGCAATAAAATAATCGGCGGCAGCGTTACCCAGTTTTTTACCAAATTCCAGCGGATCGCCCACCAGATACGCCGAGACATATTTATCGACACCCTTTTGATTAATACAGGTGTTGTAGCAAATCACCGGAATACCCGCCTCACTGGCGCGGCGAACGGTGCGGCTACTGCCATTTTCAGACACTGCCGATAAAATAATGGCATCGACATTACGCGCCACGAGGGTATCTACAAAAGTACTTTCTTTCGAAATATCGCCCTGGGCGTTAGTTTCAATTAACTGTACCTGTACTGAAGAATCTTTTGCCGCATCCTGAACGCCCTGACGCACTCCAGCGTAATATCCCTGGGTATCAAGGTATATTGCGCCAATGGTCATTTCTTTATCCGCAGCGTTGGCAAATAGTGCGCTACCTAATAGCGTAGCCATTAATAATAGATTACGGGTTGTTCTCATTTTTTTAGGCATAGTGCCTCCTGTAGGGTTTTTATTTACAACGGCTTATTTTAATTATTTGAGCGTGAGCGGCAGCGCGTGCCGCTCAAATATTACAGTTAATAGGGTTTAGTGAACGCGGTTAAAAATAAAAGGCATCACGGTGGTGAATAATGCCGCTTTCGGCCAGGCCGGATTAATCGCAGTCAATTCAGCGCGAGCAGAATCGTATTGCGCAATCTCCCCTAGTCCCGCGGCCGCCAGCATCGCCACCATCAGGCATTTTTCTTTATGCTGCTGTTGTAAATCGCCATACAGCGACAACAAGTCAGGTTGCGAGACGGCAAAGAAATCCGCCTCGATACTGGTTTTCGCCATCTCTTGCGCCCACAGTTTCATTTCACTAAACAGTTGCTGTGCGGTTTGTTGTTCGCCCAGCAGTCGCAGCGCCATTCCTTGCCAGAAGAGATAATCAACCGGCTGATCGTTGTAATAACTGTGGATGTTAATGGTACGATCGCCGGTCGCCGCCAGACGTAAACAACGCGTCGCTTCAGTTTCATCGCCCTGAGCTTTGGCACATATCGCCTGCCAGAACCAGATGTCGTTGTCAGTTTGCCCCGGTAAACGGCCTTCGCTTAAATTCTCCGGATAGTGCAGCGCGGCATGAAGCAGTTCGCTGGCCTGCTGCGGTTGTCTGGCATCAAGGTGTTGCCAGGCGCGTAACATTTGGTTAAGGATAAACTGACTGGTGACCTTCCCTTCCCCGCCTTCCCACGGGTGGAATTTTCGCGTGGCGAGAATATCCGCCGCTTTGTCGGCCTGACCTGTGAGATGCCACAAATTGAGCAGTTCTGCGGTCATGTCGTCGCGTTTCAGAGCAATTTCCAGATTATTTTCCAGACGTGCCAGTCGTTTCTCCGGTGTGGCTCCGCTTAACTTATCCAGCAAATCCCGTTCGAAAAGCAGACGTGCATCCTGCGGCGCAAGCTGATAAGCATTATCAAGATAACGCGCGGCCAGCTCATAATCGTGTTGCTTATTCCACGCATGGATCGCTAACCCGCGCCAGCCGTCGGCAAACTCCGGTGACATCTCTACGCAACGCAGCCATAAAGTAATGGCTTTGTTGTAGCTACGCTTGTTGTAATAGAAGCAGGCCAGTAAATGACGGGCAAACCAGCACTCTTCAATACTCTCCAGCGCCGCCACTTCTTCCAGCGTATTCGGGAAACGGACAAACTGTGGGAAGACATCAATGGCTTTTGCGACCAGTTCGCCGCGTTCGGCTTTCGGCAGCAAGCTGGCTTGCAGGTAAAGCGGAAGCGTGCGCTGGCAGTCCAGTACGTTCAGCATCTCTGCCGCCAGGGCGGGCATTCCCCAGTTAATCAGTTGCCCGGCGGTCATCAGGGCGTTAACGTCGCGTCCCTGACACAGACCGCGCCACTGCGCGAGGGCTGATTCGCTACGACCATCGAACCAGTTCAGCCACCACAGAGTGGCGTTCAGCGGATAATCACGCAGCAGTTTCTCGCGCTGCAAACGCGCGTTGTCCTGACGACCACTTAACACCAGCAGCAGGTTATGCAGGCAAAGCACTTCCTGATTGGTTGGGCAGGCGCGAAGACTTTGTTGGCAAAAATCCAGACCCGCGTCGAAGTTACCATTACGCGCAGTCAGCCGTGCCAGACCATAATAGCCGCCGGCTTTACTGTTCCCGCTCCAGACCGCACGCCAGAAATCCTCTTCGGATTGTTGATATTGTCCCTGACGTTCGTAAGCACTGGCGCGAATCAAACTTGCCTGTCCACACTGCGGGTTTTTGTTCAGCGCATGTGCGCGTTTCAGCGCCTGACTGGCATACGCCACCGCTTGCGGGAAATCTGCGCGGTTATATTCCAGCATCGCCAGCGCCAAGTTACAGCGATAATCCAGCGGGTCCAGCGCCACGCCGCGCAGGTAGTAATCGAACGGTGAACGACTGGCGTGATGATATTGCTCCAGATGCTGACCGATAAACCAGGCTTCATCTGTACTGGCAATGTCTTGTGCAGCCAGTGGCGCTTTGGCAACGTCCGGCAACGGCAACTCTTGCGGCTGATGTTCCTGATAACTCAGTACAATATTGCCGTCAGCATCGGAAAGTTCGATGGTCAGTCTGTCAGGATTGATACCATGCAACACGCCCTGGATGGCGGTTGCTGGCGTCAGGGCCACGGCATCATCGAGTAACGCGTTGCATTTGCCGATTTCGCGGATCGCCAGACGATATCCACTCAACGGGGAGATGGCATACAGCCCCCACTCAATCCCCCGCTCGCTACGCTGGAGTTTTATCACCGCATCGCGGGAGGCATTTTGCACCATGCCCAGAGAATGATAAGGCAGGAAATACTGCTCGAAACACTTCTCTTCGTAAGCATCAAGCCAGGTAAAATCGGGCTGGTTATCGGCAAAAATACCGGTCATCAGCTCGATATACGGACCGTTATTGTCGGTCAGACTCTTATCCCACGCCTGGCCAAATTCACTGTGTCCCCAACTCCACTGTTTTTTACCTGGCGCAATATGGTGGTTGGCAACGTGCAGCAAACCGCCATCTTCATCGTGACACCACGCGCCAACAAAATCGTACTGCGATTTTTCAGCCATATACGAAGTCGGCACTGGCACATTTTTATAGCGAGAAATGTCCACTCCGGCGGAGTAGTCCACTTTGTAGTAGGTGCCGGTAGCGATGGGGAAAGCTGAAACAGCCCGTTTGCCGTGATCAAACACCGCAGTCACATCCGGCGGGAAAACGCTCTGATGCCCTTCACCACCTTTCACTGCCGGGTTGGCCCACCACAAGAAATGACGCGGCGTGGCGTTGCCGTTATAGACGCGGCTGGCGATTTCCAGCGCTGCCCGGTCAGGGCGCAGTGTGAAACCAGTCATCACTTGTAAACCGTGCATCGGCTCCGTTTCGCCGACCCACACCGTCTGTGCGCCGTCGTCATGGGCTTCGATGGTGAAATCAACGGGCATAAAGGTGGTCGGGCGATGGTGTTGTGGCCAGTTAAACTCAATCCCGCCCGAAATCCACGGCCCCAGCAGCCCCACCAGCGCCGGCTTAATGACTTCATTGTGATAGACAAAATCTCGCTGTTTCACTTTATCCCATGCGCGATGCACGCGACCGCCCAGTTCCGGCAGGATCATCACTTTGATGTAGTCGTTTTCCAGCCACACCGCCTGCCAGGATTTCAGGGTTTTCTGCTCGCTCAGCGTATCGGTCACGCCATAGGGATAAACCGCGCCGGACGATCCCTGATAAACGCGATTTTCCAGGAACATGGGATGTATATCCTGCGGCCCGGTTTCATAGGTCGGGATCTCAACGCGCTCTTGCCACACTTTTACTGGAGTCATGGTGCCCTCAATATTAACAAGACATACTGAATTAAAAGATTTGTGGCAGTGTATTGAACAATCTGGCAATGTTTTCGCGGAATAATCACGCAATTAACTAAACAAGGTTTAGTGAAGATGAGAGCCTGCATTAACAATCAACAGATCCGCCACCATAACAAATGCGTGATTCTGGAACTGTTGTACCGGCAAAAGCGCGCCAACAAGTCGACGCTGGCCCGGCTGGCGCAAATTTCAATTCCGGCGGTCAGTAATATTTTGCAGGAACTGGAAAACGAAAAGCGGGTGGTGAATATCGACGATGAAAGCCAGACGCGCGGGCATAGCAGCGGCACATGGCTGATTGCGCCGGAAGGTGACTGGACGCTATGCCTGAACGTGACGCCCACCAGCATTGAGTGCCAGGTCGCTAACGCTTGTTTAAGTCCGAAAGGCGAATTTGAATATTTTCAGATTGATGCACCGACACCGCAGGCACTGCTGTCCGAAATCGAAAAATGCTGGCATCGTCATCGCAAACTGTGGCCGGGCCGCACCATCAACCTGGCGCTGGCAATTCACGGTCAGGTTGATCCGGTAACTGGTGTATCGCAAACCATGCCGCAAGCACCGTGGACCACGCCAGTTGAGGTGAAGTATCTGCTGGAAGAGAAGCTGGGCATTCGGGTGATGGTCGATAATGACTGCGTGATGCTGGCGCTGGCGGAGAAATGGCAAAATAATTCGCAGGGACGGGATTTCTGCGTGATCAACGTTGATTACGGCATTGGCTCGTCGTTCGTGATTAACGAGCAAATTTATCGCGGTAGTTTGTATGGTAGCGGGCAGATTGGTCACACCATTGTTAATCCGGATGGCGTCGCCTGCGACTGTGGACGTTATGGCTGCCTGGAAACCGTCGCCTCGTTAAGCGCATTAAAAAAACAGGCGCGAGTATGGCTAAAATCACAACCTGGCAATACTCAACTTGATCCAGAAAAACTGACTACCGCGCAATTAATCGCTGCCTGGCAGAGTGGAGAACCGTGGATCACCAGTTGGGTTGACCGCAGTGCCAACGCCATTGGTTTGAGTCTGTATAACTTCCTCAACATCCTCAATATTAATCAGATTTGGTTGTACGGTCGCAGCTGTGCCTTTGGTGAGAACTGGCTTAATACCATTATTCGCCAGACAGGATTTAACCCGTTTGACCGCGACGAAGGACCGAGCGTGAAAGCGACGCAAATTGGCTTCGGGCAATTAAGCCGCGCACAACAGGTGCTGGGGATTGGCTATTTGTATGTTGAGGCGCAGTTACGACAGATTTGATGGCGCGATAACGTAACAAGGCTTCCCGAAGGAAGCCTTGACGATCACAAACGTAAGATTGCCTGATGCGCTACGCTTATCAGGCCTACACGGATATTGCAATATATTGAATTTGCAAATTTTTGTAGGCCGGATAAGGCGTTCACGCCGCATCCGGCATGAACAACGAGCACGTTGTCAGCAAATCACCGTTTCTCTTATGCGTAAACCGGGTAACGTGCGCAGATGTCGAGAACTTTACCTTTGATGCGCTCGATAACCGCTTCATCATTGATGCTGTCCAGCACGTCACACATCCAGCCAGCCAGTTCTTTCGCTTCTGCTTCTTTGAAGCCACGACGCGTAATCGCCGGAGTACCTACACGAATACCAGAAGTTACAAACGGGCTCTTCGGATCGTTCGGTACGCTGTTTTTGTTCACGGTGATATTGGCACGGCCCAGAGCGGCGTCTGCTTCTTTACCGGTCAGGTTTTTATCAACCAGATCAACCAGGAACAGGTGGTTATCAGTACCGCCAGAAACCACTTTGTAGCCGCGTTCCAGGAACACTTCTACCATCGCTTTAGCGTTTTTAGCGACCTGCTGCTGGTAAGTTTTGAACTCAGGCTCCATCGCTTCTTTCAGAGCAACCGCTTTACCAGCGATTACGTGCATCAACGGACCGCCCTGACCACCAGGGAAAACGGCAGAGTTCAGTTTTTTGTACAGTTCTTCGCTACCGCCTTTCGCCAGGATCAGGCCGCCGCGCGGACCCGCCAGGGTTTTGTGAGTGGTGGTAGTCACTACGTGAGCATGAGGAACCGGGTTCGGGTAGACGCCAGCAGCAACCAGGCCCGCAACGTGCGCCATATCAACGAACAGGTAAGCACCGATGCTGTCAGCGATTTCACGCATTTTCGCCCAGTCAACCACGCCGGAATATGCAGAGAAACCACCGATAATCATTTTCGGCTTGTGTTCTTTGGCTTGTTTTTCCAGATCGGCGTAGTCGATATGGCCGGTAGCATCAATACCGTAAGGAACGATGTTGTACAGTTTACCGGAGAAGTTAACCGGAGAACCGTGAGTCAGGTGACCGCCATGCGCCAGGTTCATACCCAGAACGGTATCACCTGGTTCCAGCAGCGCGGTGTAGACCGCAAAGTTAGCCTGGGAGCCGGAGTGCGGCTGAACGTTAGCGTAATCAGCGCCGAACAGTTCTTTCGCACGATCGATCGCCAGTTGTTCAACGATATCAACATACTCGCAACCGCCGTAGTAGCGCTTGCCCGGATAACCTTCAGCATATTTATTGGTCAGCTGAGAACCCTGCGCCTGCATTACGCGCGGGCTGGTGTAGTTTTCGGAGGCGATCAGTTCGATGTGCTCTTCCTGACGTACTTTTTCCTGCTCCATAGCCTGCCACAGTTCGGCATCATAATCGGCAATGTTCATTTCACGCTTTAACATCCGCATCTCCTGACTCAGCTAACAATAAAATTTTTTCGCCTAATTTTGGCGGTCCTGATGGACAACGGCGAACAGTATAACCGAATCATTGTGCGATAACAGGTCTTGACAAAGGAATTTACGCAAACGATTACCTTCAAGCTGCGCAAGGCTTTGGAGAATAAAGGGCCTGCAACCGGAAACGGATTTCTTTTCAGGTTTGTGATGCAAATTTTTCACTTCATCACATTCTTGATGAAAAACACCAAAAGAACCATTTACAGTGCAGGGCTATTTTTTATAAGATGCATTTGAGATACATCAATTAAGATGCAAAAAAAGGAAGACCATATGCTTGACGCTCAAACCATCGCTACAGTAAAAGCCACCATCCCTTTACTGGTGGAAACAGGGCCAAAGTTAACCGCCCATTTCTACGACCGTATGTTTACTCATAACCCAGAACTCAAAGAAATTTTTAACATGAGTAACCAGCGTAATGGCGATCAACGTGAAGCCCTGTTTAACGCTATTGCCGCCTACGCCAGTAATATTGAAAACCTGCCTGCGCTGCTGCCAGCGGTAGAAAAAATCGCGCAGAAGCACACCAGTTTCCAGATCAAACCGGAACAGTACAACATCGTCGGCGAACACCTGTTGGCGACGCTGGACGAAATGTTCAGCCCAGGCCAGGAAGTGCTGGACGCGTGGGGTAAAGCCTATGGCGTACTGGCTAATGTATTTATCAATCGCGAGGCGGAAATCTATAACGAAAACGCCAGCAAAGCCGGTGGCTGGGAAGGTACTCGCGATTTCCGCATTGTGGCTAAAACACCGCGCAGCGCACTGATCACCAGCTTCGAACTTGAGCCGGTCGACGGTGGCGCAGTGGCAGAATACCGTCCGGGACAATATCTCGGCGTCTGGCTGAAACCAGAAGGTTTCCCACATCAGGAAATTCGTCAGTACTCTTTGACTCGCAAACCGGATGGCAAAGGCTATCGTATTGCGGTGAAACGCGAAGAGGGTGGGCAGGTATCCAACTGGCTGCACAATCACGCCAACGTTGGCGATGTCGTGAAGCTGGTAGCTCCGGCGGGTGATTTCTTTATGGATGTGACAGATGACACGCCGGTAACACTGATCTCTGCGGGTGTAGGGCAAACGCCAATGCTGGCAATGCTCGATACGCTGGCAAAAGCAGGCCATAACGCCCAGGTAAACTGGTTCCACGCGGCAGAAAATGGCGATGTTCACGCCTTTGCCGATGAAGTTAAGGAACTGGGTCAATCACTACCGCGCTTTACCGCGCATACCTGGTATCGCCAGCCGAGCGAAGCCGATCGCGCTAAAGGTCAGTTTGATAGCGAAGGCCTGATGGATTTGAGCAAACTGGAAGGTGCGTTCAGCGATCCGGCCATGCAGTTCTATCTCTGCGGTCCGGTCGGCTTCATGCAGTTTGCGGCAAAACAGTTAGTGGACCTGGGTGTGAAGCAGGAAAACATTCATTACGAATGCTTTGGCCCACATAAAGTGCTGTGATTTGATGTTGCCGGATGGAGACATCCGGCAACCCTGACGCGGTTTAAATCGCCGCGTCGTCCTCTTCGCCGGTACGGATACGAATGACCCGTGCCACGTCGAAGACGAAAATTTTACCATCACCAATTTTGCCGGTTTGCGCCGTACGAATAATCGTGTCTACGCAGATATCGACAATGTCGTCCGGCACGACGATCTCAATTTTCACCTTCGGCAGAAAATCCACCATATATTCCGCACCGCGATACAGCTCAGTGTGGCCTTTCTGGCGCCCAAAGCCTTTCACTTCGGTCACGGTCATGCCGGTAATACCGACTTCGGCCAGTGCTTCACGGACATCGTCCAGCTTGAAGGGTTTAATAATCGCATCAATCTTTTTCATGCTATTCCTTGAAAAGGTCGCCTGTCTTTTGATCTGCTAAACGTAACACATTACACCGATTCATTCCTTGAAATCGTTTGCATCCAGCTCGTGTCGGGAAAGCAGTTTATAAAATTCTGTCCGGTTGCGCCCCGCCATTCTCGCCGCGTGAGTGACGTTGCCTTTAGTGATTTGCAGCAGCTTGCGCAGGTAGTTGAGTTCAAACTGATTACGCGCCTCAACAAAGGTGGGCAGCGCCGAGTTTTCGCCCTCCAGCGCCTGCTCCACCAGCGCATCACTAATCACCGGAGATGATGTCAGCGCCACGCACTGTTCAATCACGTTCACCAACTGGCGCACATTTCCCGGCCAGCTGGCAGTCATCAGGCGTTTCATCGCATCCGTGGAGAACGCGCGGACAAACGGTTTATGCCGTACTGCTGCCTGACGCAATAAGTGGTTTGCCAGTAGCGGAATGTCTTCCGTGCGCTCCGCCAGTGCCGGAATTTTAAGGCTGACAACGTTGAGGCGGTAATAGAGATCTTCACGGAATTCCCCGCGCGCCATCGCTTTTGGCAGGTCGCGGTGAGTCGCAGAAATAATCCGCACGTCGATATCAATATCGCGGTTACTGCCCAGCGGGCGGACTTTTCGCTCCTGCAATACGCGCAGCAATTTTACCTGTAACGGCGTAGGCATATCGCCAATCTCATCGAGAAACAGCGTACCGCCTTCCGCCGCCTGGAATAAACCTTCGCGATTGCTGACGGCACCAGTAAACGCGCCGCGTGCATGACCAAACAGCTCCGACTCCAGCAACTGCTCGGGCAATGCGCCACAGTTAATGGCAATAAACGGCTTGCTGTTACGCGGGCTGGCGTTGTGGATAGCCTGGGCAAAAATCTCTTTCCCGGTGCCGCTCTGACCGTTAATCAAAACGCTAACGTCTGATTGCGCCACCAGCCGCGCCTGTTCCAGCAAACGCAGCATCAGCGGGCTGCGAGTGACAATCGCCTCGCGCCAACGTTCGTCGGTGGCTGGGGCGGATTGCTCCAGCGCATCATCAATTGCCTGATATAACGCGTCTTTATCGACGGGCTTAGTGAGGAAACTAAACACGCCCTGCTGTGTCGCGGCAACGGCATCGGGAATGGAACCATGCGCGGTGAGGATGATTACCGGCATACCTGGCTGCACTTTCTGGATTTCAGCAAACAGTTGCATACCATCCATTTCATCCATCCGCAGGTCGCTGATGACTAAATCCACTTTTTCACGATTCAGTATCCGCAGCCCCTCGGCACCACTTTCTGCCGTGACCACGCTGTAGCCTTCGCTGGTCAGGCGCAGGCCAAGTAATTTCAGTAATCCCGGATCGTCATCGACCAATAATAAATGCGCGGGTTTATGGCTCATCAGGGGTGACCTCATTGGTGGATGGCGCGGTTTTTTCACTCTCGTGCGGCGTGTCCGGTGGAAAATTTCCGGCCGGTTTGCGAGTCGAGAGTTGGCGTTCAATATCCGTCAGGTTCTCCAGCTTGCGGGTGGTAAGTTCCAGTTGTTGCTGTAGAACGTGATGTTGCTGGCGCAGGGCGTCCAGTTCGCTGTCGCTGGATTGCTGGAGTTTACTGTAACGTTGGCGCTCTTCCGCCAGTTGCAGTTGCAGCGCCTGTCCGTCGCGCCAGAGTTGATACAACGGGCGAACCTGCGCCGGGATCTCAGTACTTAACGCATCAATGCGCGCGACCAGTTGGCGGCGCTCAAAAGGCGTGATTTTGGCATCGGCAAGCAAAATCCCCTGCTTAAAGGTATTTTGCCAGCTGCCATCACCATACTTGCGCGCTTCCTGACGCGACTGCGCTGGCATTAAGCGGTTGGCGCAATCCATCGCCCGTAGCCAGTAAAGCGGGTTAGTTTCAGTTGATTTACCTTGCAACGCCCAGATGTCGCTACATTCAGTAGGAAGATAATCAGCCAGTTGATAAACCGGGATTTTTTCTTCTACTGGCGCATTAATGGCTGGCTTATTGTGATTCTGCACGCAGCCCAGCAGCGCCAGACAAGGCAACCCCGCCAGCCACAGCCGTCGGGATAAAAATCGTTGAAAAATGTGTCGCATATTCACCAGACTCAGAGCCTATCCCAGTGGGCGTAATTGTTGCAGGCAGTTTGGACACGGACAGCGCGGAGAAACCGGAGCGTACACGTAGTACGTGAGGATTTCGAGCACTGCCCGGGGCCGAACTGGCAAATAAAATAGCCTAATGGGATAGGCCTTAACATTATTTCGTGTTTTTCGACGAAGGCAATTCAATGCGGAAGCAAACGTCTTGCCCGCTCTCGTCGACCAGATACAGTTCCCCCTGCATACGGCGAATACAATCCCTGGCAATGCTTAATCCCAGACCGCTCCCCTTCACCGCCCCTTTTCGCTGGTGACTTCCCTGAAAAAAGGGTTCGAAGATCATGGCGCGTTCCTCTTGCGGAATGGGCGTGCCTGTATTGATGACATCAATATAAACCCGTGCGCCATGTAAACTGCTGCGAAGGCAAATGTTACCGGATTCAGCCCCGTAGTGCACCGCATTGGAGTAAAGATTATCCAGCACGCTCATCAGCAACATGGGTTCCGCCAGGCATGCTGTTGCCTTGAGATCAACGTCGGTATGCATCATTTTAGTCCGGGCTGGCAGACTGTGAGCGGAAACTACCGTCTCCACCAACGGTGCTAACTCAACATTCTCCAGTTCCACCGCGCCATCTGCCTGTTTACGGTTGTAATCAAGCAGTTGTTCTATAAGTTTTTGCAAATTGCGGCTGCTGCTATCAAGGATGCTTACCACCTCTTTTTGCTCTGCCGTAAGCGGCCCGACAACCTGGTCAGCCAGTAATTCAGTGCCCTCGCGCATACTCGCCAGTGGCGTTTTTAATTCATGAGATAAATGTCTTAAAAATTGATGGCGCTGGGATTCCAGCCATGACAGGCGTTCACTTAACCAAAGAATACGTTGCCCTACCGAGCGTAACTCGCTCGGTCCACTAAACGAGACGCTATTACCCAGTGAGCGTCCTTCCCCCAGACGGTTGATCATCCGCTCGATATTTTTCACCGGACCAATAATCATTCGGGTGAAAAGCAGCACCATTATCAGACTCACCAGAAACAACACCAGTGACTGCCAGCCGAAATACTGCCCGCGTTCGGCTATCTCTCGCTGGAGTTGCTGCCCGCGTGAAAACACCACGGTGCGCGTGGCCTGTACCATTTCGGCATTGGCATTGGCAAAGGCTTCCAGACGCGCGGCGGCCGCCGCATCCGGCCCACTGTTGTTACACTGGAGTTGGGCAAGATTGTTCAAATCCTGACGCAATGCCTGGTAAAGTTTATCGTCCGGCAGCACGCCAGCGTGGGCATCGAGCATTTCGCTGTAACGTTTACGCTGGCTTTGATAGACCTTCGCCAGGGTTGAGTCGTCCAGCACGCAATACTGACGGTAGCTACGCTCCATCTCCAGTGCCGCATTAGTCATTGCCTCACTGCGCCGGGCGTCAATAAGCGTTGTGCGATTGACCAGCGCCGCCTGATCGCTAAGCGCATTAAGGCTTTGCCAGGCTTGCCATGCCAGTACCAGCAGAGGCAGCAGAATCAGCAAGAATGCCAGCATGACTAATTGTCGTAATGAACGGGGAAAAACAGGCCAGCGTTTCAAGGTGTTACTCTCGTCAGACGCGAATAGCCTGATGCTAACCGAGGGGGAGTTCAGATACAACAAAGCCGGGAATTACCCGGCTTTGTTGTGGAATAAGGCGGTGCCTAACTCGACGTTTCGCCCGATGGTTGATATAGCTACGCTGATATCAGAAGTTGGACGGCAGGCACCTTGTTGTGCGTCATTCGAATTTTATGTAGCACGTCCCGAAGGGGCTGACATAAGTAGGTGAATGAGCCACTGGTTATTATTATGCAGTAACTGTGCCAATAAATAAAATGGTTTGATAACGTACTGATAAAAAATAGCTTTAATGGATTAATGGCTGCTCCACTGGTTGACTATAAATCAGCCAGTGTGTCGCTTAAAAGAGACGCCCAAAGCTTAAATTATTCGTTTTAAATTAAATCAATAAGTTATATGTCACCTATAAGCGACACGGCAAACCACCCATTGTCGTGATTTACAGACACAAAAAAAGCTCCCGGAGTTGGGAGCTTATAATTGTTGGCGAAGTGGTTGTGTGTAATGCCGGATGCGGCGTGAAAGCCTTATCCGGCCTACAAAACAATGGGTTGCGTGGAACTTCCGCAGCCTTACCCCAGCTGCTTACGCGCATTACGGAAAATACGCATCCATGGGCCATCCTCGCCCCAGTTTTCCGGATGCCAGGAGTTGCTGACAGTACGGAAAACACGTTCCGGGTGCGGCATCATAATGGTGACACGACCGCTTTCGGTAGTGACCGCTGTAATACCGTTCGGGGAACCGTTCGGGTTAGCCGGGTAGGTTTCGGTGACTTTGCCGAAATTATCGACATAGCGCAACGCAACCAGCCCTTTGCTTTCCAGTGCCGCCAGATGCGCCGCGTCGCGTACTTCAACGCGCCCTTCACCGTGAGACACAGCAATCGGCATCTGCGAGCCCACCATCCCCTGCAACAGCAGAGACGGGCTTTGGGTCACTTCAACCAGGCTGAAACGCGCTTCAAAGCGATCGGAGGTGTTACGCACGAAACGAGGCCACAGCTCGCTACCTGGGATCAGCTCACGCAGATTAGACATCATCTGGCAACCGTTACATACCCCCAGCGCCAGCGTTTGCGGACGATGGAAGAAGGTTGCAAACTCATCGCGTACACGGTTGTTGAACAGAATAGACTTCGCCCAACCTTCACCGGCACCCAGCACATCACCGTAGGAGAAACCACCGCACGCGACCAGGGCGTGGAAATCCTCCAGACCAGTGCGTCCAGCCAGCAGATCGCTCATATGCACGTCGATAGCATCGAAGCCCGCACGATGGAAAGCTGCCGCCATTTCAACATGCGAGTTCACGCCTTGCTCACGCAATACGGCAACTTTCGGGCGCGCGCCAGTAGCGATAAACGGAGCTGCTACATCTTCGTTAATATCGAACGACAGTTTCACATTCAGGCCCGGATCAGCGTCGTTGGATTTCGCCTGATGTTCCTGATCGGCGCACTCCGGGTTGTCACGCAGGCGCTGCATCTGCCAGGTGGTTTCTGCCCACCAGACGCGCAACGTAGTACGGCTTTCGCTGAATACAGCCTGCCCGTTGGCGGTAATCACAAAACGGTCACCGGAAACCGCCTGGCCAACATAATGGACGCACTCAGCAAGGCCATGCTGTGCCAGTACCGCTTCGACCGCTTCACGGTCAGCGGCACGAACCTGAATCACCGCACCCAGCTCTTCGTTAAACAGCGCCGCCAGATGATCGTCGCCCAGAGAGGCGATATCCGCTTCAATGCCGCAATGACCGGCAAATGCCATTTCCGCCAGCGTCACCAACAGACCACCATCAGAGCGGTCGTGGTACGCGAGCAGCTTACGCTGTGCAACCAGCGCCTGAATCGCGTCATAGAAGCCTTTCAGTTGTGCGACGTCGCGCACATCAGCCGGTTTGTCGCCAAGCTGACGATAAACCTGCGCCAGCGCCGTTGCGCCCAGCGCATTATTGCCAAGGCCCAGATCAATCAGCAACAGTGCGTTATCTTCGGTAGAAAGCTGCGGCGTGATGGTGTGACGCACATCTTCCACGCGGGCAAATGCAGAAATAACCAGCGACAGCGGCGACGTCATTTCACGCTCTTCGTTACCTTCCTGCCAGCGGGTTTTCATCGACATTGAATCTTTACCCACCGGGATCGTCAGGCCCAGCGCCGGACAAAGCTCTTCGCCCACCGCTTTAACAGCTTCATACAGGCCAGCATCTTCGCCAGGATGACCTGCCGCCGCCATCCAGTTGGCGGAAAGTTTAATGCGTTTGATATCGCCAATTTGTGTTGCGGCGATGTTGGTTAACGCTTCACCGACCGCCAGACGGGCAGAAGCGGCGAAATCCAGCAGCGCAACTGGCGCACGTTCGCCAATTGCCATCGCTTCACCGTAGTAGCTGTCGAGGCTGGCAGTAGTGACCGCACAGTTAGCGACCGGCACCTGCCACGGGCCAACCATCTGATCGCGCGCCACCATGCCGGTTACGCTACGGTCGCCAATGGTCACAAGGAAGGTTTTCTCCGCCACGGTCGGCAGATGCAGCACACGTTTCACCGCGTCAGCAATGGTGATCCCTTCACGGACCAGCGCGTCGCCTTTCGCTTTCAGCGTTTGCACATCGCGGGTCATCTTCGGTGTTTTACCAAGCAGTACGTCCAGCGGCAGATCGATCGGCTGATTATCAAAATGACGATCGTGCAGAGAAAGATGCAGTTCTTCGGTCGCTTCACCAATCACCGCGTAGGGCGCGCGTTCACGCTTACACAGTTCGTCAAACAGCGGTAACTGATCGGCAGCAACCGCCAGCACGTAACGTTCCTGGGATTCGTTACACCAGATTTCCAGCGGGCTCATGCCCGGTTCGTCGCTCAGGATGTCGCGCAGTTCAAATTTACCGCCGCGCCCGCCGTCGCTTACCAGTTCCGGCATCGCGTTAGAAAGACCGCCTGCGCCAACGTCGTGGATAAACAGGATTGGGTTGGCATCACCAAGCTGCCAGCAACGGTCGATCACTTCCTGGCAACGACGTTCCATTTCCGGGTTGTCGCGCTGAACAGAAGCAAAGTCGAGGTCGGCATCAGATTGACCAGACGCCATAGAAGACGCCGCACCGCCGCCAAGACCAATGTTCATTGCCGGACCGCCGAGAACGACCAGCTTCGCACCAACGTTGATCTCGCCTTTTTGTACGTGATCGGCGCGAATGTTGCCGATCCCGCCCGCCAGCATGATCGGTTTGTGATAACCGCGCAGCTCTTCGCCGTTGTGGCTGTTCACTTTTTCTTCATAAGTACGGAAGTAGCCGTTCAGTGCCGGACGACCAAATTCGTTGTTAAATGCCGCGCCGCCCAGCGGACCTTCGGTCATGATGTCCAGTGCGGTGACAATGCGCTCAGGCTTACCGAAATCTTCTTCCCACGGCTGTTCAAAGCCAGGAATACGCAGGTTGGAAACGGAGAAACCGACCAGACCGGCTTTCGGCTTCGCGCCGCGTCCGGTGGCGCCTTCATCACGGATTTCACCGCCAGACCCCGTCGCCGCACCCGGCCACGGAGAAATCGCCGTCGGGTGATTGTGAGTTTCGACTTTCATCAGAATATGCGCCGGTTCCTGATGGAAATCGTAGCGGCCCGTTTCGTGGTCAGCAAAGTAGCGGCCTACTTCAGAACCTTCCATCACCGCGGCGTTATCTGTATACGCAGAGAGAACGTGATCCGGCGTGGTTTCGAAGGTATTTTTGATCATCTTGAACAGCGATTTCGGCTGCTGTTCACCGTCGATAATCCAGTCGGCGTTAAAAATTTTGTGGCGGCAGTGCTCAGAGTTCGCCTGGGCGAACATATACAGCTCGATGTCGTTCGGATTACGACCAAGCTTTGTGAAAGCATCCTGCAGATAGTCAATTTCATCGTCCGCCAGTGCCAGGCCGAGACGCAGGTTAGCGTCGATCAGCGCCTGACGGCCCTGCCCCAGTAAATCAACGCTGGTGACTGGAGTCGGTTGATGATGCGCAAACAGCTGCTCTGCATCATCTAAAGCAAAAAAGACCGTTTCCATCATACGGTCGTGTAGTTCAGCGGTAACCTGCTGCCACTGTTCATTGGTCAGCGTAGCGGCTTCTACATAGTAAGCCACGCCGCGCTCAAGGCGGTTTACCTGTTGCAGCCCGCAGTTATGGGCGATATCGGTCGCTTTTGAAGACCAGGGAGAGATGGTGCCTGGGCGCGGGGTCACCAGCAGTAATTTGCCTTCCGGGGCATGGCTGGCGAGTGCCGGACCATATTTCAACAGGCGTTCAAGTTGCGCGTGCGCTTCTTCGTTTAACGGCGCATTGAGGTCAGCAAAATGGACATACTCGGCGTAAATGTTGTGAACCGGGAGCCTGGCAGCCTGAAAACGCGCCAGCAGTTTATTGATTCGGAATGCCGACAGTGCAGGCGAACCACGCAGAATTTCCATCATAAGTCTCTCGTCTTCTAAGCTTTCGGTGTACCCAAGGGGGGGGGAAACGGGCGTCATTATAAAGAATCTGCTGCGCTGACGAAACCGTTTGCGTGGAAATAAAATCACCATCGTGAATTAGCAACGCGTGCCGCCAATGGCTGTAATAAGTTGCCAACTGGCACAGGTTTACGCAAAATGCCGCTCATTGATGATTATACCTTTGTTTAGCATATCGTTTTTTCAAGCCAGGACATGAACGACACAGAGAATTAACTAATTGAAAAAATTAAAGATTAATTATCTGTTCATTGGCATTCTGGCACTGCTTCTCGCGGTAGCTCTCTGGCCATCTATTCCTTGGTTTGGTAAAGCCGACAACCGTATCGCCGCCATTCAAGCGCGGGGAGAATTGCGCGTGAGCACCATTCATACTCCCCTCACATGGAATGAGATTAACGGTAAATCTTCCGGGCTGGATTATGAGTTGGCCAAACAATTTGCCGACTACCTCGGCGTGAAACTGAAAGTGACCGTACGGCAGAATATCAGCCAGTTGTTTGACGATCTCGACAACGGCAACGCCGACCTGCTGGCAGCAGGTCTGGTTTATAACAGTGAGCGGGTAAAAAACTATCAGCCTGGTCCTACCTATTATTCCGTTTCACAACAACTGGTTTACAAAGTGGGTCAATATCGCCCACGCACGCTGGGCAATTTGACGGCGGAACAGCTCTCCATCGCACCAGGACACGTTGTCGTTAACGATCTACAAAGACTGAAAGAAACTAAATTCCCGGATTTAAGCTGGAAGGTGGACGACAAAAAAGGCTCAGCGGAATTACTGGAAGATGTCATCGGAGGTAAGCTGGATTACACCATTGCTGATTCTGTCGCCATCAGCCTGTTCCAGCGAGTTCACCCGGAACTCGCCGTGGCACTCGATATCACCGATGAACAACCAGTGACCTGGTTTAGCCAGTTAGATGACGATAATACCCTTTCCGCAGCTCTGCTCGACTTCTTCAACAAAATGAATGAGGACGGCACGCTGGCACGCATTGAAGAGAAATACCTGGGGCATGGCGATGATTTTGATTATGTCGATACGCGCACATTTTTACGCGCCGTCGATGCGGTGCTGCCACAATTAAAACCTTTGTTTGAGAAATACGCCGAGGAAATTGACTGGCGTTTACTGGCGGCTATTGCTTACCAGGAATCACATTGGGACGCGCAGGCCACCTCGCCGACCGGTGTGCGCGGCATGATGATGTTGACCAAAAATACCGCGCAAAGCCTGGGCATTAACGATCGTACCGATGCTGAACAAAGCATCAGCGGCGGCGCGCGTTATTTGCAGGATATGATGAGTAAAGTGCCGGAAAGCGTGCCAGAAAATGAACGGATTTGGTTTGCGCTCGCCGCTTACAATATGGGTTATGCGCATATGCTGGATGCTCGCGCCCTGACGGCAAAAACCAAAGGTAATCCAGACAGTTGGACCGATGTTAAACAACGTCTGCCTTTACTTAGCCAGAAACCCTATTACAGCAAGCTGACTTACGGTTATGCGCGGGGACATGAAGCTTACGCCTATGTCGAGAATATCCGTAAGTATCAGATTAGTCTGGTGGGGTATCTGCAAGAGAAAGAAAAGCAGGCAACAGAAGCGGCGATGCAGCTGGCTCAGGATTATCCGGCAGTGTCGCCAACAGAATTGAGTAAAGGGAAATTTCCTTTTCTCTCGTTTCTTTCACAGTCGTCATCTAACTATCTGACACACTCCCCTTCGCTGCTGTTTTCCAGGAAGGGAAGTGAAAAGAAGCAAAATTAATCCGCAGAAGATTGCGCTTTTTTCTGCGCTTTGATTTCCTGACGGCGCATGCGAAAGAAGTCGCTGAGCAGCGCTGCACACTCTTCCGCCAATATCCCTTCCGTGATTTCCACCCGGTGATTCATGCCCGGATGGTGCAACACATCCATTAATGATCCGGCAGCCCCCGTTTTCGCATCTCGTGCACCAAAAACTACACGACCAATCCGGCTGTGAATCATCGCTCCGGCGCACATCACACACGGCTCCAGCGTGACATATAATGTGGCGTCGATCAGGCGATAATTTTGCATCACCAGACCGCCCTGACGCAGGGCCATGATTTCAGCGTGCGCGGTAGGATCATGCCGACCAATCGGACGATTCCAGCCCTCGCCGATTACCCGGTTGTTATGCACCAATACCGCGCCGACCGGTACTTCCCGCTCGTCCCAGGCACGCTTTGCCAGCGTCATGGCATGGCGCATCCAGTATTCGTGACTAAATTCGACTTCAGACAAAAAGAAAACTCCGGTTATAAAAGCGCGGCGCATTATACACGGACGCTATGCTTTACTCTATTCCAGTTGCTGGAGTTCACCGCGCGGGGTTACTCGCCAACGATGCTGGCAGAAATAAAGCAACGGGTTGTCCTGATTACTGTCGCTGTAACCACTGTACAACCGCAGTGGCGTGCCGATTTTGCGTTCCAGTTGCGCGACCTTCTCATGCCCGAGGCAACGCATTGTCAATACCCAGCCGCCATAACCACGCTGAATTTGGCTGGCGATAAGATTCACCCGCGGTAACCAGGGCGTATCGAAATAGACCGCTTCAACCAGCGGCTGTGGAGAACCGGTAATCAACCAGATATCAGCATCGGAACTGAGCAAGTAGGTGGTCAGGCGCTCTTGCACCAGCGGAAAGGCAGTCACATTGTCGCGAAACCAGTGTACAAAATCGGCTTGTAATGCCTGTAAACGCGCTTCGCTGTGACCAAAAGTGCATCCCCACAATAGCAGACTCATCGGCCAGCGCGCAGCACGGCCTTTTATCAATAATGCCATGGCAATAATCGGCAATAGCGGCAGGACAAGCAGTGTATTCAGCGGTTGGCGACGCAGTAAGTAGCGCAGAAAACTACCGAACATATCCTGTTGATGCAATGTTCCATCTAAGTCAAAAAACACCACACGACGCTCGTGAGTTGCCAAACCATACTCCTCTGGACTGAAACATCCTGATTAATCATCGCTACTACATAGCCTAACAGATAGATCATCACTTTTCCGGCAACAATCTACCGTATAATGCTGAATGGAATTTTTAATTCATAGATCTTACAAGCTATGGAATATAATATTCACTCGCTTGTGTCTCATATTGCCTGTTGTCGCCATTATTTCATCGCGAGGAAAGATATGAACGGCTTACTTCGTATTCGTCAGCGTTACCAGCAGCTTGCCCAGAGTGATAAAAAACTGGCGGACTATCTCCTGCTACAACCTGATACGGCGCGCCATTTAAGTTCGCAGCAATTGGCCAACGAAGCTGGGGTCAGTCAATCCAGCGTGGTGAAATTCGCACAAAAACTCGGCTATAAAGGTTTTCCAGCCTTAAAACTGGCGTTAAGCGAAGCTCTGGCGAGCCAGCCGGAATCCCCTTCTGTCCCCATTCATAACCAAATTCGCGGTGATGATCCGCTGCGACTGGTGGGTGAAAAACTCATAAAAGAAAACACGGCTGCCATGTATGCGACGCTGAACGTTAACAGTGAAGAGAAATTGCATGAATGCGTGGTGATGCTGCGTTCTGCGAGGCGGATTATTTTAACTGGCATTGGTGCTTCGGGTCTGGTAGCGCAAAACTTTGCCTGGAAACTGATGAAGATTGGTTTCAATGCTGCCGCAGAACGCGATATGCATGCGTTGCTCGCTACTGTACAGGCATCTTCACCGGACGACCTGTTATTAGCCATCTCTTACACTGGTGTACGACGTGAGTTAAATCTCGCGGCAGATGAGATGCTGCGCGTGGGTGGAAAGGTGCTGGCAATTACCGGTTTCACGCCGAATGCTCTGCAACAACGAGCGTCCCACTGCCTGTATACGATTGCCGAAGAACAGGCGACGAATAGTGCATCGATCTCCGCTTGTCACGCTCAGGGAATGCTTACAGATTTGCTGTTCATTGCGCTAATTCAGCAGGACCTGGAACTGGCCCCTGAGCGCATTCGCCACAGCGAGGCACTGGTGAAAAAACTGGTTTGAGCAAAGAATGCGCGTATAATGCCCGCCCGGTTTGTGTTGTTTTGAGAGTTTCCTTATGGCGCTGTTAATCACTAAAAAATGCATCAATTGTGATATGTGTGAACCTGAATGCCCGAATGAGGCGATTTCAATGGGTGAACATATCTACGAGATTAACAGCGATAAGTGTACCGAATGCGTAGGTCACTACGAGACGCCAACCTGCCAGAAAGTGTGTCCGATCCCTAATACTATTGTGAAAGATCCGGCGCATGTCGAGACAGAAGAGCAGTTGTGGGATAAATTTGTGCTAATGCATCACGCAGATAAAATTTAATATTCTGCTCCTGAAGTAGAATATTAATTATTTATAGACAAAAGCTTAACGCTATTATATTTATTAAAATGATGACAACAGCATAATCATTTATCAAATGAATTCATATAATATCTGCGCAGACGTTTATTTATAATTATTAAAGGCGCGCCTGGCTGGTTAACCTGACGCGCCTTAAGTACGTTTCCTTGTGTTATAAGAACAGAAGGATCAGCTGTAAAACAGCAATGATGACTTTAATGACCCGTTTAAACAGGTATCGACAATCAGCCATTCGTTTTTCCTTAAACAAGGAATGCAGCCGTTCAGATTAGCCCTTACATCTCCCCAAAACTGAACGTGCGAGTTATTGAGGATGCATGCTGCACTCCACACCAGAGCTTTGACGACACCACTCGTTTCAATGGGGGAATTCAGTGGCATGGTGTAAAGCACAGCAAAATCGCCAATAACGAAACCAATTTTAATGTACTTACGAATTTGCGGTCACGTTAATATTTCCATCAATATCGCTTTCTTCGTAAAGGCTCGAGTTTTTATGATAAAGATTGCAAGTTGCTTGTAAAAGATAACCACCCTGATCCATAATCGCTGTTGTTGAGGGTGCATGCTGTACAAAATTAAAGTTATAAAGTAAAACCCCCGTTCCTTACCAGTTCGGGGGTTTTACTTTATAAAGAGAACGGTATTATTTTAACTTTCAATAATTACCGTGGCGCAAGCATAATGACGTTCATCTGCCAGCGTCACATGCATATGTGCGACGCCCAGCTTTTCCGCCAGTTTTAATGCCTCGCCCCACAGTCGCAACCGTGGCTTACCAAGCTCATCGTTGAACACTTCAAACTGATTAAACGCCAGACCATTGCGGATCCCGGTTCCAAACGCTTTTGCCGCCGCTTCTTTCACAGCAAAACGCTTCGCCAGAAAACGCACTGGCTGTTGGTGCGTTTTCCAGATTTCCCATTCGTTATCGCTTAATACGCGGCGTGCCAGGCGCTCACCGGATCGGGCGATCACCGCTTCAATGCGAGCGATCTCCACGATATCCGTGCCTAAACCTAATATTGCCATTAGCCACGCGCTTCCAGCATCAGACGCTTCATTTCTGCCACCGCATCTTTCAGTCCGGTCATCACTGCACGACCAATAATGGCATGGCCGATATTCAGTTCATGCATCTCAGGAATGGCGGCAATGGCCTTCACGTTGTGATAGGTCAGACCGTGGCCGGCGTTAACTTTCAGACCGAGACTTGCAGCAAAGGTCGCGGCTTTAGCAATGCGCGCCAACTCTTGCGCCTGTTCAGCGTCAGTTTTGGCATCGGCATAACAACCAGTATGGATCTCGATAAACGGGGCGCCTACCTCTGCTGCAGCTTTGATCTGCTCTTCATCTGCGTCGATAAACAGAGAAACCTGAATCCCGGCATCCGCCAGACGTTTACAGGCATCGCGCATTTTGTCACGCTGACCTGCGACGTCCAGGCCACCTTCAGTTGTCACTTCCTGGCGCTTTTCCGGTACCAGGCAGCAAAAATGAGGCTTCGTCTCAATGGCAATCGCCATCATCTCTTCGGTCACCGCCATTTCCAGATTCATGCGGGTATCCAGCGTCTGACGCAGGATGCGCACGTCGCGGTCAGTAATGTGGCGACGATCCTCACGCAAATGCACGGTAATGCCATCCGCGCCAGCCTGCTCGGCAATAAACGCGGCCTGCACCGGATCGGGGTAAGCAGTACCACGTGCATTACGCAGCGTTGCGATATGGTCAATGTTGACGCCCAACAGTAATTCAGCCATGACAATCCTCATCAGTCATTATGTGTTTGCACTGTTCGCTTAGGTATAAACTGCCGGAACAGTTCCCTGCTCTTTAATGGTTTACCGCCAAGATACGGCTTAAGCGCCATGCGGGTAAAGCGTTTCGCGGCACGCAATGTGTCTGCGTCAGGAAATTCCCGCGTGTGTAACGCTTTCAACTGCCTCCCGGTGAAGGTTTTATTGTCGATAACGACGCTTGCGATAAACCCTTTTTCTTCGCGATAACGATACGTCATGGTGTCATCCACCGGTTCGCCGCTACCTGCACAATGGGTAAAATTGACGCCATAACCCAGATGCCCGAGCAATGCCAGCTCAAAGCGGCGCAACGCGGGTTCCGGTGTGCCAGTAGCCCCAGCCAGAGACTGGATGCAATGTAAGTAATCGAAAAAGAGTTCCGAGAAGCGCGTCTCGTATTCCAGCACGCGGGAGAGAAGCTCGTTGATGTACAGACCGCTGTAAAGCGTGATACCGCTTAATGGCAGCGCCAATGAGACAGCTTCAGCACTGCGCAGTGTTTTGACTTCACCGCGCCCACCGAAGCGAAGCAAGAGAGGCGTGAAAGGCTGTAATGCACCTTTCAGGGTAGAGCGTTTAGAGCGTGCGCCTTTGGCAACCAGACGCACGCGGCCCGATTCCTCCGTGAAGACGTCCAGCATCAGGCTGGTTTCGCTCCACGGGCGACTATGCAATACGAATGCGCGCTGCCAGCCTTCCATCATACTCGTCGCCTTTCAAGTTGCAGGTGCCTTGGCTGCACCCGTTCACCCTGGTCACTTACTTTAGTAAGCTCCCAGGGATTCACGGTCTTGCCGCCTTCCTGCACCTCGAAAGTCATAGAGTATGCTAATTAAAGATCGTCAACGTAACCGAGACTACGCAGTGCGCGTTCGTCGTCGGCCCAGCCGGATTTCACTTTTACCCACAGTTCAAGATGGACAGGCGCTTCGAACATTTCCTGCATGTCTTTACGCGCTTCAATGCCGATGGTTTTAATCTTGGCCCCTTTGTTGCCAATGACCATCTTCTTCTGCCCTTCACGCTCAACGAGAATCAAACCGTTGATGTCGTAACCACCACGTTCATTGGTGACAAAACGTTCGATCTCCACGGTCACGGAGTACGGCAGTTCTGCGCCGAGGAAACGCATCAGTTTTTCACGGATGATTTCAGAGGCCATAAACCGCTGTGAGCGATCGGTGATGTAATCTTCCGGGAAGTGATGCGTCGCTTCAGGCAGATGCTTACGCACGATTGCCGCAATAGTGTCAACATTCAGCCCGGTTTCGGCAGAGATCGGCACGATATCGAGGAAATTCATCTGGCTTGCAAGGAACTGCAGGTGCGGCAGCAGATCGGCTTTCTCCTGCACGTTGTCCACTTTGTTCACCGCGAGGATCACCGGCGCTTTGCCATCACGCAGCTTGTTGAGCACCATTTCATCGTCCGGCGTCCAACGGGTGCCTTCAACGACAAAAATCACCAGCTCAACGTCGCCAATGGAGCTGCTCGCCGCTTTGTTCATCAGGCGGTTAATAGCACGCTTCTCTTCCATATGCAGGCCCGGGGTATCGACGTAGATCGCCTGATACGCGCCTTCAGTATGGATACCCACAATGCGGTGACGAGTTGTCTGTGCTTTGCGGGAAGTGATGGAGATTTTCTGCCCCAACAGTTTGTTCAGCAGCGTGGATTTGCCAACGTTCGGACGTCCGACGATGGCAATAAATCCGCAGTAACTTTTATCGATGCTCATTCCAGCTCCAGTTTTTTCAACGCCTGTTCGGCGGCAGCCTGCTCAGCCTTACGACGGCTTGAACCTGTGCCAACCACCGGTTCACTCAGGCCGCTGACCTGGCAGTGGATAGTAAATTCCTGATCGTGCGCTTCGCCACGTACCTGAACTACCAGATAAGTCGGCAGCGGCAGATGGCGACCCTGCAAATATTCTTGCAAGCGCGTTTTCGGATCTTTTTGTTTATCGCCTGGGCTAATTTCGTCCAGACGGGTTTGATACCAGTTAAGGATTAACTTCTCGACAGTTTGAATATCACTGTCGAGGAATACGCCGCCAATTAATGCTTCGACGGTGTCGGCGAGAATTGACTCGCGACGAAATCCACCGCTTTTAAGTTCACCCGGCCCTAAACGCAAGCACTCGCCTAACTCAAATTCCCGTGCCAGTTCTGCCAGCGTATTGCCACGGACCAACGTAGCACGCATGCGACTCATATCGCCTTCATCCACACGCGGGAAACGGTGATACAGCGCATTGGCGATAACGTAGCTCAAGATTGAGTCGCCTAAAAATTCTAAACGCTCGTTATGTTTGCTGCTGGCGCTGCGGTGAGTTAATGCCTGCTGCAGCAGTTCCTGATGATTAAAAGTGTAGCCCAGCTTCCGTTGAAGCCGATTAATTACGATGGGGTTCATGCGATACCAATAAATAAATGCGTCAACAATTCAGCACACGAAACAGACCTGATACACATAGGCTCTGTTAACCGCTTTGTCGCGGATTCATTACGCCATATATGGAAACCAACGCTGTTTCGTGTGCCGTGGCAACCAGAAGGCGCCAACCTTAAACTTCGGGGGAATATTCTATACACAACGATAAGGGATGTCGTTAGCCTGGGGAGATTTATCTCATAAATAATTCACGTTGCCGCCAGAATGACGACAACGTGAACGAGAAGCAGCAATTAATGGATGCCGCCAATGCGACTTAAGCGCACACCTGTCGGCCATTCACCTTCTTGCTTATCGAAACTCATCCAGATAGCCGTTGCCCGACCTACCAGATTCGCTTCCGGCACAAAGCCCCAGTAACGGCTGTCCGCGCTGTTGTCGCGGTTATCGCCCATCATGAAGTATTGACCCGGCGGGACAATCCAGGTTGCCAGTTGTTGTCCTGGTTGCTGGTAATACATCCCTACCTGATCCTGGGCGATTGGCACAGTCAGGATACGATGCGTTACATCGCCCAACGTCTCTTTACGTTCGGAAAGACGAATACCATTTTCTTTGGTTTCGTTTTTCGGCACTTCAAAGAAGCCACTGGTCGCTTCCCCGCCGTTACGACGCGAGAAGGTCTGTACGAAATCGCTCGGTTCAACGTTGGAATAAGTTACCGGCAGCGCGTTTTCACACGCTTGACCAGAACTGCATCCAGGTTGAATGGTCACTTCTTTCGCGACCGGATCATAAGTGACCTTATCGCCCGGTAAACCTACCGCTCGCTTGATGTAATCAAGCTTCGGATCTTCCGGGTATTTGAAGACCACGATATCGCCACGTTTCGGATGACCGGTTTCGATCAATGTTTTCTGGTAAATAGGATCTTTAATGCCGTAAGCAAATTTCTCTACCAGAATGAAGTCACCGATTAACAGAGTCGGCATCATCGAACCTGACGGGATCTGGAACGGTTCATAAATAAATGAACGCACAATCAATACGATAGCCAGCACCGGAAATACAGAAGCCCCGGTTTCCAGCCAACCTGGCTTCGGCGCAACCTTTTTCAGTGTTGCTTTATCCAGTGAATCCCCGGCAGCCGCTTGCGCCGCTGCCTGACGTTCCCGTCGTTTAGGTGCGAAAAAGAATTTATCCACGCACCATAAAATGCCCGTCACCAGTGTGGCAATCACCAGAATCAGGGCAAACATATTCGCCATGCCAACTCCTAAGGGTTATTTGTTGTCTTTGCCGACGTGCAGAATGGCAAGGAACGCTTCCTGCGGCAGCTCAACGTTACCGATCTGCTTCATACGTTTCTTACCTTCTTTCTGTTTCTGCAGCAGCTTTTTCTTACGGCTGATATCACCACCATAGCATTTAGCCAGTACGTTTTTACGCAGCTGCTTCACGGTAGAACGCGCAATGATGTGCGTTCCAATCGCTGCCTGAATAGCGATATCAAACTGCTGGCGTGGGATCAGATCTTTCATCTTCTCCACCAGCTCGCGGCCACGGTTTTGCGAATTATCACGGTGGGTGATCAATGCCAACGCATCAACACGTTCACCGTTGATTAAGACATCAACGCGCACCATGTCAGAAGCCTGGAAGCGTTTGAAGTTGTAATCCAAAGACGCATAGCCACGCGAGGTTGATTTCAGTCGGTCGAAGAAATCAAGCACCACTTCCGCCATCGGGATCTCGTAGGTCAGCGCTACCTGGTTTCCGTGATAGACCATGTTGGTCTGTACACCGCGTTTTTCCACGCACAGGGTAATGACGTTACCGAGATACGCTTGCGGCAGCAGCATGTGACACTCTGCAATCGGCTCGCGCAGTTCGTAGATGTTATTTACCGCTGGCAGCTTGGATGGGCTGTCGACGTAGATAACTTCTTTTGCCGTAGTTTCAACTTCATACACTACTGTCGGTGCTGTGGTAATCAGGTCAAGATCGTATTCACGTTCCAGACGTTCCTGAATGATCTCCATGTGCAACAGGCCGAGGAAGCCGCAGCGGAAACCAAAGCCCAGCGCCGTTGAGCTTTCTGGCTCATAGAACAGTGAAGCGTCGTTCAGGCTGAGTTTGCCCAACGCGTCACGGAAGGCTTCATAGTCGTCGGAACTTACCGGGAACAGACCGGCATATACCTGCGGTTTAACTTTCTTAAACCCAGGCAACGCTTTTTCTGCCGGATTACGCGCCAGCGTTAAGGTATCGCCTACCGGTGCACCGTGGATGTTTTTGATCGCACACACCAGCCAGCCTACTTCGCCGCATTTCAGTTCAGTACGATCAACCTGTTTCGGCGTGAAGATCCCCAGGCGGTCGGCGTTATAGGTCTGCCCGGTGCTCATAACTTTCACTTTGTCGCCCTTACGCAAGGTGCCGTTTTTAATACGGATAAGTGAAACCACGCCCAGGTAGTTATCGAACCAGGAGTCGATAATCAGCGCCTGTAACGGACCTTCTGGATCGCCTTCCGGCGGCGGAATGTCGCGCACCAGACGTTCGAGAACGTCCTGCACGCCCACGCCGGTTTTCGCTGAACAGCGCACCGCATCGGTGGCGTCGATACCAACAATATCTTCAATTTCTTCCGCCACGCGTTCAGGATCGGCTGCCGGTAAGTCAATCTTGTTCAGTACCGGCACCACTTCGAGATCCATTTCCATGGCGGTGTAGCAGTTCGCCAGTGTTTGCGCTTCTACGCCCTGCCCGGCGTCGACCACCAGCAATGCACCTTCACAGGCAGCCAGCGAACGGGAAACTTCATAGGAGAAGTCTACGTGGCCCGGGGTGTCGATAAAGTTAAGCTGATAGGTTTCACCGTCAGACGCTTTGTAGTCCAGTGTCACGCTTTGCGCTTTGATGGTAATGCCACGCTCACGCTCAAGATCCATGGAATCGAGAACCTGCGCCTCCATTTCACGGTCAGACAGGCCACCGCAGATCTGGATAATACGGTCAGACAGCGTCGATTTACCGTGGTCAATGTGAGCTATGATCGAAAAGTTACGTATATTCTTCATAAAGTATGATTATTGTGCCTTAACGCCCGGTTAACCAGGCTTTTAGAAGTCGCTGTTCTGAGCTTAACGTCTGTATTAATAGAAAGGCCGCATTCTACACTACAACATTGAGGCGAGGAAATGTTCATACCGTATGGATTGTGGTATCTGGAAACGTCCTCGCATTTGTTATGCAAAATGCAACAAAGCCAGTGAAATCACTGGCTCGCGTCTTCCGAAGATGTTTCAAACCGCACAAGGCCTGGCGGCAATGCCACGCTTAAAATGATCGGTTGCCATTCAGCCCGGGCAGCAAACTTTCGCGAGAAGCTGCGCGCAATCAGGAATCCACCAACGCCACCAAGAATTGCGCCGCATAACGCCGCGATGTCTGAAGCAAAGAGTAGCTGAAATAACGAAGCAACAAGGAATAATCCCAACAGTGGCGACATATAAACCAGTAATGCGGAACTAAGCAGGCTACCTTCAGCGATTCCTAATTCGACTTTTTGCCCCGGCACTAACGGTTCATCACAGGGTACGACGATGGTATGTGTGGTTTGCGGACCAAGTTTATTCAACACGCGACTGCCGCAGCCAGCGCGGGAAGCGCAGCTGCTGCATGAGGCTTTGACATCACAACTGACCAGCGCCTGCCCGTTTTGCCAGGAGACGACGGTAGCCCACTCTTTGATCATTGTGCGGCCCCGAACTTAATGTTCTCGGCAATGCGTTTCGCCGTTTGCGGCGGTAGTTCACCAACAATAGTGATTTCCGCGTTGTCACGTATGCTGGTGCTGACTGTTCGGCGTCCGGTACGCAACATCTGATCGGTGCTCGATGGCGTCGCGCGGTTAACGTTTACCGAGAAGCTGAACAAGCCGTCGGAATAGAGACGTGATTCGATGGGCATATTGTCCATCGTGGGCAACGGGCGTCGGCTACTGGAGACTTCGCTAAACCCCTGCGGCAACCAGGTTGGAGTCCAGTTGAATTTGGCTTTTTCACCTACAGGAACAGAAAGCAACGGCGGCAAATTTGCCTTCGCCAGCGTCTGCATACTGCTGCTGATATCCTGATTGACGTTAAAAGCAATCACGCGAAATTGTTCCAGCGTTTCACCATCGCGATCAAGGAGATCAACCCGCATCGGTAATTTCGATTCGGTGTCCATCCACACAATGTAGCTGTAGCGTGTGCCATCACGAGCGACTACGCGAATGACTTCGCAAAGACGATCAGCAATACGCGTGCGTCCCACGGAGATAAAGTCGTAGTAAGGAGAAAGGCGTTTGAAATCGGTATAAATGAGCGATGGCAGAGAATCAACAATGTAATCGCCATTAAGAGTAAACGGTTCAAGGCCCGGCTCAAAGTAGCTGATTTCATTGCCGCGCTGTACCACTTCCCGGCGCGGGCCATCCATTTGCAACAACTGAGCAAGCGGACGGTTATCGAGGCGTGCATGTCGATAACGCAGAGACTCAACACCCTGTTTATTGATGCTGATGAATGACAGCTCGTAATTCAGTGACTGGCTAGCCAGGTTCATCTGCTGTAATAACGCCCCGGACGCGGGAGTGGCCGAGGCGTTAGCAGAGAATAACAGGCTACCTGTCACTAATGACATGGCAAACCAAAGTTGCTTCATTACTGCGATTGCGTTCCTAAAGTTTGAATTCCTGGCACCTGTACAGCGGCTTGCTGTGTTTGTGCCTGCTCAAACTGAAGCTGTTCGGAGTGGAGTCGACGTTGCAGTTCGTAATCCTGCAACATGGCATTAATGCGACGACGCTGCTCCTGTACCTGCTGCTGTTGACCATTGTTTGCGGTCGCTTCAGAAGGTACTCCCAGACTTACCGGGCTGGCTTTACCCATCATCGGCAGAGTATTGAATACCGGTGTTTCGGGCTGCTGGGACGTTTCAGATTGTCCATTATAGTGCTGGACGCCAACGATAACTGCAAGCGATACACATGCCGCTACGCCCATTTGGGTAAGCTGTGCCGCCCATGGACGTACTTTCTGCCAGAATGGCATTTTCTGCCATTGATGCGGAGCAGGCTGGGCCTCTGGGATCAATATCGTCGGTTGACGAACTGGCTCTTCTTCAATGGCGGCCATCACGCGCGATGAGATATCGAAATGAAGCAACTCAGGAGTATCACCCCGCATAGAGTCACGGATTAAGTGATAGCTTTCCCAGGTTTTCTGCATTTCCGGGTTGTGAGCCAGTTCGTTAAGCAGCTCACTATCCAGCGTTTCGCCATCCATTAAAGCGGAAAGTTGTTCTTTCTGCATGCCTAATACCCTTATCCAGTATCCCGCTATCGTCAACGCCTGATAAGCGGTTGAACTTTGTTATCAATAGCTTCCCTCGCTCGGAAGATACGTGAACGCACCGTACCTACCGGACAATCCATGATAGCGGCTATCTCTTCATAGCTCAGGCCATCCAGCTCCCGCAAGGTTATTGCCATGCGTAAATCTTCCGGGAGGGACTCAATAGTTCGGAAAACTATCTGTCTCAGTTCTTCTGACAACATTAAGTTCTCAGGGTTCGAAATTTCTTTCAGCGCGCCGCCACTTTCGAAGTTTTCTGCTTCAATGGCATCCACATCACTGGAAGGTGGACGACGCCCCTGAGCAACCAGGTAATTTTTCGCTGTATTTACAGCGATCCGATACAGCCATGTATAAAAAGCACTATCTCCCCGGAACGAATCCAGCGCACGATAGGCTTTAATAAAAGCTTCTTGTACCACATCGGGAACATCACCCGACGGCACATAGCGGGAAACCAGACTCGCCACTTTATGCTGATAGCGCACTACCAGTAAGTTAAAAGCTTTCTGATCTCCCTTCTGGACCCGTTCAACCAGGACCTGGTCCGTTAACTGCTCGCTCATCCGAGGTAAAGTCTCCCCAAACCAAATTTCCACGCGCTATCGAAACGCCACTCCATTAGCTGCAATTTGAGCAAGCAAAACGTTAGAGTGTCTCGTTTTTGTAAAGTTCCGTAACGCATCTGTTTTTGTTTGTCATGCTGTAGACGGATCATTATCTATCATTATAAGTCTACAGAATCTGAACATCGCATTATCTGTGTAGAAATGCCCATTTAACTGCCTGAAGAGTACCCCAACGGCCTTTTTATTTCACCACCTAATCCTCCGCCAGCAAGCAACTTCTCTTTTTTCCACCGTCCAGGATCTCCCTGTTTAGCCATTGTAACAAATATTAAAATAGCAGGTGTTTAATTACACAACGTGATGCTATGCTGACCAAACCGTGTTTAGTAAATTAAACAAACAAAATGAATACTCTTCCTGAACATTCTTGTGATGTGCTGATTATCGGTAGCGGCGCAGCCGGGCTTTCACTGGCACTACGTCTGGCTGACCAGCATCAGGTCATCGTTCTTAGCAAAGGCCCGGTAACGGAAGGCTCAACATTTTATGCCCAGGGCGGAATCGCCGCCGTGTTTGATGAAACTGACAGCATAGACTCGCATGTGGAAGACACATTAATTGCTGGCGCCGGCATTTGCGATCGCCATGCGGTTGAATTTGTCGCCAGCAACGCGCGTTCCTGCGTGCAATGGCTAATCGATCAGGGAGTGTTGTTTGATACCCACGTTCAGCCGAATGGCGAAGAAAGCTATCATCTGACCCGTGAAGGTGGGCATAGTCACCGTCGCATTCTTCATGCTGCTGACGCCACCGGCAGAGAAGTAGAAACCACGCTGGTGAGCAAGGCGCAGAACCATCCGAATATTCGTGTGCTGGAACGCAGCAATGCGGTTGATCTGATTGTTTCTGACAAAATTGGCCTGCCTGGAACGCAACGAGTTGTCGGCGCGTGGGTGTGGAACCGTAATAAAGAAACCGTGGAAACTTGCCATGCTAAAGCGGTGGTGCTGGCAACTGGCGGCGCGTCGAAGGTTTATCAGTACACCACCAATCCGGATATTTCCTCTGGTGATGGTATTGCCATGGCCTGGCGTGCGGGTTGCCGGGTCGCCAATCTCGAATTTAATCAGTTTCACCCTACCGCGCTGTACCATCCACAGGCACGGAATTTCCTGTTAACGGAAGCCTTACGCGGCGAAGGCGCTTATTTGAAGCGCCCGGACGGCACACGTTTTATGCCTGATTTTGATGATCGCGGCGAACTGGCCCCGCGCGATATTGTCGCCCGCGCCATTGACCATGAGATGAAACGCCTCGGCGCGGATTGTATGTTCCTTGATATCAGCCATAAGCCCGCTGAATTTATTCGCCAGCATTTCCCGATGATCTATGAAAAGTTGCTCGGGTTGGGTATTGACCTCACGAAAGAACCGGTGCCGATTGTGCCTGCTGCGCACTATACCTGCGGCGGCGTAATGGTTGACGATCATGGACGTACGGACGTTGATGGCCTGTATGCCATTGGCGAAGTGAGTTATACGGGCTTACATGGTGCTAACCGCATGGCCTCTAACTCCTTGCTGGAGTGTCTGGTCTATGGCTGGTCGGCAGCGGAAGATATTACAAAACGTATGCCTTATGCGCGTGGCGTCAGTACGTTACCGCCGTGGGATGAAAGCCGTGTTGAGAATCCTGACGAACTGGTGGTGATTCAACATAACTGGCATGAGTTACGCCTGTTTATGTGGGATTACGTAGGTATTGTGCGCACAACAAAACGCCTTGAGCGCGCTCTGCGGCGTATCAATATGTTGCAACAGGAAATAGACGAATATTACGCACACTTCCGCGTATCAAATAATTTGCTGGAACTGCGTAATCTGGTGCAGGTTGCCGAGTTGATTGTTCGCTGTGCAATGATGCGTAAGGAGAGTCGGGGGTTGCATTTCACGCTGGATTATCCGGAACTGCTCACGCATTCCGGTCCATCGATCCTTTCCCCCGTCAATCATTACATAAACAGATAAAAAGCCTGGGTCAGCGCAGTGTACGCTTCGGAATAGTTCTGGTCTGGCCCACGAATCACTAAGCGATCGCAAAAGCACTCCCCCGCCAGTGGGGAGAATGCCAGCAGCACCCGATGCGGCAATCGCGCTTCGTTTTCTGCCACATCCGTTCGCAAACGTAAATGCCACCCCATGCTTAATGCCAGCTCCGTAAAACTATTACCGATTTGCTCTGGCAGTACCACGCAGAAAAATCCCTCTTCGGTAATGCACTCTGCCGCGCAGGTCAGCAAGGATTGATGATCCAGCGTGGTGGTATAGCGCGCCTGTTCCCGCTGCGATGTCGCACACTCCACTCCCTGCTGATAATACGGCGGGTTGCTGATGATTAAATCAAAGCGTGCTGTCTGCTGTGTGATCCACTGCTGAATATCTGCCGTATGGACATTAATCCGCTCTGCCCACGGAGACTGGTTAATATTCTCCTGCGCCTGAGCTGCAGCTTCACTTTCCAGTTCAACTGCATCAATCATCACGCTGTCATCGGTTCGCTGCGCCAGCATCAGTGCCAACAACCCGCTACCAGTGCCGATATCAAGGCAGCGTTTTACCCCAGCCACCGGAGCCCATGCGCCAAGCAAAATTCCATCCGTTCCCACTTTCATCGCACATCGTTCGTGGCCGACAAAAAACTGTTTAAAAGTAAATCCATTACGACGAAGCACGGATGTAGACTGTGACATGTAAATAAAACCTTGCTGAAAAAACGGCGATAGCACCGGGTAAGAACAATACCTGAGAAGCGATATCCATACAAACAGATGAAGATTGCAGCCGTAACGTCTATAATCAGCGCCCCACACAGAGGTAGAACATGACTGTAACGACTTTTTCCGAACTTGAACTCGACGAAAGCCTGCTGGAAGCCCTCCAGGATAAAGGTTTCACTCGCCCGACCGCCATTCAGGCTGCCGCCATTCCGCCTGCGCTCGATGGCCGTGATGTACTCGGTTCTGCGCCGACAGGCACCGGTAAAACGGCGGCGTATCTGCTGCCAGCGTTGCAGCACCTGCTCGATTTCCCACGTAAGAAATCCGGTCCGCCGCGTATTTTGATCCTCACCCCAACTCGCGAACTGGCGATGCAGGTGGCCGATCATGCCCGCGAACTGGCGAAACATACGCATCTGGATATCGCCACTATCACCGGCGGCGTGGCCTATATGAACCACGCAGAAGTTTTCAGCGAAAACCAGGACATCGTGGTCGCCACGACCGGACGTCTGCTGCAATACATAAAAGAAGAGAACTTCGATTGCCGCGCGGTTGAAACGCTGATCCTCGACGAAGCTGACCGTATGCTGGATATGGGCTTCGCTCAGGATATCGAACATATTGCTGGCGAAACGCGCTGGCGTAAACAGACCCTGCTCTTTTCAGCAACGCTGGAAGGCGATGCAATTCAGGACTTTGCAGAGCGCCTGCTGGAAGATCCGGTGGAAGTTTCTGCTAATCCTTCCACTCGTGAGCGCAAAAAGATCCATCAGTGGTATTACCGCGCCGATGATCTTGAGCATAAAACCGCGTTGCTGGTGCATCTGTTAAAACAGCCTGAAGCGACTCGCTCAATCGTATTTGTGCGTAAGCGTGAGCGTGTGCATGAGCTGGCAAACTGGCTGCGCGAAGCAGGCATCAACAACTGCTATCTCGAAGGTGAGATGGTACAAGGCAAACGTAATGAAGCGATTAAACGCCTGACCGAAGGTCGCGTAAACGTGCTGGTTGCAACCGATGTTGCCGCACGCGGTATTGACATTCCGGATGTCAGCCACGTCTTTAACTTCGATATGCCGCGCAGTGGCGATACTTATTTGCACCGTATCGGTCGTACCGCTCGCGCCGGTCGTAAAGGCACCGCAATTTCGCTGGTGGAAGCTCATGACCATCTGCTGCTGGGCAAAGTTGGTCGCTATATTGAAGAGCCAATTAAAGCTCGCGTAATTGATGAGTTACGCCCGAAAACGCGTGCACCAAGCGAGAAACAGACTGGCAAGCCATCTAAGAAAGTACTGGCAAAACGCGCCGAGAAGAAAAAGGCTAAAGAGAAAGAGAAGCCGCGGGTGAAAAAACGCCATCGCGATACCAAAAATATTGGTAAGCGCCGTAAACCAAGCGGAACGGGCGTGCCACCGCAAACAACAGAAGAGTAATCATAATGCCGGGTTTAAGCCCGGCATTTTTTTATCCAGCCACAAAACACTCTTCAACACACTGAATAAAAGTGTACATCGCCGGGCTAACCGCTTTTCCGGCATGGTGTGCGCACATTGCTGTAATGGTCTGCGACGGCTCGCCAAAGGGCAATTCAATTAATTCACCGCTCGCAAGTTCTTTTGCCACCGCAAAGCGTGGCAGGTAGCTGACACCGATATCGGCCGCGACACAACGCTTGATGCTTTCGATACTTATAAGCTCTATGGTGTTTTCCACCGTGATCCGCTGCTGGCGAAGCGTGCTCTCAAATATCTGGCGGAAGATACATTGTGGTTCGTTGATAATAAAACTACAGGCGTTATGTCTTCCCGACTCAGTAAAATCGACATCTGCAATTTGCGGTGAAGCCACCAGCACCAGCGATTGTTCACCCAACTCACGTCGGTTCAGTGCATCATCATTCCCTACGCGATAAAAGATGCCGACGTCTGCCTCATCATTCAGTAGTGCATCACGAATCACGTAACAGTTCAGTGACTGCAATGATAAACGCACTTTTGGTGCGCGTTGCCGAAAACGCTGCAACACCTCCGGCATACGGTAAGAGAGCAACGTTTCGCCCGAAACAACGCGCAGTTCTCCGTCCGGCTCCGACTCTTTTTTGGCAGCTACGCGAAGCGTATCCATTACTCTGGTGAGTTCATAGATGTGCGGCAGCAGCTTTTTGCCTTCGCGAGTGAGGCACATCCGTCGGCCAATTTTCTCAAATAACTGTACCGAGAACTCCTGCTCAAGCTGCTGAATATGAAAAGTCACCGTCGATTGTGTGCAGCACAATTTTTGCGAAGCTCGCAAAAAGGAACCCTCTTCCACCACGGTTTTTAGGGTAATAAAACGGCGCAGATCCATAATCCCAAACCTATCGAAAATATCGAACTTAGAATGTGAAAACATTCATTTTTTTAAATGTTTTGTGTCGGCTACTGTCTACCAAAACAGAGGAGATAACAAGTGACACCGACCCTTTTAAGTGCTTTTTGGACCTACACCCTGATTACTGCCCTCACGCCAGGACCAAACAATATTCTCACCCTTAGTTCTGCCACGTCGCATGGGTTTCGTCAGAGTACCCGCGTACTGGCGGGGATGAGTCTGGGATTTTTAATCGTCATGCTACTGTGCGCGGGAATTTCGTTTTCACTGGCTGTTATTGACCCGGCGGCAGTGCATCTGTTGAGTTGGGCGGGGGCGGCATATATTGTCTGGCTGGCGTGGAAAATCGCTACCAGCCCAACAAAGGAAGACGGGCTTCAGGCAAAACCGATCAGCTTTTGGGCAAGCTTTGCGCTACTGTTTGTGAACGTCAAAATCATTTTGTACGGCATTACGGCACTATCGACGTTTGTCCTGCCGCAAACGCAGGCGTTAAGCTGGGTAGTTGGCGTCAGCGTTTTGCTGGCAATGATTGGGACGTTTGGCAATGTGTGCTGGGCGCTGGCGGGGCATCTGTTTCAGCGATTGTTTCGCCAGTATGGTCGCCAGTTAAATATCGTGCTGGCACTGTTGCTGGTTTATTGCGCGGTACGTATTTTCTATTAATGAAAAAAAACGGAAGAGGTCGCCCTCTTCCGCTTAGTAACTTGCTACTTAAGCCTTACAGGCTTTCAGTAAAGGTACGAGCGATAACGTCGCGCTGCTGTTCCGGAGTCAGAGAGTTAAAGCGAACTGCATAACCGGATACACGGATGGTCAGCTGCGGATATTTTTCCGGATGCTTAACTGCATCTTCCAGAGTTTCACGACGCAGAACGTTTACGTTCAGGTGCTGACCACCTTCTACGCGAACTTCTGGTTTAACTTCTACTGGAACTTCACGGTACTCAATGTCACCCAGTTTGCTTACTGCAACCACTTCGTCTTCTGCAAAACCTGCTTTCGCAACGATGCAACGCGCTTCGCCTTTTTCGCTGTCCAGCAGCCAGAAAGAGTTCAGCAGATCGTCGTTAGCGGCTTTAGTAATCTGGATACCTGTAATCATGTGATGCCTCCCCGGCAAAATTTATTTGATTTGATCAGCCTGTCGCGGCCAATTGGTAAAACCATTGTTGCTTGAGTGTATATATACTCCTCAAAGACCCCTGATTCTTTGATTTAAATCAATAAAAAACACACACCAAGTGTGGAGGCAAGTGGATTTTATTGTTTTACATCAACTTATGCGGGTGTGAAATTTTACCAATTTACATTTTTTTACAGTCGATTATGTCTATAAAATGAGCTTGATTTTGCTCTGTAGAAAGAAGCAGTTAAGCTAGGCGGATTGAAGATTCGCAGGAGAGCGAGATGGCTAACGAATTAACCTGGCATGACGTGCTGGCTGAAGAGAAGCAACAACCCTATTTTCTTAATACCCTTCAGACCGTCGCCAGCGAGCGGCAATCCGGCATCACTATCTATCCGCCACAAAAAGATGTTTTTAACGCCTTTCGTTATACCGAGTTAGGCGATGTCAAAGTCGTGATTCTCGGCCAGGATCCTTATCACGGCCCCGGACAGGCTCACGGCCTGTCGTTTTCTGTTCGCCCCGGTATCCCCACTCCGCCGTCATTACTGAATATGTATAAAGAGTTGGAAAATACCGTTCCAGGTTTTACCCGCCCGGCGCATGGCTATCTCGAAAGCTGGGCGCGTCAGGGCGTTCTGCTGCTCAATACCGTATTGACTGTACGCGCAGGTCAGGCGCATTCCCACGCCAGCCTCGGTTGGGAGACGTTTACTGATAAAGTCATCAGCCTGATTAATCAGCATCGCGAAGGCGTGGTGTTTTTGTTGTGGGGATCTCATGCGCAAAAGAAAGGGGCGATTATAGATAAGCAACGCCATCACGTACTGAAAGCACCGCATCCGTCACCGCTTTCTGCGCATCGTGGATTCTTTGGCTGTAACCATTTTGTGCTGGCAAATCAGTGGCTGGAACAACGTGGCGAGACGCCGATTGACTGGATGCCTGTATTACCGGCAGAGAGTGAGTAAATTTGCGGGAAAATGCCGGATGGCAGAGTTGCCACCCGGCTGATTTATCAGGCTTTATTCTGACGCCACCATTCGCCAAGCAGAACGCCAGTTGCGACAGAAATATTCAGTCCAGCAACGTTGCCAGTACCGTCAATCTTCACGCGCAAATCGTTCGGATCACGTGCGGCATCCGGTAACCCTTCATATTCCTGCCCCAGCACCAGCACCATTTTTTCTGGCAGACTGGTTTTGAACAGCGGTTTACCTTGCTCGCTGGAAGTGGTCACCACGGTGTAGCCCGCCTGACGGAAATCATCCAACACGTCAACAATGTTGTCGCCAGTAATCGGCTGAACATGTTCTGCGCCGCCTTCTGCGGTACGGATAGCCGCCCCCGATTCCAGCAGTGCCGCATCCTGCACCACAACGCCTTTCACGCCAAAGTGCGCACAGCTACGCATCATACCGCCCAGGTTATGCGGGTTAGATTCGTTTTCCAGCGCCAGTACACAATCCTGCGCACCAGCCTTGCTTACCCACTGCTGCACGGTTGTACCGTTACGCTTTTTGATCAGGAAGCACACGCCTCCGTGATGCTCCGTACCTGACGCCTTTGTCAGTTCAGCTTCATCCACCACATGGTACGCTTTGCGGTTTGCCGCCATCCAGCGCAATGCTTCTTTAAAACGTGGCGTTACGCTCTGGATAAACCAGGCGCGAACAATTGCTTCCGGACGGCTCTGGAACAGTGCCTGACATGCGTTTTCGCCGTAGACGCGGGTTTCTTCCGCACGCTGACGACGCAACACTTCCGGATCAATAAAACTTTTACCACTGATGCCACCGTGATCGGCCTTTTCCGGCGCATCATCACCAGGCGCGCGGGAAACTGTGCGCCACGGCGACTCTTCCCACTTGCGGTCACGGGGCTGACTCTGTTTGTCATCGCGGGCGGGGCGACGGCCACCGTCGGCACGAGATTTTCCTGGACGCCCGCCCCCTTTCCCGGTACGCGGGTTATGGGTACGTTTATCAGAATCATCATCACTGCGGACATACATCACTTTGACCTTGCCGCTTTTGCTTTTCATTTCATCGTTCATGCTTTTCTCCACCAGCGCTGCGCGAAGCGCGCAGATTACCCGAAGTGCGCGCGGTTCGCCATGATTTCGTTCCAAAGCCTACGTCTATCATACCCATTGAATAAAACAGATTGTTGTCTAGAACAATGTTACCGATAATATGTAACATATTAGAAACATACCGGCGTCGTTGCCGATAAGTCTCCTTACTCATCCCGAGGTTAGTTATGAATACCGTTTGTACCCATTGTCAGGCCATCAATCGCATTCCCGACGATCGGATCGAAGATGCGGCAAAATGCGGACGCTGCGGTCACGACTTGTTTGACGGAAAGGTGATTAATGCGACCGGTGAAACGCTCGACAAATTGCTGAAAGATGATCTACCTGTGGTGATCGACTTCTGGGCGCCGTGGTGCGGCCCCTGCCGTAACTTCGCGCCAATTTTTGAAGATGTTGCGCAAGAGCGTAGCGGTAAAGTGCGCTTTGTGAAAGTGAATACCGAAGCTGAACGTGAATTAAGCAGCCGCTTTGGTATTCGCAGTATTCCGACGATCATGATTTTCAAAAATGGTCAGGTTGTCGACATGCTTAATGGCGCAGTACCGAAAGCGCCGTTCGACAGCTGGCTGAACGAATCTCTTTAATCTTACCGGGGCGCATCTTGTGCCCCGTTTTCTCCTCTGCGACAATGGCGTTTTTTCGACGCTCTCTTATGACCGAAAACGCTGTTCTCCAGTTACGCGCCAAACGTATTGCGCGCGCAACACGTCCTTTTCTTGCCCGCGGTAATCGCGTTCGTCGCTGCCAACGCTGTCTTTTGCCAGAGAAATTATGTCTCTGTTCGACAATTACCCCAGCGGAAGCAAAAAGTCGCTTCTGTTTGCTGATGTTCGACACCGAGCCAATGAAGCCAAGTAACACCGGGCGTCTGATTGCTGATATTTTACCTGATACCGTTGCGTTTCAATGGTCGCGTACCGAACCATCACAAGAACTGCTGGCTCTGGTGCAAAACCCGGATTATCAACCAATGGTGGTCTTTCCCGCCTCATATGCTGATGAGCACCGGGAAGTGATCTTCACCCCGCCTTCCGGTAAGCCACCGCTGTTTATCATGCTCGATGGTACCTGGCCGGAAGCGCGCAAGATGTTTCGTAAAAGTCCGTATCTGGATAATCTCCCCGTCATTTCCGTCGATCTTTCCCGGCTTTCTGCCTATCGCCTGCGTGAAGCCCAGGCTGAAGGCCAATATTGTACCGCTGAAGTGGCTATCGCACTTTTAGATATGGCGGGCGATACCAGGGCTGCGGCCAGCTTAGGCGAGCATTTCACTCGCTTTAAAACACGCTATCTGGCAGGAAAAACGCAACATCTGGGTAGTATCACAGCAGAACAGTTAGAAAGCGTTTAAAATCATTCGGTCACTTCTGCGGGAGACCGGTATGAGTCAGCGAGGACTGGAAGCACTACTGCGACCAAAATCGATTGCGGTAATTGGCGCATCGATGAAACCCAATCGCGCAGGTTACCTGATGATGCGTAACCTGCTGGCGGGAGGCTTTAACGGACCGGTGTTACCGGTGACGCCGGCCTGGAAAGCGGTACAAGGCGTACTGGCCTGGCCGGATATCGCCAGTCTGCCATTTACGCCCGACCTTGCTGTGCTGTGTACAAATGCCAGCCGCAATCTGGCGCTTCTGGAAGAACTCGGCGAAAAAGGCTGTAAAACCTGCATTATTCTTTCTGCCCCGACATCGCAACACGAAGATCTCCGCGCCTGCGCCCAGCGCCATAACATGCGCCTGCTTGGACCAAACAGTCTGGGATTACTGGCGCCGTGGCAAGGTCTGAATGCCAGCTTTTCGCCTGTGCCGATTAAACGCGGCAAGCTGGCGTTTATTTCGCAATCGGCTGCCGTCTCCAACACCATCCTCGACTGGGCGCAACAGCGTGAGATGGGCTTTTCCTACTTTATTGCGCTCGGCGACAGCCTGGATATCGACGTTGATGAATTGCTCGACTATCTGGCGCGCGACAGTAAAACCAGCGCCATCCTGCTCTATCTCGAACAGTTAAGCGACGCGCGACGCTTTGTTTCGGCGGCCCGTAGTGCCTCGCGTAATAAACCGATTCTGGTAATTAAAAGCGGACGTAGCCCGGCAGCACAGCGACTGCTCAACACGACGGCAGGAATGGACCCGGCATGGGATGCGGCTATTCAGCGTGCCGGTTTATTACGAGTGCAGGACACTCACGAACTGTTTTCGGCAGTGGAAACCCTTAGCCATATGCGCCCATTGCGTGGCGACCGACTGATGATTATCAGCAACGGTGCCGCGCCTGCTGCGCTGGCGCTAGATGCCTTATGGTCACGCAATGGCAAGCTGGCAACGCTAAGCGAAGAAACCTGCCAGAAGCTACGCAATGCGCTGCCAGAACATGTAGTAATCTCTAACCCGCTCGATCTGCGCGATGACGCCAGCAGTGAGCACTATATTAAAACGCTGGATATTCTGCTCCACAGCCAGGATTTTAATGCGCTGATGGTTATTCATTCACCCAGTGCTGCCGCTCCCGCCACAGAAAGCGCGCTGGCATTAATTGAAGCGGTAAAGCATCACCCTCGCAGCAAGTATGTCTCTCTGCTGACGAACTGGTGCGGCGAACACTCCTCGCAGGAGGCGCGACGTTTATTCAGCGAAGCCGGGCTGCCGACCTACCGCACTCCGGAAGGAACCATCACCGCTTTTATGCATATGGTGGAGTACCGACGTAACCAGAAGCAACTACGCGAAACGCCGGCACTGCCCAGCAATCTGACCTCTAATACCGCAGAAGCGCATCTTCTGTTGCAACAGGCGATTGCCGAAGGAGCAACGTCGCTCGATACCCATGAAGTTCAGCCCATCCTGCAAGCGTATGGCATGAACACGCTTCCCACCTGGATTGCCAGCGACAGCACCGAAGCGGTGCATATTGCTGAACAGATTGGTTATCCTGTGGCACTGAAATTGCGTTCGCCGGATATTCCACATAAATCGGAAGTTCAGGGCGTCATGCTCTACCTGCGTACAGCCAATGAAGTCCAGCAAGCCGCGAACGCTATTTTCGATCGCGTAAAAATGGCCTGGCCGCAGGCGCGGATCCACGGTCTGCTGGTGCAAAGTATGGCTAACCGTGCTGGCGCCCAGGAGTTGCGGGTAGTGGTCGAGCAGGATCCGGTTTTCGGACCGTTGATCATGCTTGGTGAAGGCGGTGTGGAGTGGCGTCCAGAAGATCAAGCCGTCGTCGCATTACCGCCGCTGAACATGAACCTGGCCCGTTATCTGGTCATTCAGGGAATAAAAAGTAAAAAGATTCGTGCGCGCAGTGCACTGCGTCCATTGGATGTTGCAGGCTTGAGCCAGCTTCTGGTGCAGGTTTCCAACTTGATTGTCGATTGCCCGGAAATTCAGCGTCTGGATATTCATCCTTTGCTGGCTTCTGGCAGTGAATTTACCGCGCTGGATGTCACGCTGGATATCGCGCCGTTTGAAGGCGATAGCGAGAGTCGGCTGGCAGTGCGCCCGTACCCGCATCAGCTGGAAGAGTGGGTGGAATTGAAAAACGGTGAACGTTGCTTGTTCCGCCCGATTTTGCCAGAAGATGAGCCACAGCTTCAGCAATTTATTTCGCTAGTCACCAAAGAAGATCTTTATTACCGCTATTTTAGCGAGATCAATGAATTCACCCATGAAGATTTAGCTAACATGACGCAGATCGACTACGATCGGGAAATGGCGTTTGTGGCGGTGCGACGTATTGATCAAACGGAAGAGATCCTCGGCGTCACGCGTGCGATTTCCGATCCTGATAACATCGATGCCGAATTTGCTGTACTGGTTCGCTCGGATCTCAAAGGGTTAGGCTTAGGTCGACGCTTAATGGAAAAGTTGATTACCTATACGCGAGATCACGGACTGCAACGTCTGAATGGTATTACGATGCCAAACAATCGTGGCATGGTGGCGCTGGCCCGCAAGCTCGGGTTTAACGTCGATATCCAGCTCGAAGAGGGGATCGTTGGGCTTACGCTAAATCTTGCCCAGCGCGAGGAATCATGAGTAAGGTACTGGAAATGTTGACCACTTAATCGGGACTGGTGTTATTATTGCCCGCTTATGTCGTCTGCATTGCACAGAGGACCCTTCAATGAACAGAGAAGAAATGCACTGTGATGTTGTCAAAATTTAAGCGTAATAAACATCAACAACACCTTGCCCAACTACCCAAGATTTCTCAATCAGTTGATGATGTCGATTTCTTTTACGCTCCCGCCGACTTCCGGGAGACGCTGCTGGAAAAAATAGCCAGCGCGAAGCAGCGCATTTGCATTGTCGCCCTGTATCTCGAACAGGATGATGGTGGCAAAGGCATTCTGAGCGCGCTATATGAGGCTAAACGGCAGCGTCCGGAACTGGATGTGCGGGTGCTGGTCGACTGGCATCGTGCGCAACGTGGACGCATTGGCGCTGCGGCATCTAACACTAACGCTGACTGGTACTGCCGCATGGCGCAGGAAAATCCGGGCGTAGATGTTCCGGTTTATGGCGTACCCATCAATACCCGTGAAGCCCTGGGCGTTCTGCATTTTAAAGGCTTTATCATCGACGATAGCGTACTTTACAGCGGTGCCAGCCTGAACGATGTTTATCTGCATCAGCACGATAAATACCGCTACGACCGTTACCATCTGATTCGTAACCGCAAGATGTCAGACATTATGTTTGAATGGGTTACGCAGAATATTATGAATGGTCGCGGTGTTAACCGTCTGGATGATGAACATCGCCCAAAAAGCCCGGAAATCAAGAACGACATTCGCCTGTTCCGCCAGGAGCTGCGCGATGCCGCTTATCATTTCCAGGGAGATGCCGACAACGATCAGCTTTCCGTAACGCCGCTAGTGGGGCTGGGGAAATCGAGTCTGTTGAACAAGACCATTTTCCATCTGATGCCCTGTGCAGAACAGAAACTGACTATCTGTACGCCATACTTCAACCTGCCGGCAATCCTGGTGCGCAATATCATCCAGGTGCTGCGTGAAGGGAAAAAGGTCGAAATTATCGTTGGTGATAAAACCGCGAATGACTTCTATATTCCGGAAGATGAGCCATTCAAGATAATTGGCGCGTTGCCTTATCTTTATGAGATTAATTTGCGTCGCTTCCTGAGTCGTTTGCAGTATTACGTCAATACTGACCAGTTAGTGGTCCGTTTGTGGAAAGATGACAATAATACTTATCACCTGAAAGGAATGTGGGTTGATGATAAGTGGATGCTGATAACCGGTAATAACCTGAACCCACGCGCCTGGCGTCTGGATCTGGAAAACGCCATTTTGATCCACGATCCACAACTGGAGCTTGCGCCGCAGCGTGAAAAAGAACTGGCTCTGATCCGCGAGCATACCACCATTGTTAAGCACTACCGCGATCTGCAAAGTATTGCCGATTACCCGGTAAAAGTTCGCAAACTTATCCGCCGTTTGCGCCGCATCCGCATCGACCGATTAATTAGCCGTATCCTGTAATCTGAACCCCGTCCTGTACGGGGTTTGTTTTTTGGAGGCCGCGTTGCGTATTCTTTTTGTCTGTTCGCTATTGTTACTTTCTGGATGCAGCCATATGGCTAACGATAGCTGGAGCGGGGAGGATAAAGCTCAACACTTTATCGCCTCGGCGATGCTTTCCGCCGCAGGAAATGAATACGCGCAACATCAGGGGATGAGCCGCGACCGCAGCGCGATGTTCGGGCTGGTGTTCTCTGTAGGGCTGGGAGTGTCAAAAGAGCTTTGGGATAGCCGCCCTGAGGGGAGCGGCTGGAGCTGGAAGGATTTTGCCTGGGATATAGCCGGTGCAACTACCGGCTATACCGTCTGGCAAATAGCGCATCACTAAAGACGCATCCCCTTCCCTTTGCGATGCAGCATCAAAGAAACCAGAAACGCTACCACGGCCATCAATGTCACATACCAGAAAAATGCCGTTTCCATTCCTATCGATTTCAGCGACAACGCTACATACTCCGCCGAACCACCAAATATAGCATTGGCGACCGCATATGACAGACCAACACCTAATGCGCGAACCTGCGCCGGGAACATCTCAGCCTTCAGTATTCCACTGATTGATGTATAAAAACTCACTATCAGCAGGGCGCACATCACCAGACCAAAAGCGGCATAAGGAGAGGAGGCGTTCTGCAATGCTGATAGTATGGGGACGGTAAAAATAGCGGCCAAAGAGCCAAAGCATAACATTGAGGTTCGGCGTCCAATCTTATCTGACAGCGCGCCAATGAACGGTTGAATGAGCATAAATACAAACAATGCCGCAGTCATAATGCCGCTTGCTACGTTAGCGTGCATTCCCGCAGTATTCACCAGATATTTCTGCATATAGGTGGTAAAGGAATAGAAACAAAGAGAACCCGCAGCAGTGAAGCCGAGAACCATGATGAATGCACGGCGATTGCGCCATAATCCTTTCATTGACCCCGCTTCTTTTAACGCTCGCGTCTCTTGTTGTGAAGTTTCATCTAACTGACGACGTAACCACAATGCCACAACGGCTAACACCGCTCCTAACGCAAAAGGAATGCGCCATCCCCACTCTCTAAGAGCAGAATCGTCCATAGTATGTTGTAGAACAACCACCACCAGTAAGGCCAGCAGCTGACCGCCAATTAGCGTGACATACTGGAACGAAGCATAGAATCCTTTGCGTCCTTCAACGGCAACTTCACTCATATAAGTGGCGCTGGTGCCATATTCTCCACCAACAGATAATCCCTGGAATAAACGCGCGAGAAGCAATAATGCCGGAGCCCAGGTACCGATAGTTTCATAACCAGGGAGGCAGGCAATAACCAGAGATCCGAAACACATCATACACACCGATAACAGCATTGATTTTTTACGACCATGTTTATCGGCTATGCGTCCAAATAGCCAGCCACCGATTGGACGCATCAGAAAGCCCGCAGCAAAAACACCGGCTGTTTGCAGTAATTGAGTGGTAGTGTTACCAGAAGGGAAGAAAATGTGGGCAAAGTAGAGGGAACAGAATGAGTAGACATAAAAATCGAACCACTCGACCAGATTACCTGAAGAGGCCCCTACTATTGCCCAGATGCGGCGACGAGTATCACTACTTGTCAGTTTGTCGTCTGCCGTTACAGTGCTTTCTGCCATGCCAATATTTCTCCTGCCATAATCCGATGCTTTTGTCGGCCAATGTTGTTTATTATTTAGTAAGACAGATGTTATACATTTGTTACCGATGTTTGTGCAACCATAACTGCGAATTTAGTTAGCAGGGGAATGATTATTCTGGATGACCAGGAAGGATTTCAGGTGAGGTTGTCGTATGGAAATGGGCGAGCATCTGGCGTATACAAGGGAATGGTAGGGTTTTTATTTCTTAGTCAGAACCACATCAGGTGGTTTTTACTGCCTACGCTATTCAGGACGGACGACAGACAAAACAAAAGGCCCAGTCTTCCGACTGAGCCTTTTGTTTTATTTGATGCCTGGCAGT